>JAEINL010000069.1 GCA_016342655.1 Sphaerochaeta sp. | reverse complement strand
AAGGACATTGCTTCTCTTTACAGCATTCAAAGTAATCTGTAGAATACCTCATCTTGCACATCTAAGATCTACTAAATTGGTCCAGGGAAGGAATTCCCCGGGCCTTGTTATCGCTCTAGCGTTCGATGGATTTAGCCACAACACTTTTGCCCTTCTGCAATCTTCGAAAGTATCCATTGTTTTCTCCAATAATCATAAGCGGAACATATCGAAAAATCGCTTCAAATATTTCTACCTCTTGCGTGAAAGATATTGTTGGTGTAGCATATTGGTGTACACAGTTGTGGGCACAGTATCCTTACATTTTGATACATAGAGGTTCACAACGAAACATTGTAAAGGTTTGCAATACAGGATTTTAGCCACATACCTACATAGCGGTTCATATGCTGAATTTTGGTTCAGGTCCTAGTGACCGAAAGGTTGTGAAAGTTCAAATCTTTTCCTGGGTATTTAAGACAATCGGTAACACGATTGTCTTTTTCTTTGTCTCCAAAGATGAAAGTCTAATTTATGAAAGGTATCAATACCCCAGGGATATCTTCGATATTTCAGATCATTTTATCTCAGTACACTTTCAATACAACAAGGAAGCCATGGCTATTCTTAACAAACAAAACAATGGCGGAGTAAATGGCGGAGTAAATGGCGGAGTAAATGGCGGAATAAATAGAGATGATATAGAACTATCCAAGAACGCAATACTTGTCCTGAAAGCTATGAACAGCAATGGGGAACAAACACTTCAACAAATTTCCAATGATTTACAGATTCCTGTTAGATCCGCTCAAAGAGCCAGTAAAGAGCTTAGAGAAAAGAATTATATTAAGCGTGAAGGATCTGCTAAGAAAGGACAATACAAAGTCTTAAAATCATATAATTAACCCCTCCTTGGCTGAAATTGCATAGATTGTACTTGAATTTCAAGGTGGGAGGAGCGATATCAAGGACCGTGAACCGCTCTTTCTGATCGAAGTCCTCCAGCCTAAGACGGAGCAGAGAACTCTGACAGTTGCATATGGGTTTTTCCGATTACATGAGACTCCCAAACGCTTTTTGCATCCACGTGAGCTGATAGCCTTCGATGATGTCTATTTCATGAACACCACGTTATTCACTCGCACACGTACAATACAAGCTATCGATATACGTCATATCCTAAGCCTCCCCTAAAGAGTGCAACAGCGGAGCATGCATTACGTGATCTGAAAAAACAGGCAAAACGGTTACAGAACAGGTTCCAGAGCAAACCAGAAACAACATGCCTAGTTTTGGGTTGTTTGGATGAGATACACAGGCAGTTTGCATTTCAGAAGTTCCTCAGCATTCTGGATACCAGCTGGCAACATGAGTGGATGGAGAAAAGCGATGGGGTGGATTATAAGAAGTTCAAGGAAAAACTACTTGCCTATACAGATCTCTGGATCAAGCAGGACCGGGTGAAATTGTATATTACCTAGGTGGAGGGAATCGATATGGCCTACCTGTATACCCTGCAGATAGGACATTCCTGCTGGTGATTTATGACCGGTTTCAACCCCCAGCTTAAAACCTATAGTCCGGGCAAATCTGTTTTTATTGATATGCTCTCCCAGACCTGTGATAGTGGAGTTCGGGAATATTATCTGGGTGGTAATGTGCTCGGTTGGAAAAAATCATGGTTAACGAGGTGTCTGCCTCTGCATACCATGGAATTGTGGCTGGATACAGACAAGGCTTTGGGCCATCGCTTCAAGCTCCTCATCAGATGGTAGGCTTAATCTTTGGGATTACTGCATAAGCAGGCCGAAATTCCCATACTTGTATGGTAAAATACGGCTCTCCTGACATTGAAACCTCTTGCTAATTTCTTCTTACCAAATTACTATTCCTGCATGAAAAATCGTCGTTACATCATCCTATCCCTGAGCATGTTGCTTATATGCTTCGTTGCCATGCCCCTTCACGCACAAACGAGTGCCTATCAAAAGTTCCCGTATGGAATTGGTATACAATTTAGTCCTTCGACCTGGGGCCTCTCGTACCACCAACGCTTTGATGAGAATGCACTGCAGGGCGTTTTTGGCCTCTCCTATGATCCAGATCCCCTGTACGAATCCGTGTTGGCCTATTCAGTTGCAATTGAGTATCAAAGGACACTCTTCGGCAATGATTTTAACGAATACTTAGGAGGACAACTCTACGCAAGTGTTTTCTTGGCACATACTGGAGAGATTCCTTATGATTCCAGTTCACAGACAGCAGAACCCTTTGAGGCTAAAATCATTGTGGGTGCAGGCTTTGGAGTAGAAGTGCTCTTTTTCCAGAACTTTTCACTTCCCATCGAGTTCATATATAATTTTTCCTTCATTCCTACCGCGAGCAATATTCATTCAGCTTTTAGCATTGATCTAATCCCTAAAATAGCTCTTCGCTATAGGTTTGCATGAGATAGGTAGGAAAGCTCAGTTCTCATTTTTTCATACTCCTAGGGATCAGAGCAGCATTTGAGGTGAAAAGATAGTAACTTCATTCCCCAACGAAGCGAGAGTAGCACAAGCATTACCATGGTTTCATTACCGAGCGAGTGCCGGGAAAGCAAGGTGAGATACGTGAGCCCCTTGGCTCGAAAAAGGAGGCAACGCCTCCTCTTTCCAGGGCTTGTCCTGGGGTATTGATACCTTTCATTTCTGCTATCGTAGGGCATGTTTTCCTGACATATGAGTTCATATCCATTCACCTTCAAATCCTATTTCTATTGTATTGTCACGGACTTCAATCTTGCTCAGGCTCTATGATACCAGAAGGAAAAGCCATGTAAGAACTCCTTCAACTAACAAAACTCCACAGAGTTTTTGAATAAACCCTTTTTCAAAGAATGCAGAATTGTACTGCTTACAGGTTCCCTGAAGCCTCCTATTCCCCCAGTAGTTTTCTTGTTGCAATGGAAAAGAATACTTGAAATATTGTCACACTATACCTCAAGTTTGCAACATTCTATCGCTCAAAGCCATATTGACAGACCATCTTTACCCCGCAATACTATAAAAAGTACTAGTATTGTTGAAGTTAGCAACATATCCATACAGAAGCAGAGGAGTTTCCCTCTTTATGAAGACCCACCGGTATATCCTAGCAATTGGACCAGCATTCCTGTTAGCAGTCATATGCTTGCTAATCCCCCTTATCGTCACTATCGTGCCCAGTTTCTTCACCCCCTCCTTCAGTATCGCAGCCTATACGGACTTCTTTGCAGATCCTTTTTTTAGGACCATCTTCTATCGCTCCATTCGTCTCTCTGTCATCACCACCCTCATCTGTATGGTCATAGGCCTCCCCACCTCATATTATATCAGTCTCCGACGAGAGAAAATCCGTAGGCTCCTTCTTTCCCTGATCATGTTCCCCCTGCTTACCAACGCAGTGGTGAGAGGCTTTGCCTGGATCAGTATCCTTGGCAGAAATGGGCTGATTAACCAATTCTTCCTAACCCTTGGCATAGTAGATGAACCGATGAAGCTTCTCTATACTGACTTTGCCATTGTTATTGGCTCGGTCTATCTCTTTCTTCCTGTGATGATCTCCACCCTTACATCGGTGATGGAAGGCATCGGCGACGATGTCATTGAAGCAGCCTACGGTCTAGGCTGCTCCCCAACCTTCACCTTCTTCAAGGTCATTATCCCCCTCTCTTTCTCAGGGTTGCTTGTTGCCTCTGTCATGGTCTTCTCAGGGACCATCAGTGCATATACCACCCCGACTCTTTTGGGAGGGAACCAGAATATGATGCTCGCCTCCCTGCTTTACCAACAATCGAACACCCTCTCCAACTGGTCAACATCAGCGGTCATTGCCTTTGTCATGATCCTGATAAGTTTGGGGGTTATGAAGCTTTTCAACATCCTAGCGGCAAAGGTCGACAAGCGGGAGGCATCACATGTATAAGCACCGTCTCATAACCATTATTGCCTTCCTTACCTTTACCTTCATTTTCCTTCCCCTGATCCTTATCATCATAACCTCCTTCAACAGTGCCGAC
Source organism: Sphaerochaeta sp. (assembly GCA_016342655.1). Taxonomy (GTDB): domain Bacteria; phylum Spirochaetota; class Spirochaetia; order Sphaerochaetales; family Sphaerochaetaceae; genus Sphaerochaeta. The sequence goes on along the minus strand of JAEINL010000069.1, from coordinate 16,287 downwards.
ACCATATCCCTGCCTCTCAGCGGATTCAGCCTCCAATGGTTTGCAAAGGTATTCAAGTCACGGTCATTGGTCCAGAGCTTCAAGAACAGTCTCACCCTGGCCCTTATTTCCTCAGTAGTGGGAATAGTGATCGGCCTGCTTGCAGCCCTTGCCATCGTGAAGAGACCCTCGAAGGTCAGCAATGCCCTGCTCTCCATATTCCTCTCCCCTTCGCTTATCCCCGGCATTGTAATCGGCTATGTACTGTTTCATTTCTTGGTAGTATCGCTGCAGATACCCCTTAATCTTGCTCTGGTCCTAGGACACCTTCTGGTAGTCCTTCCCTACTGTGTCAGGATAATCTGTGCAAGCCTGAAAGACATCGACGAAAGTATGGAAGAAGCAGCACGCACTCTTGGATGCCCTCCTATCAAGGCGTTCATCCTGGTTGTGCTTCCCAATCTCCGACCAGCCATCATATCCGCCTTCATGCTCTCATTCATCAATTCGTTCAACAACATTCCTGTATCTATGTATCTCAAGGGACCGGGGATGAACACCCTGCCCTACTCCATGATGAACCACATAGAGTACAACTATGATCCTACGGTAAGCGCCCTTTCAGTTATGCTGATGGGAATGACTCTCGTATTCATGGCTCTGATTGACCGTTCGATGAATGCACGTCAGACGAAAACCAAAATAGTGAAAGGGGAATAACCATGCACTTCGGAGAACTACGCCAAATTGATGTTACCTACGACAAGAAAAACCTTATCCTTTCCGACTTAAACCTGGACATACATAAAGGCGAGCTCCTTTCCCTGCTTGGGCCTTCAGGATGTGGCAAGACCACAATGCTACGGGTCATCGCAGGCCTCATCGATACCGTTGGGGGAACCTTCACTCTCGACGGGAAGGACATGACCCATATCCCCGTGCACAAGCGTGACTTCGGTATGGTATTCCAGAGCTATGCACTGTTCCCCCACCTCACAGTCTTTGACAATGTTGCCTTTGGCCTGCGACAACGTAACCTGGCAAAGGAAGACATACCAGCCCTTGTGGGAAGGATGATGGAAATCTGTGGTATCAATGGCTATGAAAAGAGGTTTCCCAAGCAACTCTCCGGCGGACAACGCCAGAGAGTCGCCCTTGCCAGGGCCTTGGTCATCGAACCCAAGCTCCTGCTGCTTGACGAACCACTCTCAAACCTCGATGCCCAGCTCAGGGTGCAGATGAGGTCCTCCATCAAGCGGATACAGCAGGAACTAGGAATATCGACAGTCTTCGTCACCCATGACCAGGAAGAGTGCTTCTCCATCTCCGACCGTGTGGCCATCATGAACAAAGGAAAGATTGAGCAGTGTGACGATCCCCAGACCATCTACTCAAACCCGGCTTGTGAGACTATTGCACGCTTTGTCGGCTTCAGGAACTTCTTCCCAATAGAACTTGCAAAAAGGCTCAACCTCACAATTTCCAAAACAAAACAGCATGCAAAGCTCTTCTGCATCAGACCGGAAAAGATTGAGGTCACCTCCCCTGCCAAGGCCTCCTTGCAAGGAGTGGTTGAAGTAAGGACGTACCTCGGTGAAAGCTACCAATATGAAGTACAGACAGATCAGGGCATGGTGGCACTCTCCAGTACCCTGCTGCCTGCAATAGCTGTAGGGGAAACGGTGGGTTTGCTCTTTCCTCAAGAAAATCTGGTGTTTATAGACCGTTAAACGGTCGAAACAATTCCATCAGATGATGGAAACTATATGGGAGGAATGAATGAAAAAACTACAAGTACTCGCAGTAGGGGTGTTGGTACTCCTTACAATGGCGACGGTGTTTGGTGCAGGAGCCAATGAATCAAAACCAAAAGAACTCATCGTATCCACATGGGGACTCTCTGAGGATGCTCTCTGGGCAGAGGTCTATGAACCCTTTGAAAAACAGTACAACGTCAAGATTGTCCTGGACACCGGTAATGCCCAAGAGCGCTACACCAAGCTCAAGAGCGACCCTAACACCAAGGTGGACGTCATTGAACTGTCACAGAAAAACACTGCAGACGGTGTTGCTGATGGCCTTTTCTCCCCTCTGACTGCAAAGGAACTGAAAGAATATGCCACCCTCATCCCTGGAGCCAAAGCTCTGGTCGACAGTGGATCAGGGGCGCCCTATACAGTTAACAGCATCGGTATCATCTACAACCCAAAAACAGCAGGGATGACCATCGACAGCTGGGATGACCTGTGGAATCCTGCATTGAAAGGCAAGATTTCCATCCCCGCCATCACCACTACCTTCGGCCCTGCCTTCCTGGTAATGTGCAGTGATGTGAAAGGTGTGGATTTCACCAGTGACAAGGGAGAAGCAGCATTCAAGGCCCTTGAAGAGTTGAAACCCAATGTACTGAGGACCTATGCACGATCTTCCGATGTGGCATCCTTGTTCAGCAACGGCGAAATTTCAGTTGCAATCATCGGAGACTTCGGTATTCCTGTTGTTTCCAAAGCTGATCCAGATGCAATCTATGTGGTCCCCGAGTCCGGCACCTATGCCAACTTCAATGTGATCAACATTGCAAAAAGGACGGAGAACCGTGACCTTGCTGTTGCCTACATCAACTACCGCCAGAATGCAGAGACTTCGCTGAGAACCGCAAAGGCCCTCAATGAAGCACCGGTCAATGCAAAAGTCAAGCTGACTGCAGAACTTGCAGAAAACAAGACTGTCGGAGATGTGGCTGCAAGAGCCAAGATGGTTGACTTTACCGTAGTCAATCCGCTGATGCCCGCTTGGGTCGATCGCTTCAATCGGCTGATGAACAAGTAGGCATGGCGAAACTTGAGAACATCTGGCTGTATAACACAGCCTACCAAAGCTTCGATTGGGGTTCGCTTTCGTTTGACAAAACGATAACGCATGTCGATCGTCGCTTTGATGATGGTGGGGGTGAGGGTCTTTACCTCATCCCCGGCCTCATTGACATCCACATGCATATCGAATCCTCCATGACCACTCCGACAGAGTTTTCGAATGCAGTACTACCCCATGGCACTACTACCCTCGTTGCCGACTGCCATGAGGTAGCCAATGTCTTTGGTGCAGAAGGGCTATCAGACTTCATGGACCTTCCTACAGTGCTTGACGTGTTCTATGCCATCCCCTCAAGTGTCCCTTCGACCTCCAAAGAATTGGAAACCTGCTATGGGTCCATAGACACCCAAGAGGTGATACAGCTCTGCAAGCGGGAGGATATCATTGCCCTTGGGGAGATTATGAATGCCAATGACCTCTTCAGTGAAGGGGACAACAGGACAAAGCGCATAATTGAGACCTTCAGCAAGTATAAAAGCCACTGCCCCATCGAAGGGCACTGCCCTAAGATTACTTCTGAACAGCTCTCCCAATTCATTGCCAGCGGTGTCGACTCAGACCATACTCATCAAACGCCTGCCTCCATCAGGGAAAAGACATCAGCGGGGATGTTCTTGGAAATCCAGAATAAGAGTATCAATGCCGAGACTATCAGAGCTCTCTCCAAGCCTCATCTTGAGGGAAAGTTTTGCTTTTGCACCGATGATGTCATGCCAGATGTGCTTGTTACTGACGGTCACCTTGATGCAGTGCTCAGGCATGCCATACAAGAAGGGATGAACCCCCTCCAGGTGATCTATGCAGCTACCCATACCCCTGCAACAAGGATGCGTCTCTTTGACCGTGGTCAGATCTCTGCCGGCAAGCTTGCTGATTTTATCCTGTTGGACGACGTACGAACACTACACATACACTCTGTCTATAAAGCTGGGAAAAAGGTGTATGATGCACAACAGGGCCTCTTGTCACACCTCACTGTTCCCAAGATCAAGGAAATGTACTTACACTCCTGCAGGCGCAATCCTGTCTCAGTCCTAGAGTTTGACTGTTCGTTGCCCTTTGGCAAGCGAGACATCCTTGTGATAGAGCGTGAGGAGAAGACCACGTTCACCAAATTTGCAAAACAGACCGTCAATTGCATTGACAATACCCTCGACTTCGCATCCTATGGCTTGAGCCTGTTGGCAGTGGTCGAACGCTATGGAAACAATGCCCCTATCATACCAGCCTTCCTGAAAAACGGCCTGACAAAGTCTGGTGCAATCTGCAGTTCCTGGGCGCATGACAGCCATAACCTGCTTGTTATGGCTAGCAGTGTGGAATTGGCAGTACGCGCTGTAAATCTGGTCCTGCATAACCAAGGGGGGATCGCCCTTATTGATGATGAGTCAGAGTACTTTGTCCCCCTCACCTATGGCGGCATTGTATCTCTGGAGCCCATGCAAGAGCTCGCTGCACATATCATGCATGTCAGGGCTTGGTTACGGGAACATGGATACCATGCGCAGGAAGAAGTGATGAACTTTGCTGTCCTAGCCCTTCCTGTATCACCTGAGCTGAAAATCAGCGACAAAGGCCTGGTTGATGTGGTCAACAAGGCCCTGGTCGACTGGAGAACGTATTGGGAGTAGAAACGTGAACCTAGCTATCCGACATGCACGTATCCTTACTGAGGATAAAGACCAGACTATCATAGAAGATGGGGCTCTGGTCATCGAAGACCAGACGATAGCCTTCATTGGCCCTGATGCAATGCTACCTGTACAGTTCACCTCGTTTGAGATGCTCGACTGCACAGACTGCATGGTCCTTCCCTCTCTGATAAACTGCCATACCCATACGGGAATGGTAGCCTTCCGAAGCCTAGGCGATGATATTGCAGACAGGCTCAGACGCTTTTTGCTACCTTTGGAAAGATCTTGTATGACAGAAGCCCTTGCCTCTGCCTCTGCATCCCTAGCCATTGCAGAGATGCAACTTGCTGGCATCGGGTGCGCTGTGGATATGTATTTTTATGAGAGCGCGATAGCCCAGAAGGCATCTGAAATGGGATTCCGCCTTTTTGGCGGGGAGACCATCATGGAGGACAGCCCATGCAACAGCAAGAATGCAGAGCAAGGGCTCATCTATGCTGAAGGCCTGCGTGAATCAGAGAAGGGCAATCCTTACTATCAGACGGTATATGCCCCTCATGCCCCTTATAGCGTCAGTAGCTCCACGCTCACTACTATCCATGAAGAGTCACACAAACACCAGGCCAAGTGGACTATGCACCTCTCAGAGATGGATTTTGAACTTGAACAGTTCGCCTCACAATACAAGATGACGCCGATAGCCTACCTTGAAAGCCTTGGCATACTGGATGACCATCTGATTGCTGTGCACTGTATCCATACCACCGATGACGATCTTGCCCTACTTGCAAAGCACAAGACAACGGTCGTTCACTGCCCTGGTGCAAATGCCAAGGCAGGAAAGGGTGTCGCCAGAATCTACGATATGCTGCAAATGAACATCCCAGTCTGTCTGGGCACCGATGGCCCTTCCAGTGGAAATACCCTTGATCTGTTCACCCAAATGAAGATGTGTGCCATCTTGCAGAAGAATGCACACAAAGATCGTACTTTGTTGAAAGCCAGGGAGGTAGTCCCAATGGTTACCAGCATCGCCGCCAAGGCCCTTGGTATGGAAGACCATCTGGGTAGCCTACAAGAGGGAAAACAGGCAGATATTTTGGTCCTAGGCCTTGATGCTCCCAATACCACCCCGTGTTTCGATCCCTACTCAGTACTGGTCTACAGTGCAGGAGTGCAGAATGTACGCCATCTCTTTACCAGGGGCGAATGGGTTGTTAGGGACCAGCTACTGACCAAATGTAATCTCTTAACGATACGAAAGGAATTCCTAAAGGTGGCACAACCCTTCTTTGCAGAGGCAAAAAAGAGGTTGTGAGAGAAATATAAGAGAGATGCCGAACTATCTGATCATGAGATAATTACCTATCGAGAAAAGAATCCAGCAGAAGGTGTTCGCCGAATCGCACGTATCATCATTGGTAGGTAGATATCTGAGTTTTACAGGTTTTTTAGTACTAAACTCACATATTCCGAATGGATGTGAATGAGTTACAGATTATTGCCTCTGATCACCCTGTTTTTTCTCACCATGCAAAATCAGCTCACCTCGTAACCATCTATCAAGTGCATCTTTACTGAAACGCCAGTTCCTTCCTACCTTCTGGCAGGGAAGCTTGCCTTTCCGGGCAAGCATATAAATCGTCGATTCCGCGATTTTCAGATATTTAGAACATTCTTGTAAGGTTAGAACCTGGTTTTCTTGTATTTCCATGCCTTTATTATCATCTAATGAACTAAACTTATCAATTACAATGTTGATGAAAATATCAGAATAAAATCAGATTTTGATTGATTTTAATATATTTTAATTAAACTTTACTATAATAGCATGTATCCTATGTCTATCTAGCTAGGCCTTTACTGACAGTGTCTTTCCCTTTGTTTTTCAGCAATATAGAGTAGCAACACTATTGATTGAAATTAGTAAATATTACTATATTTATTTATTTTTTGTTAGTTATTGATAGTTATTGATACTTATTGATGTTAGTTATTGATTGACAATGGACCATTCCTGTGTGATAATTGTATATAAAAGGGGCTCTCTGAATTACTAGTAGTATTCAAGAAATTCTGATTGCTTACCCGTATGAGAAACGGATGTAGTAGCCAGACACATGGAAATCGATACTATTTCCAGCAATTCCAGGAGCTTGCGTTGATATAGTTGGCTCACACCTCATCAGGAGCACAGTTATTTACCAATACCAGTACAAGTGTATGCATAGGTATGTGCTCAAGAGGGTTCTTTATCCTGTAAAAGAATGTTTGTGAAGCGCTTGGCAGGGGTTCTGTCAGCACCTCTCAGGTTTCAAGTGAGAACATCTACAGCCTTTAAGATATGTGTTGATCAGCGAACCAAGAAATCGGAGGATTTCAACGAAAAAGAATACGGACTTATATACATAAAACCATAGTAAAGTAGAGTTTATTTGTTTTGACGACGTTGCATGGAGCTCTCCATGCAACGCTGTCTTTCTCTGTAAAAATGAGGAAAATCTCCACCAAAGGAAGAAGTATGAAGAGAACGGTATTGGTAGTCACTCTAATTGTATGTAGCTTGTTTACTCTGTCAGCAGCGAGATACGATAGAGCCGATGGTTTGGGTATTGGACTAAGTGCAGGGTATCCCGTTGCCGGGCTTGCCTTGAAATATGGAGTGGGAAATTCCCGATTTGTTGGTACAGTGGGGTATAATTATTCTCATAATTTTGCCGTTGAAGCTGGCGTCCAATATGATGTATCCAACTCTAATAGCTATAGGTCGCCATTGTATTTGAATATTGGAATTACAGGAACTGCAAACTTTAATCCTGAATTCAATTTCTTTTCAATCAATGTACCTCTTGGATTATCCTATTATTTCGAAAATGCACCAATTGAAATGTTCTTCAAACTGGCTCCTGGTATGAGAATTACCTCTGCCACCACTGTAGAACCTAATTTTGGGGCTGCCTTTGGCATCCTGTTTTATGTTAACTGATACCAAACCAGCACAAAACATCTGAAATCTTACTCGCTAGGGTAGTTCCAGTACAGACCATTGGAATCGAATTCCAATGGTCTGTGTTGTTTTCAAGGGGCTTGTAGCCTAAGCGCAGCTACACTGATTCCTAATTCTATACCATAGTACTTCTCTTATATTCACTGATAACCATCCATAGTAACTTTTGCCAAGCATTACCATGGTCAGTGTATACTTTCTTGCTCAGAATTCCGATTTCCTGATGAAGCATAGTGATACTTGGCCTGCAAAGCAAAATCCCTTCTCTTTATCAACCTCTGGCCAAGAGTCATATGTTCTTCTTCTATTTCCCTATTCTCAACTCCTGATAACTCTTCGCTCTTTTTGCTGAAAATTCATCCATCATAACCCTATGACTTATGCTACAGTAGAGAAGCCTACTTTTATTCGGAGAGAGAATAAGCATGAAAGAGATGCAATACAAACCACTTGGGAAGACAGGGATACAGGTCTCTGAACTCTGTTTTGGGACAATGTCCTTCGGAGGGAGGGCCGACAAGGCTACCTCCAAAGAGATGTACCTCCAATGTCGTACCAGGGGGATCAACTTCTTTGACTGTGCCAATGTCTACCAGAAAGGGGTTGCAGAACAATACTTGGGTGAATTTATACAGGGCGAACGACATAATGTGGTCATCACCTCCAAAGGGGGATCAGTGATGAGCGCGGGTCCCAATGGCAAGGGAAGTTCCAGGAAGCACCTGACCAATGCATTGCATGAGAGCCTTAAACGCTTGCAAACAGACTACATAGACCTGTACTTCATCCATCACTACGACCCTCTAACTCCTTTGGAAGAGGTCCTGAGGACCCTTGATGATTTCGTCTCCCAAGGGAAGGTCCTCTCTGTGGGGGTCAGCAACTATGCCGCCTATCAGACGGCAACAATGCTGGGCATAGGGAAGCTACACAACCTAACCTCCCTACACTGCATCCAACCCATGTACAACATTGCCAAGCGACAGGCAGAGGTAGAGCTGCTTCCGCTTGCTCACGAGGAGAACCTCGGGGTCATAAGCTATAGTCCTTTGGGAGGAGGTCTCCTTACAGGCCGCTATGGCGAGGGCATCAAGACTTCCTCTGGACGCCTGGTTGAGAACAAGACATACCAGGCCAGGTACGAAGGTCCCTACTACCAGAAGATGGCTACAGACTTCACCCTCCTTGCAAAGCAAAGGGGCCTTTCCCCAGTCAGTTTGGCAGTTGCCTGGGTAGCATCGAATCCAGCTATCACGGCCCCCATCATCGGAGCGGCCAATACAACCCAACTGAAAGACTCCCTAGCTTCTCTGGAGGTAAGCATCGACAAACAGCTCAAAGCGGAAATCGATGGCATCAGCTGTCCTCCTCCACCGGCGACTGACAGAAGCGAGGAGAATACGCCCCGGTGAAGGCCTCTCGGGTAATATTTCAGCGATTAATTTTGTACATTTACACAAACATGCTCTATACTAATTTTCATAAGGGGAAGGAACTGTGAAAATCCAAAAACAACAAGCAATGCGTACTGTGCTGTATGCTCTCGCTCCGCTATGCCTAGGGGCCATCTATTTCTTTGGCTGGCGTTTCATCGCTGTATTTGTAGTGGTGGGAGTCACAGGGCTCTTGAGTGAGTGGTTCATGTCCAAACGATATGGATTCAAGATTACAGAATCTCTGTTCGTATCATGCACCCTCTTCTCCCTCTCCCTGCCACCTACCATCCCCCTGTGGATAGCGGCAATCGGAATCGCCTTTGGTATCATCTTCGGCAAGATGATATTCGGAGGCTTCGGAAAGAACATCTTCAATCCTGCCATTACTGCCCGTGCTTTCATCTACATCAGCTTTGGGGTGCCGATGACAACCACCTTCATCGGTAATGCCACAAGCATCAATTGGTTTCCTGCGGGCTTCGGTTCCTGGTTGACACAGGCAGACAGTGTATCGGCAGCCACACCCCTGATGACCAAGGATGTGCCGTTTCTGGATATGTTCTTTGGCTTTACCAGCGGATCATTTGGTGAGACAAGTGCAATCCTCATTCTGCTTGGGGGGTTGTTCATCATCTACAAGAAGGCAGCAAACTGGAAAATAGTCGTCTCTTCACTAGGTTCCTTTCTCCTGATGCAGACCATATTCTGGGCTGCAGGACTACAGATTACAACAGAAAGCGGCATTGTCTCTGTTCTCAACCCCCTAGCAGCCCTCTTGAGTGGGAGTTTCCTCTTTGGTGCATTCTTCATGATCACCGACCCTGTCTCCGCTTCCCAATCGACGGACACAGGAAGATGGATCTATGGGGCGATGTTCGGCATCCTCACCGTCCTTATCAGAACCTTCTCTTCCTGGGTAGAAGGGGTCACCTTCGCCATACTTCTGGCAAATATGTTCGCACCCCTACTCGACACCCTACTGAAGAACGCCAAGGCGAAGAAGAAGCTCAAGGCAGTAAAGGCTGCTAAGGAGGGTGCAGAATGAAAGCAAAAGTAACGTTCTATGAGAAACGTATCTATCCTCTCGTGTTCATGTTCGCCGTAACAGTATTCTGCATCCTTATAACTTCTGGTCTTTACCTGACGACCCAGGACAGGACCATTGCCAATGAGCTTTCCTTTACCCGTAGGGCTATCCTCGATGCCGGTGGTTTGGCATATACCCCCACCACAGAAGGTATCGAAAAAGCGTATCTGGAAAAGGTTACAGTAGAGGACGGCTACTATACCGCCCAAAGCTCAGATGGCCTTCGTTATATCCTTCCTGTGCAGGGGCCCGGGCTTTGGGGAACCATAGCCATCATGGTAGGGTTCGAGAAAGACCTCACCACCTTTTCCGGTCTTGCAATTGTAAGCCAGAACGAAACACCGGGTTTGGGGGCTCGCATAGAGGAGCCTTGGTTTACCACCCAGTTCCAAGGCAAGAAATCCCCGTTTACCTTGGTGAATGAAGGTACGGCAAAGGCTCCCAATGAAATCGATGCCATAACAGGGGCGTCCCGCACTTCAGAGTATTTCAGGAACCTTACCAACCGTGCTTCAGCCGATGCCAAGCGCATCATCAGAGGAGAGTAACATGGCCAAGAGCAAAGTACGAAAGACCTTCCTAGAGCCCTTGGGCAAAAACAACCCTGTCTTTGTCCAAATCTTGGGCATCTGTTCCACCCTGGCGGTAACCAACAAGCTACAGAACACCATGGTAATGGTTTTGGGCGTCATGTTCACCACAGCCCTTTCTAGCTGGACACTATCGCTCCTTCGCAACCACATTCCCTCGCGTATCCGCATGATGGTGGAGACCATGGTCATCGCCACGTTCGTCATCATAGTCGATATCGTGCTGAAGGCCTTCTACCCGGAGATGTGGAAACAGCTCGGCCCTTATGTCGGGCTGATCATAACCAACTGTATCATCATGGGACGCATTGAGGCCTTTGCCCTACAGAACAAGCCGATGCTCTCCCTCGTCGACGGGCTTGCATCAGGGCTGGGATATGCCTATGTGCTGTTGGCCATCGCCTTTGTCAGGGAGTTGCTGGGAACCGGCACTCTCTGGGGATACCAGATTTTGGGATCGTGGTGGACTAACTGGTCCATCATGATCATGCCTCCCGGAGGATTCTTCGTGTTGGCTATCTTCATCTGGGTAATCCGCGAGACCATCATGAAGGAGAAGAAAGCATGAACGGATCAATGATGCCCTTTGCAATATTCTTTGCCTCAATCTTCACTGGCAATATCCTGCTTGCCAACTATCTGGGAATGTGCTCCTTCCTCTCAGTCTCCAAGGAGCTCAAGACATCCACAGGCTTGGGTGTGGCGGTCATCTTTGTGATGGCCACGACCACCCCCCTGAACTGGCTTGTCTACCAATACCTGCTCATACCCTTCGGTCTGGAATACCTGCGCTTCATCGTCTTCATCATTGTCATTGCCGCCTTTGTACAGCTGACTGAGATGACCATCGAACGCTATAGCGAACCGCTGTACCAGTCCTTGGGAATATTCCTGCCCCTGATCACCGTCAACTGTGCAATTCTCGGTGTCAGCCTCTTCATGGTCATCCGTGAGTACACCTTCCTCACCTCCTTCCTCTTCGGGCTGGGAAGTGGCATCGGCTGGTTCATCGCCATCATTGCGATGGCAGGTATCCGCCAAAAACTGAAGAACGCCAAGATTCCCCCAGGGCTTGAGGGGCCTGGAATAACTCTGATACTAGCCGGATTCATGGCCATGGCCTTCATGGGTTTCTCTGGCATGATCGCGATATCCTAAGGAGAGTATGATGGTAACAACATTACTGATCAGTATCGGCATCATAAGTCTCATATCTGTTTTCCTAGCCATCCTGATGGTCATCGCTGATGCCACCATAGGCAACTATGGGACAGTGAAGATACACATCAACAATGGGTCCAAGGAGTTGGAAGTCGAGGGTGGCCAACCGCTGCTGAAGGCTCTCAACGGCGAAGGGGTATTCATCCCATCCGCCTGTGGCGGGCGTGGTTCCTGTGGCCTGTGCAAGGTACAGGTCACCGAAGGAGGGGGTGAATACCTCCCTACAGAACTTCCCTGGATATCAGACGAGGAGAAGAAGAAACATATCAGGCTCTCCTGCCAGTTCAAGGTGAAGAGCGACATATCCATAGTCATCCCAGAGGAGCTCTTCCTGGTCAAGGAGTTCTCTACCGTGGTAGAGAGCATCCGCGACCTCACCCATGACATCAAGGAAGTGAGACTGCTGCTGAAAGATCCTGCTACTATAACACCCAAGGCAGGACAGTACATACAGTTTGAGGTCCCCGAATATAAAGACTCAGACGAAAGCGTATACCGGGCCTACTCCATGGCCTCTTCCCCTAGTGACAGCAACCATGTGGAGCTTGAGATCAGACTGGTTCCCAATGGGATATGTACCACCTATGTGCATAAGCACCTCAAGGAAGGTGACAGTGTGACCATAAACGGGCCCTATGGGGACTTCTTCCTCAGAGAGACTGACAACAACATCATCTTCATTGCCGGAGGCTCGGGGATGGCCCCCATCAAGAGCATGCTCCTGGACATGGAGAAGAAAGGCAACAAACGCAAGGCAACCTACTTCTTTGGGGCACGTTCCAAGAGAGACCTTTTCCTGTTGGAGGAGATGCGTGAACTCGAAAAGAAAATGCCTTCCTTCAAGTTTGTTCCTGCCTTGAGCGAGCCTCAGCCAGAGGATAAGTGGGAAGGTGAAGTGGGACTCATTACCGATGTGGTGCGCAGGATGGTGGAGCAGGGACCAACCAGTGAAGCCTATCTCTGTGGAAGCCCTGGCATGATTGATGCCTGCGTTAAGGTCCTCAATGAAGTGAAAGTTCCCCCGGAGAACATCTTCTACGACAAATTCTCATGATAAGGAGCTAATGATGAAACAGACCCCTGAATATGACAGGATACAAGAACAGATGAAGCCAGGTGTCATAGCCCTTGACGGCTTCCTTGGTGACGATAAGCGTAAATTGATAGACATCATTGCCAGTGACAATACAAAGGTTCACAAGCTCAACAGGACCCATGTGGATATTGCTTCTAGGATGGAGCATTTCAAGGAACTTGGGTTACCCGGCTTGGGAGAGTTCATCACCTTGGATGACCACTTTGAAGTCAAGGTCGATTCGGTGCGAGGGATCCTGCCCTCCCCCTTCGGAGGGAAAGGCATGTATGGGAAGGTCAACACAACAGTGATCAACAAGAAGCTAGACCGTCAGATTGTCTATACGGACCTTCATGTCCATTTTGTTGCAGATCATGCCTTCTATGAAGGCAAGGGCTCCCCTTTCAGACTGGAGCCAGTAGACTTGATTGAAATTCTTGAGGTGCCTGAAGCTGAGGAATAACTCCTAGTAAGCTAGAAATATCAGTCTAGTATCTTCTCACTCTTCTTTTGGCAACCATACCAACAGGGCAAGCAGGCCACAGATAGCTGAGACGATAAGTATCCCCAATCCAACCCCGAACAGATTTGAGAACAGTCCGAGTAACAGTGCTATTCCTGCAGCAACCAAGGACTCTGCCTGCGACTCCACCGACAAGGCAGACGCAAGGGAGTCCTGGTTCATGCGCTCACTTACATACGTGATTCCCATGGGCTTTCTCAGGTTTTCCAACACATAGATACCCAGGTAGAGGACAACAGCCAGAGCAACCCACCCAAGATGCAAGAAAAGTCCGCTGAACAGACCCAAGGAAAGGCCAAGCAGCATCGTCAGGTTCAAGGGTGTAGCAAGGCCTCCAAAGCGTCGGGCAAAGGCCCCTGACCGACTGGATACAAAGGCCGTGGCAGCATACAGCAGTGCGTATACCAATCCGACAAGAAGAGCTGTTCTCTTTTCATCATCAAAACTCAATAGTATGGGTAGACTCAGCGCCAGTGTCTTGAGAATTGGTTGCAGATAATCCTTACACGCCTTGTAATACCCGCTATAGAGGGACTGGTTGGCAATGGTCCTCAACAATCTGGGATTTTTGATACTTGCAAACAGCGACCTAAGCACCGTCAGGAACACCTCTGAGACCTTGCGATTATCAGTATGATGAGGTCCGTCAAGGGATTTGGGATAGGAAAGGATCAGAAAGAGGTTCAAGGTGTAGGGAATTGTAGTAAACAGAAATACCGATGCATATGAGCCCTGCCAGAAGACCAACAGTGCCGCAGCAAGGGCAGAGAGGGCGGAGCCCCTTTGTGACCATGCACGCGTGTGTCCATAATAGTAGGTGCGCTGCGAATCCCAACCCCGGGAGTGAAGGTAGTCAAAGATCATCGCCTTATGGGTACCGGTACGGAAGGCGTCTCCAAAGGCAAACGCTATCATGGCGAAGAACAGCAGGGCATAGGAGGAGACCGCATAAAATAGCAAAAAAGATATGATATACGATACGAGGGAAACAACCATGGTCAGACGTCGCCCCACGGTATCGGCAAGCAAGCCGGAGGGGATTTCCAAAATGTTGATGCTTATTTCCCTAGCAGCATAGAGCGTCCCTATCTCAAGGTAGGAAAGCCCTTTGCCTAGAAAGATCAGCAGGAGAAAGGGTTCAAAGAACCGCAGGTTTTTTAGAAACCCATACAGGCAGAACTTGAAGTACTGCCTGTTCTTCTCGAATATCTGAGAAGTTTCCTTGTGACCCATGGAATCTACCCTCCAGACCCTTTCAGCGTAGAGTATCCCTTCTTACTTTCCTTGTCATCAACAATCCATCGATTACTCTCGTTTCCCAGGGGCTCCTGTCGAATTGCGCACGATAAGCTTACATCGGTACTCCACCCGGGTCACGGCATCAGAATCGGCAATCATCGCAGGACTGTTCTTGATCTTATCTGAAATGAGCCGAATCGCACTCTTTCCCACCTGGATGATGTAGTGTTCCACAGTCGTAAGGCTCACTCCACTAAAGGAAGAGGGGTAGATGTTGTCAAATCCAGCGACACTGTAGTCCTGTGGAATACGAAAGCCAGCATCGCCTATGGCATCGATGATTCCATAGGCCACCATATCGTTGATCGCAACAATGGCGGTTATCTCCGGCTCTTCCTGCATACATCGTTTGGCAAGTTCATACCCTGTCTTATGCTCGATATCTACCGTATTGAGTTCTGTTGAGGAAGGGATGTCTGAGGTAAAGAGGGTGAGCTTGCAATTGTCTCCTGCATGCTTGAACTCTGCCTTGAGCCCTTCATACCTACGAACCCTTGCACTGTGTTCGGTATTGAGGCTTGTGGAGACATAGGCAACCTTCTTATGTCCCAGAGCCAACAGGTGCTTGCCGACAAACGAGCCGGCTGTGAAGTTGTTCACATCCACCGTATCGAGGCCTGACTCGTTCTGCTTGTCCCCTACTGCCACTACAGGAACTGTCTCATTCAGTTTCCGGGCGAGTTCTGGCTGCTGGGGTATCATGGCGAATACCACCCCAGCTACCATCGGATCTTTGGCAAATTCACATATCTTCCGCTCTTTCTCGGTGTCCCAGTAGGTGGTGAACAGCATCGTGTCGATACCACGTTGGGTCGCTTCCTGTTCCATTCCTTGGATTAGTGTTGCAAAATAAGGATTTATCACTGACGGGCAGATGATAACCAGTACCTTATTGGTATATTTGTCACTGCGTCTCTCATACCCGAGCTTTCGGGCAAGGGCATATACCGTATCAACTGTGCCGGGAGAAAACCTCGAAAGGCTTTTTTTGGCTAGTATCATGGATACACTTGCAGCTGAAATGCCAGCGGCGTCACCAATATCCTTCAGGGTGACTTTCTTTTTCCCCATTCTACACACTCCTTTTTTACTTCTCTTTATAGTTAAGCATTATTAAGCAGATAGAGCAAGAAGAAAACATCAATTAATGGAGTGTTCTTCTTCCTCAAGAGTGGGCAGTTCTTTTCACTTTAGCTTCGTCTGAAAATTCCTTGCAAACTTGCCAGCCTCCTGGTGCCTTTGTCTAAAAGTCTTGCCGAAACCCAACGCCTCTCCATACATGGACCATGCGGACATCTAGTGTTCACATGGTTCTTGAACGTGTCCGCGACTTTCAAGAATAACCCCTAACAATTGGCTCCCTCTAGGGGGCTTTTTTTCAGTCTTTTTTATACTTTGAGAATATACTTAAATTGATTCTATATATGAAATAATTGTTGTTTTTTACCTTGTTATATTGTATAATTATGATACTAAAACGATACAATAAAAGAGGTAGTGTATGAAAGACAACAATGAGAAGATGCTCCATTTGCTCGAGTATCTGAAAGGGATCCTGGACA
>JAEINL010000068.1 GCA_016342655.1 Sphaerochaeta sp. | reverse complement strand
AGAGTGAAACTTTGCACTTGAAAACTGGGTACTGAGAACGGTGTGGTTTATAGGTCTACTTTTGTGTTTATCGTAGGGTAAAACAGAAGAGTTGCCCTAATGCAAAGGTTTTAGATAGCAGTTTTATGCAGGGGATAGGTTTGACAAAGAGAGAAAGCCCAAGGCCCTACCGCACAGTGCGGCAAGGCACTTGGGCTTTCCTTACAGATCAAAGCAAAGCAGAATAAGACAGGACAATACACAGCACAACAGATGATTCATCTTGAGATGATCACGTATCAGGCATTTACTCCTTCCACAAGGCTGTAGAAGGCCTCACTGCCCTTGATGTCATACAGCCCATATTCAATCTGATACGGCAAGGGCCGGGCCTTCAGGGAGCACATACCCCGAGTAGAGAGAATCTTCTTGGTGAAGAGGCTGAAGTCGGAGATGAAGTGTTCGGGCTTTTCATAGTGGTGCAGGATGATACCGGGCATCAGCTTGAGCATCTCGATGGCATAGCTACGTGCGTTAAGCCAATCCTTGCCTGTATGGAAGAGAATCCAGAAGAAGGAGTTTGCCAAAACGTACGAGAGAGTCTCGTGCGTAAAGTACTCGACAAAGGCCTCTTCAATGAAGGTAGGCAAACCCACTTCAAAATACTCGTCCTTGAATTTGCCTCCGGTAAGGGCATTGAAGGCAGAGAGGGTAGTAGGCCCCTCATCAAAGACAAAGAGATCTGATTCCTCCAAGGGTTGAAAAAAGAGGCTTTGTAGTTCTAGGGAGGGAACTGGGCAATCTGTCAGTTCAAAGGTCTTGTCGTCTGATGGGACGATGTAGGAATCCTCCCCATAGAGTAGTTTTTTTAGTGCCTTATGAGGGGTAAATATAATCTTCTTGAAATGGGACCAAGGGACTTCAATGTCCATTTCCATCAACAGGCTGGCAAGGGGAATTGAAATGGACACTGAGGGTTTCTCAGGGAGAAAGAGGTTTGGGTAGGAACGCTTGAGGAGGGCGGAATTGAATATGTATGCAGTAGCCGTGCTTGTCGATAGCCCCATGGCACCTGTTTTCACATCCCGTACCAACATGCCTTCCATCGTAAGGAATCCAGAAAACAGGAATTCCCCTTTTGGTAAGCTCCACATGGTTTCATCAGGTTCTACCATGTTGTATTTGATCTGGTTCCCTAGCTCAACAGTATCCCATTCGCCTCCCAGATCAGTGATGTCAAACTCCTTCAAGGTGAAGGGCTGCCACATCTGTTTGATTGTTTCATCCCCTTGTATGGCTTCTGGTGCAAAGCTGATGGTATCGAGCTTGAAGAACTCAAGGTAGTGCGCTTTGATGACGTCTTTAAGCATTGCCCCATTAAGGGCAGTATCAGCCTTATGATGGAATAGCGAACAAAAGAAACTCAAATCAGAAACCGGCAGTGCATTGAAACGGAGAACTCCTGCTGTTTGCAGGCATTCCCCGTTGGAATAGACCAAGGTCA
This sequence comes from Sphaerochaeta sp., assembly GCA_016342655.1. Taxonomy (GTDB): domain Bacteria; phylum Spirochaetota; class Spirochaetia; order Sphaerochaetales; family Sphaerochaetaceae; genus Sphaerochaeta. The sequence continues at coordinate 19,528 of JAEINL010000068.1, read as the reverse complement.
AGAAGTGCTTGTTCCCGATGTCAGAATCCTTCGCCAAGCTAAGCAACCTTGTGGAGTATAGCTGGTGAATCTCTCCGCTCAAGAGGTCCTTGATGGTGAAGAAGTCATCATCAAGGGCTTCAACAACTGAGAAGAAGCTCCAGTAGGCGGGGTGCTCCATCATGTGTGTTAGCACCTGCTTTGTTTCTATATCCAATGTCTCTTCATGCTTGTTCAGCAGTCGCTTGAGGACCTTGGCCTCCGTGAGGCCATGGCTAAGCAGGTAGTTGAAGGCACTTACCTCATAATACAGATAAGGCTGGTCGCCTTCTTCTTCCAGGGCCAACACAGCATCATGTGTTTCTTTAAGTCCTTTGCTGGCATTGCCCCAATCATATATGAGCTGTCCAACTTCCACATACCCCTGTTCAAAGACTCTGCAGCGTTGTAGCAATTCTTTCTTATTCATATAGGCATTGTACAAGAGGGAGGGAAAAAGGCAACCATTAAGTGCAGCTCTACCAATTGATCTACCAAAAGACGCACCATGCAAACAGCAACAAAGCTGGGATAACCACGTACCTCTGGTTGGTAGGAAGACTTGGAGGAGGCAGGAAATCCCTGGACCCCCGCTGGGAAAAGGAAAAGCGTAGTGGATAGCGGCAAAGAGGAGAGAAAACCAAGAGCCCTCCCGTTACAGCGGCAAGGCCCTTGTGTTTTTCTTACAGAGCTGAAGTGATGAAGAGCTGGATACCAAAAAAGAAGAGAGAGAGAAAGAGAAGATAGAGAGTAAGAAAGAGTGAATAAGAACAATAGAATCAAAATGAGAGGAAAGAAAAGAATAAAGAGCATACTCCCTATCAGGCCTTGATCGCATAGGTGCCTTGTAGGATTTCATCCGGGGTGGGTCGGGCCTTCAGGGAGCAGATACCCCGGTTAGGGAGCAGCTTCTTGGTGAAGATGCTGAAGGCTTCTATGAAAGCTTCAGCGTCAGGATAGGCACTTGTGATGGGTTGGGGGAACAGCTTGAGCATCTCGATGGCGTAGCTACGAACCGGCAGCCATTCCCTGCCTTTGTAGAAGAGGATTCAGAAGAAGGAGTTCTCCAGCATACAGGCCAAGTCGTAGTTGTCAAAGGTTTAGGCAAACAGGTTTTCTTAATCTCTTTGAGGTTATATATGCTTTGTATTGTACAGGAACTGCCGAAAAAAGGAACAGGAAAAAAACCAGACATGCCTGATGAAATGCTTGAAGCAGAACGATGCTGGATTGTTCTTAAGAAGGGCGACAAGGAAGCGGAAACAGAGAACAGGGACAAGAATTGGAGAGAAAAAAATGTATGCGGTTAACCAACGAAATGCAGGAATTTTGGGTAAGTAGGGGGTATTTGCTGTACAGAACCTCGCCTGTCACCTATAATTTACATGAAGCAAGGTACCATAATCGTTTCAAATGATTTTCAATTGGGATAGTACCCGATAAGGATGTATATTTTTATCACTAACTGTACGATTGGTTTTTCCTAGGAGGAAATACATGGCAAAGGTTCCTATAAGGGCTATGGATGTAGCAAGATATATTACCGGTATGATGAGTGTTGATAATTTGAAGTTGCAAAAACTATTGTACTATTCTCAGGCAGTTCATCTCATCCGTTTTGATGAAAGGTTATTTGCTGATGCTATTGAAGCTTGGAGATATGGTCCTGTTGTTAGGGATGTATACAATCACTACAAAAAATATGGTTTTGAACAGATACCTAATTCCTCAGCTGAAGAAGAAGCACCAAATCTTTGCCTAGAGCAATTGGAGTCGGTTGATCTTGTTCTTGGGTATTATGGAGAAATGTCGGCTATTAGACTTGTTAATGAAACACATAGCGAAAAACCCTGGAAGGATGCTTATGACCCGTTGCATGAAAATCGGGAAATCAGTATCGAAGCAATCAGTGTTTTCTACAAGGATGTTTTTGATTTTTCCAACTGATTGTTACATCTAGGAGTTCTCATACATGGGCATGAAAAGTAAGACTAGGCCCACAGCGTTAGGTTCAAAGAGTAAGAAACTTGAACTAACGAAAGTGGATGAATTTCCCCTGGCTATCTGTCTCGAGCATTGTCAGACGACAATAGTCAGAGGGTATGAAAAGCATGTTATTGAAACACTGAAAGCATTTTCAGATAAAATCCAATTCAACGGAAAGAAGGCTCACCCTTTACATAAGGAAGGAGGGGGTATGGATCACTTCTTTAAAACTGCCAAACAAGAGTGTGGGACAGAGAAGGTGTATAGTCTGGATGTGAAAGCAAGAAGTGACGGCAAACGCATGTTCTATTGCAAGGATAAAAATACAGGGACCATTAAAATACTGGCTTTATGTAGTGAAGAATCCCATGACTAATCTTCTCTGGTAGTAGCAAAGAGCCTTCGTATTGCTGGGGATAACTGGCCAACTTGGTAGCTCAAAGCCTTTTTCTGCTGGTAGGACGGTGTAGGGCTTACATGCAAGGCTTGCGCTTGCCTTCTTTACCTATAAGACGCCTCTTTCTCTCTCTACATCTTCGCTCTTCTTCGAGCAAGCATGGTCCCTTACTTTGGATCCTTGCCGTACAGCAGTTCCTTTGATGATGCTGTAGGGGTAAAGAAAATCTTCTTGAAGTGGGACCACGGAACTTTGAGGTCCATATCCATCAACAGTATGGCAAGAGGAAGGGTAATTGAAACAGAGGGTTTGCTGGGCAAACAAAGATCTGGGTAGGAGCGCATAAGCAGAGCCACATGCAAGGCATAGGCAGCCTCTGTGCCTGTCGATACCCCCATGGCACCTGTTTTCCGATCCCGCACTATGATGCCTTCCATCATAAGGAAGTCAGAGAACAGCAACTCCCCATTCGGCAGACTCATCATGCTTTGGTCAGGTTCAAGAAGATTGTATTTGATCTGGGTGCCTATCTCAACTGTCTCCCACCTGCCTCCTAAGGCTGTGATGTCAAACTCCTCCAAGGTGAAAGGCTGCCATAGTTGTTTGAGTGTTTGGCCACCTTGCTTCTTCTGATTTACAAAGCTTATAATATCAAGTTTGAAGAACTGGAGGTAGTGCGCCTTGATGACGGAACCCAAGGGTAGCCCACAGTCAAACAGGGAACAGTAGAAAAGTAGGTCAGAGGCCGACAATGCATTGAAACGGAGAACTCCTGCTGTATGCAGGCATTCCCCATTGGAATATACCAGGGTCAAAAAGTGTTTGCCTCTGATGCGAGGATCCTCTCTCAGGCTAGGGAGTCTGGGGGAGTACAGCTGATGGGTTTCTCCGCTCAAGAGATCCTTGATGGTGAACAGGTCATCCTCGTGGGCCTTCTTGACGGTGAAGAAGCACCAGAAGGCCCGGTGCTCTACCAAGTGTGTCAGTACCTGTTTCTCCTTTGGGAGCATGAACAGTTCCTGTTCCTTCTGGATACGCCTGAGAACCTTGGCATCAGTGAGGCCATGGCTAAGCAGGTAGTTGAAGGCACTTGCCTCATAGAACAGTGGGGACGATTGCCCCTCCTTCTCAAGGGCAAGCACAGCCTTCCAGGTATGCTTAAGGGATTTGTTCTCAATGCCCCAATCGTATATGAGCTGTCCAATACCCACATACCCCTGTTCAAAGTCTTTGCAGTGACGAACCAATTCTTTTCTGTCCATATGTCCATTGTACAGGAGAGAGGTGAAAAGGCAACCGTGAAGTGCAGCTATACCAATTTATCTACCAGAAGACGCACCATACAAACAGAAACAAAGCTGGGGTAACCACGTATCTCTGGTTGGTAGGAAGACTAGGAGGATGCAGGGAATACCTGGACCCCCTAGGCTGGGAAAAGGGAAGAACGTAGTGGATAGAGGCGGAGAGGGAAGAAGCACCAAGGGCCCTACCGCAATAGCGGCAAGGCCCTTGGTGCTTTCCTCCAGAGATGAAGAGATGAATACTGGAAGAGAAGAAAGAGAAAAAGAAAGAGCATACCCCCTATCAGGCCTTGATCCCTTCCACCAGGCTGTAGAAGGCAACACTGCCCTTGATCGCATAGGTGCCCCTCTTGACCTCCTCGGCCTTAGGACGGGCCTTCAGGGAGCAGATTCCCCGGGTGCAGAGTAGTTTCTTGGTGAAGACGCTGAAGGCTTCTATGAAGGCCTCAGGATCAGGATATTGCATCTTTAATATCCCGCAAGAAATTACGGTTTCAACGCAGTGATCGGTACCACGCATACGCCATCGGGTCTGCGGTAGGCTGCGTTTGTGAGGCCGCAGATTACACAAAGGGTGGTTGCTGGACGTTCGAATTTCTTGTTGATATCTACAAGCTTTGCAGCGGCTTCGTCAATCTGGTTTGCCCCTAACTTAATCTCAAAGGCGGACCAGCTTCCGTTTGCAAGCTCCACTACCGCGTCGATCTCATCATTGCTGTAATCTTGGTAGTGCAGCAGATTGGCTCCGAACGACTGCGCATAGATCTTGAGGTCTCTTTCACACAAAGCCTCGAACAAAAATCCGAACGTCCGCAGATCCCCAATCAGTCGATCTTCATCGGTGATGCCCAAAAGTGAGCATGCAAAAGATGGATCCACAAGATGACGTTTCTCTGCCTGTTTTATGCGAAGGGAGGAACGTATGGCAGTCGCAAACGGCTTTTGGTTCTCGATGATGAACAGCTTTGCAAAGACATTGAGGTAGTCAGCGATTGTATCCTCATCAATAGTCAACTGCTCAACTCCCTGCATGTCACTCTTCAGACGTGCTCTGGTTGCTGTCGTACTCTCGTTGCGTGCAAGCGACCGAAGCAGAAGGCGCATCTTTGCTTCATCACGCACTTTGTCATCCACTTTGGCTATATCTTCGGTCACCAAATTTTCCAGATACTGAGCCGGAATCTTGACCGCATCTTCGGTAGACAATTGCAGGTTGCCTGGCCAACCCCCTCTCAGGATATATGATGCCAAGGATTTAAGACTCACCTCTCCTGTAATAGCATTCTCAAGGGTTCCGGTACACAAATTTTTTAATGAAACTTTTCCACAAGAATTCTCTGACTCGAACAGCGACATGGGCATCATACGCAGTCGTGCGATGCGGCCGGTACCGCTATGCATGACACCCTTGTGCGAAGGGGTGGCGCTGCCGGTAAGGATGAACTGTCCCTTCATGGTGGACTGGTCGACAGTGAACCTCACCGCATCCCATAGCGACGGTACTTCTTGCCATTCATCGATCAGACGAGGTTGTTTGCCCTTCAGTACCAGGGACGGATCAATCTGTGCAAGTTGCCTGTTTTGGAAATTCCCAGCAGGGTTGCCGACAAGGAAAGCACTTTGAGAATGCTTCTCCGCAGTCCAGGTCTTTCCGCACCACTTGGGACCCTCAATGCAGACTGCTCCAAATGCTCGAAGGTGTTGCTCGACCACTGAGTCAATAATGCGTGGTTGATAGAGGTTGTTGTCCATAGAAGTTCTCCTATATGGAGAGTACTCCATTCGGTTAAATTTATCAATGTCATTCGGTTGAATTTCATGATTATAGTCGGTTGGATTTCATGATTATAATCGGTTGGATTCTTATGTTACATTCGTATCATTTTTGAGATAGATAAAAACATCTATTGGCAGTGGTTTTAAATATTTTTCCATCAACGGTTTTACTTCATCCCAATTCAGCTCTCCGTTTCCACATCCAAGTCTTGGGAAGGCAATTGAAACAATATGTTTTTCAGCATACGTGTTTGCAAATTTAATCAGTCCCTTTTCTATGTACTCAAGTTTTGAGGGGTTTCGCCATTGCTTTTTTGTGGGGAATAGCAAAACCCAATAATCTGGAGCATACCAGATCATCAACTTGCCTATCACAAGTTGTTTCTTATCGCAATACATCCGATATTGATCAAACATTTTTGGGTATTTTTTTTATATTCCAAAGCTATTCCCTTACCCATCACTCCATCGGTATTAACAGTATTTACAATTACTTGTGCGGGGCTTTTAAATAAATCGCCTTCTAGGTATTTAATCATTATGTATCTTCTCCAATACGTATTCTCTCTCCGGTAGGTAATACAAAAGCACACTCAAAAGTACAGTTTGTTACAATAGCAATCTCTTGCAAGTCCTCAATAGTAAACGTACCACGTTTGATTTTTTGGTTAAAGGCTTGCGGAGATTTATGTAGACGCCTTCCAATTTCCGCCATTGTCAAATCCGTTTTTATACCAAGAACTTTTATGTTTTTGTCAATTCTCATTTTGCTTCCTTGTCAGTATTATAAATAATTATATTGATAATATCAACTAAAAAGTTTATGTATCTTACAAATCCTTATTGAAATTTGAAGATCAAAAATGCAAAATTTTTGACAACTCCCATTCTTTTTGCAAAGGGCCCTACCGCAATAGCGGCAAGGCCCTTGGTGCTTTCCTCCAGAGATGAAGAGATGAATACTGGAAGAGAAGAAAGAGAAAAAGAAAGAGCATACCCCCTATCAGGCCTTGATCCCTTCCACCAGGCTGTAGAAGGCAACACTGCCCTTGATCGCATAGGTGCCCCTCTTGACCTCCTCGGCCTTAGGACGGGCCTTCAGGGAGCAAATACCCCGGGTGCAGAGTAGTTTCTTGGTGAAGACGCTGAAGGCTTCTATGAAGGCCTCAGGCTCGTCGTACTTCTGCAGGATGATACCGGGCATCAGCTTGAGCATCTCGATGGCGTAGCTGCGCACAGGGAGCCAATCCCTGCCTTTGTAGAAGAGGATCCAGAAGAAGGAGTTCTCTAGCATACAGGCTAAGTCATAGCTGTCACAGATTTCGATAAACAGGTCCTCAATGAAATCCAATAACCCCTCTGCAAAGATCTCCTGCTTGTATAAGCCCCCAGTAAGGGTTTCAAACGCAGCTAAGGTATTCGGCCCCTCATCTAATTTGAAGATGCCTGCCTCTCCCATGCTATCAGAGAAGAGCCGTTTTGTTACCGGAGGGGGAATAGGCAAGCCTGTCAGTTCAAAGCCTTTGTCTATAGGGGGGACTTCATAGGAAGGCATATTCTTTGCAAAGGTGTTTTGTAGTGACTCTATGAGGCCCTCCACTATGTCCAGGGCCAGGCCTGACTGCTTGCTGAACGCTTTGGCGTCAAAGCTCTTGCCACTGTTCTGTGCCTGCATGTAGGCCTGTAGGAGCTTGTTCATCTTTTCCATTTCCGGGGTTTCAGGACTCTTGGCCTTTTCCTCAAGATTCATGAAGGTCTTGAACGTGGACCAGGGAAGGTCCACGTCCATACGGGAAAGGAGGGAGAAGAGGGCCATCGAGATGGCCACCTCCGGCTCCTCAGGCAAGACCAAGTCAGGATAGGAGCGCGTCAGCAAAGACGCGATGATGGTATAGGAGGCAAGGGCTGTGGTGTTGATGGCCATGGCGCCTGTGCTGGTATCCCGGTAGAGGGTGAAGCTCGTTGCAGGGAAGTCCGTAAAGAGCAGCTCGCCCTTGGGGACTTCCCTCATGCTTTCATCAGGTTCCTCGAGGGAGTAGCTCGTAAGGTTGCCTTTCTCCTTGATGGTCCACTCGCCACCGAGGTCTGCACTTTCAAAGCTATCCAGGGTGAAAGGCTGCCAGGTGTAGAGCACCTTGTTTCCCCTATGCATGACAGTGGGCAGGGTGGAAATTTCATCCAACAGGAAGAATTGGGAGTAATGCGTGTTGATGACCTCAGTCAGGGAGGCTTCAGGCTCGAAGAGGGCACAGTAGAACATGAAGTCTGAAACAGGGAGGGCGTTGTACCTCAGGATCCCTGCTGTCTGCAGACACTCCCCATTGTCAAGCATCAGGCAGAGGTAGTGCTTGCCCCTCGATCCTGAGCTCTTCTGCATGCCGCTGATGCCCTTTGAGTAGAGAAGGTGCTCTTCTCCACTCAGGAGGTCGATAATCGTAAGAAAGTCATCCTTAAGCTTCTCCTTGATAGAGAAGTAGCACCAGAAGGCAGGCTCTTCCTGCCAGAAGGACAAGACCTGTTTGGCCGTACTGGTCAACACAGCCTTATGCTTGCTAGAGAGCTTCTTGATGGCTGTGGGATCGGTAAGGATCAGAGAGACCAGGAAGTTGCCTGCACTCATGCCCCCATACCCTTGGGGATAGCGGGCATTGTTGTCCAAGGCCATAATTTCCCCGATGGTTTTCTTGAGGTCCTTGTTGTCCCTTCCCCAGTCCATGATGAGCTTTTCGGCTTCATCATACCCCTTGCTAAAAGTCCTGCACAGTTCCTTGGTCTCTTTGTTGGTACTCATACCCATATTCTACAGGAAATAATAGAAATGGCAACACAGAGAGAGCCAGAAAGTAATACCCTTTGGGCATAATCTTCCTCTTGCCGTTCTGAAAAAAACAGTATGGGCCCTATTCCAAGGGCTTTCTAGCTTCTCAGCATTCCGACGAATTTCTCATAGACATACAACTGAATTGTTTTCTTATCTTTCAAGACAGAAAGTATTTCCAGCTTCCTGAGGCGATTGACAGCACTGATGGCTGTGGGTCTGGAATACCCTGTTCGGGACATGATCTCGGAAATGGAGAGCACTGGCTTCTGCTTGAATTGTTCCAGTACCAGCGTTGCGGAAAGTCTGGCCCGTCCAATCTTGTTGACAGCCTCAGTATCCTTCTTGAAAAGCGTCTGTATTTGGTTCAGGGTGTTTTTGGCATCCTCTGCTGTTTCCACAATGCCTTCCAGGAAGAAATTGATCCAGACTTCCCAGTCCCCTGTAAAGCGGACAGTGTCCAGGTATTCGTAATACAGAGAGCGATGCTTTTTGAAGAATAGGCTCAGATAGAGATAGGGAGTATGCAAGAATCCTTGCGCTGTCAGGTATAAGGTGATAAGCAACCTTCCAACCCGACCATTTCCATCCAAGAACGCATGGATCGTTTCAAACTGGTAATGAAGCATAGCGGCTTTGACCAGAATGGGAAGATCATCATCGTGTGCCATGAATTTTTCAAAACTGTCCAGCGCTTCGCTTATCTGATCTGGGCCTACGGGAACAAAGTGGGCATTTCCCGGCCTCGTTCCACCTATCCAGTTTTGGGATCTTCGAAACTCACCAGGCATTTTGTCGCTACCGCGGGTATCTGTCAGCAAAACCTCATGAACTTCCCGTATGAGTCTCAGGGATACAGGGAGTGTATGCAACCTTTCAAGACCCGAATCGAGGGCCTTTACATACGATGATATTTCCACGACATCACGTACTGGTACAGAGATGGTCTGGGATGCTTCATATCGTAGCAAATCATCGAAGGTTGACTGCTTTCCTTCAATTTGAGAAGAAAGAACGGCTTCTTTTTTCATATACATGTAGTTGATGCTATCTGGATCAGGAAGTGCCTCAATGACACCGTTCAGCTCACCGATTGCCGTATTGGCTTTTTCCAGCCATTTTCCTATTTCCGGGTAATTGATCTCTGGGGGTAAGGGATAGGGAAAGTACGTTGAGAACTGTTCTTTTCCAGAATTCATTCGCGTCAAGCTACCTTGGATTCCACGTTTCATACACATTCTCCTCCTTTTCAATACTATATCCATCTTTGCTTACTGACAAGCAGAAAATAAAAGATAGATAGCTAACTTTAATTATAGGGCACCTACCATTAAAGTTAGCATGAGGAAGAGGCTATTTTCCCCTGTACAAAACAAGCAGCAAGCATAGTGCCAACCAATACAAACCAGAGTGAGACCCTAGGCAGATGGGAATCCACCAAAAGTATCCCACTGGAAAGAGAGTGAACTGTATAGAGACTGCAAAGGGGTCCTTTGAGGAGGACTGCACCCACTATCTTAGAGAGCATGGGGTGGAGCGGGTGTCCAAGAACGCCAAGAACGATATCGGCTTCGATCGTCCTGCAGTGAAGACCGACGCCACCCTGGCAGGCTCTGATCCTTACTTGTCTGGGTGTCCCCCTGCCTGTGGAACCGGAAAAAGTGCAGGCCAAACTTGTGAAGAAGAGGGGTCCAAAGCCAAAAGTGAAGTAGTGGTTACGCACTACATGTAAGAACATGGGACACTGTGCAGAAGCGGATGTATAGAAAAAGGCAATACAGTGGGAAGGAAAAACAACTTACCGTTTCCAAAGGAAACAACAAACAATAGAAAAAGATCGAGAACAACACAAGCTGCCATTTTCCTTTCTTCTGGAAACCCAGAGCCTATGCTAGAATACAAGTCCTTGGAGGCCCTATGAACCTTGATGACTTTGAAGGTGAGATTGATTCACCTGTAATACTTACCAGAGGAAAATCCTATTACCGGGGGAAGAGTGTCCTTTCCTTGGAAATGATAGGTCCTAACCAGTATAAGGCTAAGGTCGCTGGAAATCGCCTGTATGAAGTGACAGCCACCCTTGATGACGATAGGGAGGTGGAGTATATCTCCTGTACCTGTCCCTATGACTGGGGGGAGTACTGCAAGCATGAGGTTGCCTTCCTGTATGCCTTGCGTCATCAGCTGGACAGCAAGCCTCTTGAATTGGTTGTGAGGCCAACAGATGTCGATCTGAGTTCTCTCTTGAAGGGAAGAAGCAAGAAGGAGCTGCTCTCCTTCTTGCTCTCCTATGCCAGGAAGAGTCCTGAATTGGCTTCTGCCCTGGTTGTTGCCTTCCCTTCCCCTGATGAGGAGGTCAACCGGAAAAATCAGAGTATCCAATCCAGACAAGCCTATGATGACGGTATGGAGAGCCTGTCAGATGAGGTCAATCTGAAACATCTGGGCATCCAATTCAGTCATGCTTGTGATAACGGCATAGAGCGCATGCCAAATGAAGATGACATGTATGGATGGGATGAATATGAATATGAGGATGAAGAGGAAGATTGGCAGTTTTCCTCAATCTTCAAGAAGAAGGTTGAGGAACTGCTTGACATGGCACGCAGTGCCATACACAAGGGGAATATCCGCCATGGAGGCGCCATAGCCTCCATAGTGGTACACGAGCTTTGTTCCTTCGACTATGACAGTGAGTACCTGAACTCTGAGATCGAAGAGGTTATTCAGCAGGTAGAAGCCTTGTTTGATGATGTTACACTCAAAACTGATGATGCCTCCTGGTTGTTTGGCCAGTTCTTTCCTGAAGTAAGGGACTATGATGATGGTCCACAAGAGGAACTGCTCAGGCTCTGCTTTCAGGTGGCGGAGACAGAGAGCGTCCAGGAAGTTTTGAGAAACTACCTGGTCGACCTTGCCTCTGATGAGACGCAACTCGAAGGGCACGTAAACTACACAATCCTTACGAGCTTGGAGTTCCAGCATGCCCTTTTGGTCAAGCAGGAGCGAGTGAATGATGCCAAGGCTTTTGCCTTGGACCATCTTGCCTATGAAGACATGCGCCTGATCGCATTTGAGTCTGCCCTTGAGGCTAAGGACTATGCTTCATCTGAAAAGCTTGCAAAGGAGAAGGAAGCTTCAGCCTATGGCGCCCGCATCTCCATTGACTGGAGCATCCTTCTGTTCACAGTCTACCAGGAGAGTGGAAACAAAGCTCAGGTAAGAAGCCTGGCCAGAGAGTTCCTCCTTCATGACAACTTGGCCTATTACCCTATCCTAAAAAAGAGCTATGAGCCTAGGGAATGGGAAGCTGTTGTCGATGGTCTGCTTGATGACCTACAAACTCGTGATGGAGCGAAGCATGCTTCGCTCAATAGACAAAACCCCTATCCTGAAGTTCTCAAAGGTGAGGGTAGGCATGGTCGCTTACTCGCCTACATCCAGAAACAGCCCTCGCTGGTGCAATCATACCAAGAGGTCCTGATGCCTTACTACAAGGATGAGGTGTTTGCCCTGTATAGGACGGTGATACTGGGCAACGGTGAAACTGTTGCCAATCGTAACGAGTATCAGGCTCTGGCTTTTCGGCTTGAGGAGCTTGTTTCCCTCGGAGGTGAGGCAGTTGCCAAGGAGTGTGTCCAGGCACTGGCACCAAGATACATGAAAAGGCCAGCCATGAAGGATGAATTCCGTAAGGTGGGGCTCCTGTAGGGGTGGGGCAAAGGGTAGTGCTTGGTAAGCGAGAGCGGTTTTCCACTGAGCGTGGGTTAGTAAAGCAGGAAGAGTTGCCCTAATGCAAAGGTTTTAGATAGCAGTTTGATACAGAGGAGCGACTTACCAAAAGGTCATGTTTGGTAAAGTCAGTATTCCCAAGTGCCCTACCGCAGTGCGGCAAGGCACTTGGGCTTTCCTTACAGATCAGAACAAAGCAGAAAAAGACAGGACAATACACAACACAACAGATGATTCATCTTGAGATGATCACGTATCAGGCATTTACTCCTTCCACAAGGCTGTAGAAGGCCTCACTGCCCTTGATGTCATACAGCCCATATTCAATCTGATACGGCAAGGGCCGGGCCTTCAGGGAGCACATACCCCGAGTAGAGAGAATCTTCTTGGTGAAGAGGCTGAAGTCGGAGATGAAGTGTTCGGGCTTTTCATAGTGGTGCAGGATGATACCGGGCATCAGCTTGAGCATCTCGATGGCATAGCTACGTGCGTTAAGCCAATCCTTGCCTGTATGGAAGAGAATCCAGAAGAAGGAGTTTGCCAAAACGTACGAGAGAGTCTCGTGCGTAAAGTACTCGACAAAGGCCTCTTCAATGAAGGTAGGCAAACCCACTTCAAAATACTCGTCCTTGAATTTGCCTCCGGTAAGGGCATTGAAGGCAGAGAGGGTAGTAGGCCCCTCATCAAAGACAAAGAGATCTGATTCCTCCAAGGGTTGAAAAAAGAGGCTTTGTAGTTCTAGGGAGGGAACTGGGCAATCTGTCAGTTCAAAGGTCTTGTCGTCTGATGGGACGATGTAGGAATCCTCCCCATAGAGTAGTTTTTTTAGTGCCTTATGAGGGGTAAATATAATCTTCTTGAAATGGGACCAAGGGACTTCAATGTCCATTTCCATCAACAGGCTGGCAAGGGGAATTGAAATGGACACTGAGGGTTTCTCAGGGAGAAAGAGGTTTGGGTAGGAACGCTTGAGGAGGGCGGAATTGAATATGTATGCAGTAGCCGTGCTTGTCGATAGCCCCATGGCACCTGTTTTCACATCCCGTACCAACATGCCTTCCATCGTAAGGAATCCAGAAAACAGGAATTCCCCTTTTGGTAAGCTCCACATGGTTTCATCAGGTTCTACCATGTTGTATTTGATCTGGTTCCCGAGTTCAACAGTATCCCATTCGCCTCCCAGCTTGGCGATGTCAAATTCCTTCAAGGTGAAGGGCTGCCACATCTGTTTGAATGTTTCATCCCCTTGTATGGCTTCTGGTGCAAAGCTGATGGTATCAAGCTTGAAGAACTCAAGGTAGTGCGCTTTGATAACGTCTTTAAGCATTGTGGCGTTAAGGGCAGTATCAGCTTTATGATGGAATAGCGAACAATAGAAACGCAAGTCAGAAACCGGCAGTGCATTGAACCGGATAACTCCTGCTGTATGCAGACATTCACCGTTGGAATAGACCAAGGTCAAGAAGTGCTTGTCTTCGATGTCAGGATCCTTCGCAAAGCTAAGCAACCTTGTGGAGTATAGCTGGTGAATCTCTCCGCTCAAGAGGTCCTTGATGGTGAAGAAGTCATCATCAAGGACTTCAACAACTGAGAAGAAGCTCCAGTAGGCGGGGTGCTCCATCACGTGTGCCAGCACCTGCTTTGATTCTGGATCCAATGTCTCTTCATGCTTGTTCAGCAGTCGCTTGAGGACCTTGGCATCCGTGAGGCCATGGCTAAGCAGGTAGTTGAAGGCACTTACCTCATAATACAGATAAGGCTGGTCGTCTTCTTCTTCCAGGGCTAGCACAGCCTTCCAGGTTTCCTTACGCGATCTGTTCTTAATGCCCCAATCGTATATGAGCTGTCCAACACCCACATACCCCTGTTCAAAGTCTTTGCAGTGACGAACCAATTCTTTTCTGTCCATATGTCCCATTGTACAGGAGAGAGGTGAAAAGGCAACTGTGATTTTTAGGAAACTCAAAGAGGTCTATTACCGAGCGAGTGCCGGGAAAGCAAGGTGAGATACCCACCCCTTGGGGCGGAAAAGGAGGCAACGCCTCCTCTTTCCAGGGCTTGCCCTGGGGTATTGATACCTTTCATTCAACAAGAGCAATTGGGGTATTGATACCTTTCATTATCTGTATGGAGATGATATGCAACAGATTCTTTGGTTTTCTGCTATGGGGGTGATGGATGATAACCCAGCAGATCCTTATGAAAATTCAGCAAGTAGAGGGTATGAGGTGAACGTTATAAGAATTTCCAATAATACATCGGAAATCCATACGAGTAGTACCATAGCACTGTGTCTATGATCATAAGGACAATAAATAGTATGTTGAACCAGTAAATGTAGGGGAGGCGTCTTCTGATACGGGTGATTCCCCAGCATTTGATTCTTCCTCGTTTGTTAGCACAGGTGCAGTCTGGGGTTTTACACTCTGCATATATGCTCCTTCCTGTTATTTTGGCGATCAAATACATCAGAAGGGCTATTGTATTGAAAATCAAAATGCCGCTGATAAGGACAATAATGGATGATTTGAAAATATGGGTATTTTGCATTCCAGCTAAAGCGCTAGAGATATAGCTGAAACTACCAACTGTGGCTATGACAATTGCAGAGAAAATGGAGAGGACTGTTATAATTTCTGTTTGGAGTGAGGCTGCTTTCTTTTCGGCTTTCTCAAGGTTCTGTACTGCATCCTGCAGAGCCTGTTCGGTTTTTGTAATTTGGCTTTTTATTGAACCTAATTCGGATTGGCTAGCTGCGTACAAATTCCATCGCGACACTTCAAGGTTTAGGTGATCATATACTTTATCGATTGCCTCACTGGTTTTTGTGAATGACTTATCAGTGTCGGAGTTTACAGATATCTGTTGTTGGATTAATTGCAGGTTTTCCAATAACGTCTCAAGACCTGTACTCCCTTTTTCGTCAACAATTCGCGTGATTAAAGCGAAGAAGGGAGAGTAGAAATGCCGAAACCCCTCTGTATAAATTTCTTTAAACTTATCAACATCGGCCAGAATATCTTTCTCGTCATGAAGACTTTTTGATAGTTCAATCAGAACATCATTTAGTGCCTTCTGAGAAGAATCTTGGTTTTCTGTCATTGCTTATTTGCCAAGTTGTTTTATGAGGGCGAAAGGAATTTCAAACTTGTTGCCAAGTCCATCTCTAAAAGTGGTTGCCCAGGAGGAACCTCCCTCGTGGGATTTCTCAACCAGATTATAGGCACTCATGCTTGCATATTTTTTTATGAGGGTATCTAACAGTTTGGTCTCTTCTTCGGTGATAGGTAACAATTCGGAGCCTTCATTTCCAAAAGGGAGGATTGGTAAGCTACCATAGGCACAATATTCACGATAGATGGATGGAATAACAGGGCCTAAAGGCCAAGCATAAATTTTGTCGTCGAACAAACTTTTCTTGGTTTCCAGATAAAAATCTATCCAAAGAAAGAACAGTGTCTTTTGGAGTTTGAGATTGCTGATTTGAATATTGTTCTTGTAGCAGATATCAATGACATACTTTGCAACATCAGTGGCTTTCATGATTATCCTCCGTTTTCGGCAATCACCAACCTATATAATACTACCATAAATAGCAGATAATGGAATACGCTATATCTAGTGTGACTTTTAGTAGAGGCTCTCTATTTACACTATTCTTGTATGCCCAGACAGCATAATCCCAAAAAGGAAATTTAGTCATCCTGTATTTCTATCGCTTTATCAAGAAAAACATCGTTTTAGTAGATGTTGCATTCTTTACTCAAGGACCATATTTCTAATTGGGGGGGACAGCTGTTGCCAAGGGGTGTGTTGAGGCTCTTGAGCCACGGTACAGGAAAAGGCCTGCGATGAAGGATGAACTGTGGAAAGCTGGGGTGTTGTAGGGATGTAGCTGTAGATGGTGAAGAGTCACATGTGAATGTGCCTGGGCAGGATTCCTATTTTCTTGTTGGGTTGTATCCGCGGAGGGAGGGTTCTCCTTCTTGGGAAGGGGGAACAGGCACTTCCCCCTCCTAATTCCTTGCAGGTATGTATGTCTCTTGCTAGCACCATTGACGTAGCTCCCCTGATTCATTCCCCAACGAAGCGAGAGTAGCACAAGCATTACTATGCTTCCATTACCGAGCGAGTGCCGGGAAAGCAAGGTGAGATACGTGAGCCCCTTGGGGCGGAAAAGGAGGCAACGCCTCCTCTTTCCAGGGCTTGCCCTGGGGTATTGATACCTTTCATTCAACAAGAGCAATGAAAGGTATCCTTCTTTGTGTACGGCTCAGCATATGCTCAAAGATCAACCTTGCTAATCTTATTGGGCAATTGGAAGAGAACAATGACAAGATAAGCGGGATAATCCCGACAGGTTGCGCCCTTTCAGACGAGTTTTCAGACAAGACGGAGATGGGTACCATCTCGATAAGGACCAACCAGCTGGAGCTGAAAGCTGAGCAGGCGTATTGCATCTACAAGCAGAGACAGGCAGTCGAACAGTTCTTCAAGACCTTCGACTGCACCCTGGAATCCAATGCCAGCTATATGCGGGGCATCTACTCCATGGAAGCCTGGCTGTTCCTGAACCACCTGAGCATGACCATGGGTGTCGAAGCTATGGATTCGATAGCCAACCTAATCAAGACGGAGGGACTTTCAGCACCCTAACGATGAAACGTTACAGATAGATGTGGATTTTGTTAAGTCAAATAACGCTCTCAATGCCATATTTTAGAGGTTTTTGTGGAAAATTTGGAAGTTCTTCCCGGTACCGATCGTCTGGCCGTGGCTGGGTTGATTTTCTTGTCTGATACTCTTAGTATAATGTGTATGGTTCAGATGTCATAACGGATTGGTCAATCAGCTACTTTGCTGGCAGAAAATCTGAAATGCACTACAATTCCTCAGTGAACGCAGGGAATGCAAGGAAGCGTGAGATTTTTCTGTTGGGGTAGTATGGTTTTACATCAGGCTTGCAAACAACGAATGTCATCTGCTTGATCGTATCCCACTGGAAAGAGAGAAAGAACCGTACAGAGCCTGCAAAAGGATTGGGCTGAAGATGCAAAACGAGGAGATTGAGGAAGGAATCAGCATCCAGGAGCTGTTTGACAGCATTTTTAGCAGGCTACCTCTTGTTATCCTGGTATTGGTGGTCTCTGTATCCCTTGCAGCTGTCTACCTGCACTATGCTGTCAAGCAATACCAGACTACTGTGACCATGATTATCGAGCCCATTACGAAAACCTCCACGATCGGAAAGATCCTGTCTACCGATTTTTTCAATTCCTCCAATGACATCTCCACTGAAATCCATCTGATTACCAACATCACCAATTTGGAGGCTGCCGCTAGAAAGCTCGATCTTTCTTCCTATGAAAACAGCAAGGGCCTCCCTTACTCCGAGCCTGGAGTCCTGGGGGGTCTGAAGGGCAAGACAGCGGTCAACAATTTCAAGGGAACCAATATCGTCGAGCTATCGGTGACTGATGAGAATCCAACGTTCGCTGCGGACTTTGCAAATGCGATAGCCTTGAGCTTCAATGAGATGATTTCTCTCTATGGCAAGGAATCGAAACAGGCACAGATAGAGTTTCTGGAAAGGCAAATCCCAGCCACTGAACAGGAATTGGACGAAGCCAATGACAAGCTCTTCGATTACAAAGCAACTACTGGAATTGTTTTTCTTTCCAACAGTACAGCCTCACTGGTCAACCATATCTCCTACCTGCAGATGAGGAAAAAACCCTTGCAGCTTCAGGTTGTGAAGAGTGAGGCGCTTTTGACAGGGTTCCAGCAGGCATATGGAAACACTATGCCTTCCCTTGCAGTGTATGAAAACGATCAGGCCATACAGGAGATTTTGGAAATCTATGGGATGGCCTTTGACGAACTGATCCAATTCGATGTCGTCTCAAACAACGACTACCGCAATACAACCTCGCTGTCTGTCGTGAACGGCACTATCAATGAAAGCGTAAATGCACGCATTGATACCCTGAACCGCCAGATGGCAGAATCGAGAAAACAGCTGACCAGAAGAGTCTTGAAAATTGCCGCAGATGCCGGAATGCGCGATACCGTAGGAAGCGATGATTACTACTATGAGGTAAACAACTATGGCTTCACGATTGTTGAGAGGCTTTGCAATGAAGTGGATATTGTAGCAATTACAAAAACCATAGAGACCTTCGAACAAGAATTCAATACGCTACCCTTATTGGAAAAAGACCTTTCCAAGCTGCAAAGTGATGTCGATTCCCTTGAAGCCATCCGAAAGGAACTGAATTCACTCCTGGAGCAGATAACGCTCTCTGCAGCTGCACAGAACAACAACGTAAAGCTCGTGACCCCTGCAAGGATTCCCCGAAATCCTGTGAGTCCCAATAGCCTGCTGATTCTGGCTGTGAGCCTCTTGCTCGGAGGGGCACTAGGTGTCCTACTCTGTCTCTTCCTTCAGATGAAAGACGATAGGTTGCATTCGTTTGATGATATCAAGAAAATTGCAGGATCCGAAATCCCCTTGCTAGGATGGGTTCCCCTCATAGACACACAAAAGAACCCGAATAAAAAGAGATGCCTGAAGAGTCATTATAAAAACCCTGATAGCTACATCTCAGAGCGTTATTCAGCAATTGTCTCGAATATCCGCTATGGGAAAAACAGCAACAAGAAAGTGTTTTTAGTCACAAGCAGCAATACCAATGAGGGGAAAACCAGCCTAGCATGCAATATTTCTATTCACCTGGCCCAGCTTGGACATAAGGTCTTGATTGTTGACTGTGATGTGAAACGTCCTTCTGTGGGAAAGTTCTTCGATCTCAAAAAGGGCTTGTCTGGGTATGTTGAGATGTTGCATGCAGGGAAATCCATACACAAGATCTGTGTAAGCCCCCTTGAGGACGTGCCGAACCTTGATGTCTTGGTCCCCGGACATTCATCCTTGATCCCCTCGGTGTTTTATTCCAAGACCACCTACACCACTATGTTCGAATCGCTGAAGGATAGGTATGACTATATCCTGCTTGATGCCCCACCCTTTGAATTTGCCTATGTCCTGAAGGGATTGTTTGCACAAGTTGACGGTATCATTCTCTGTGTACGGCTCAGCATATGTTCAAAGACCAACCTTGCCAATCTTATTGGGCAATTGGAAGAGTACAATGACAAGATAAGCGGGATAATCCCGACAGGTTGCGCTCTCTCCCTTATCAACTCCTATACAAACAAAAACAGCTACTACCATCACCGGTATTTGCAGAGCAAAACGCAATCCAAAGATTCTGATACTTTTAGCTACATACAGTCAGAGAAAAAGGCAATCAGGATATTCAAGAAGGACCTGAGAGAAAAGCGCTATTCAAGAGACTGAACACGCAAAACCAAGGACCTCGACTGCTCTGATCTATGACCCTGGAGCCTGATACTGACAAGTAAGAAGCAAGAAGCAAGAAGCAAGAAGCAAGAAGCAAGAAGCAAGAAGCAAGAAGCAAGAAGCAAGAAGCAAGAAGC
>JAEINL010000067.1 GCA_016342655.1 Sphaerochaeta sp. | reverse complement strand
GGATTACAAGGATCTCAAGACGATTCCACGATTCTGATGTCCTCTACCCATTTACCCCGAAAAACTATCTACACCCAAGGAATTGGTGTTTGCTTGCTGCTAGTTGTGCCCTGTAGTATCGTGTTTGTTCTTGCTTTGCTTGCATTCTTGGATGAACCTTGAGGGTGTGAGGCCAACCTCATGGTGAAAAAGTCTGCTGAAATAGAACTGGTCCTTGAATCCTACTATGGAAGCCACGTCTTTCACCTGCAGGTCAGGACCCTTGATGATGAGAAGCTTTGCTTGTTCCAGTCTCACTGTTTTGACATATTCATTACAACTTTTGCCAGAATACTTGCGGAAAAGCTTGCTCATGTAGGTTTGGGAGATGCCAAATACGGTGCAAAGGTCAGGCAATGTGATTCTTTCTGAGCAGTGCTTGGATATATATTCACGCACTTTGAGAAAAAACTCCGGTGAATCAATTTTAGGGAAGGTGCCAAAATCTTCGGTGAATATCTTCTGAAAGAAAGGTCTGATCCTCTGCTGCAGTTGGGAATAGGTTGCAATCTCGCTAAACACCTCATCGAGGGTGAATTCATAGTTCTCTTCAAAGTGCTCCCGTTTGGAAAGCTTGAGTGTGAGGTGCAGTATCTGTTGGAGGCTACCCTCAACCCAGAGCTGGGTTTGTTGATTCTCTTTCCACTGTGCAAGGAGCCTTGAGAGTTCGTTTTGGAAGTCTTCAAAGCGATTTTCTTGTAGGAAGAGTTTCAATTGTTGCAGCTCCCCCTCTTGTATGGGAGGCTGCTGTTCAGGAATCTCCTTGCTATATTCCAACTGCTGGGAGTGCTCGAGGATGACTTGGCTGTCCAGGAAGGTGAACAGTGTCTTTACCGATTCTTTGAACTCTTGGATGGGGAAAGGGTGTTCCATCCAAGCATGGGTCTGAAATGGTACTGTAGCACTGATGGGCTCTTTGGAGATTTTGCAACGTTCTTCACGTACAGCATGTTTGAACTCACAACACGAGTGCTCTCCTTTCTCTGGGTAGAGGAAGAGCCTTTCAAGGTCATCACGTCCTGAGATGATGAGTAGGTCCTTGATGAAAGTAATCGTATGGATGGAGAAGGTACGGAAGAAGCGGCCCGGGATGCTGTTACACCTCTCTATGCCGAGATAGTAGCGCTGGTTAGGAAAAAACCGCATGAGCTCAGCTTCATCAATCTTCTCATTCTTATAGAGTCTGAACAGAAGATTTTTTTGGTGTTCTTTTCGACTCTGGTCCAGCTTTTCTCTCACCGATGAAAATGCCTTGACAATCTTCACCGGAGAGAGGGGCTTAAGGATGTAATCCAACGAACCGTTGGTAAGAGCTCCCTTAACCGAATCAAAGTCCTGGTAGCCACTGACCACCACAGAGCTTACCAAGGGAAACCTCTCTTGGATGTGGCTGAGTAGTTGCACCCCATTCATAACCGGCATGTGGATGTCGGTCACCACAAGGTCGGGTTGAATCTTTTCTATGACCTCAAGTGCGATTACCCCGTCCTCAGCCGTGCCCACAACAAAGAAGCCCTCTATACGAGTATTGATGATTGCACAGAGGTGGTCCCTTGCAATCTTCTCATCCTCAACCACCACCACGGTGTATTTGCCCTCTGCTTTCATGCTACGCTCCCCGGTCCTTGGTTCATCTTAGCCCCAAAGCATATTTCTGCTCCTTTTTCCTTACGGTTACGTACAGAAAAATGGATGTTCTCTTCTGAACCATAGAACAGCAGCATCCTTGCATAGGTGTTGATGATACCGATTCCTTTGGCGGTGAACTCGATGTTTTCATGGAGACGGAACAGCTTGTCAGCAACTTGGGCCATTTCCTCATTGAGAGCCTTGATCCTTTGCGGAGGAAACCCCTGACCATTGTCCTGTATGGAGACAAACCACCACCCATCCTTTTCGCTTACGCTGACGGAGATCCTCATAGTTCCCCGGTGGTTTTCAAAACCATGTTTGATGGAGTTCTCAACGATAGGTTGAATGAGGAACCGGGGAACCCTCTGATCTGTAACCGACTTTTCCATGCTTGTCTCAAAGAGCAACTTCTCTTCGTAACGAACCTTTAGGAGGAACTCATAATGGGAGAAGTTGCTGAGTTCTTCTTCCAAGGTGGCACTGTGGGTCTTGGTGTCAGTGGAGTACTGCAAAAGGGAGGCAAGGCTGTCGCACATATTGCATACCATTTCGTCATTATTCTGTATCCCCCTATAGGAGATGACATTGAGTACGTTGTTGAGGAAATGGGGGTTTATCTGAGCTTGCAGGGAGTTCAGCTGTGCCTGGAGGTTCAGCACTGCCATACTCTTCTGGTGGATAATGGCTTTGTCGAGTTGGAGTAGCAGGCGTGCATACGCCTTGCTTGCCGCTTCGATCTCATCATTGGAGGTATCGACTTCTATGCCTTGGTTCAGGGTGTCGAGGTTAGTGTTCTCTATCTGGCTTTTCAGGTTTCTTAGAGGTTTCGTAAGCTTTCGTGCAAGGAGGAATATATAGGCAAAGGAGACAAGGATAATAAGCAGAGCAACAAAGAAGGTAATCCCGTTCATCCAAGTGGCCGAACTGACAATTGAGTCCAGATCTTGCACCAGCAATACTCTGATCCCTGTGGATGCCGAATAACCTCCGACAATAATATTGTTGGTTTCCTCTTCCATCATAGTGAACTGGGGAAGGGCGTGGGAAAGAGATCTTGCCAGGGTGAGGTAATGCTCCTGTTCCTCAAAGGAGTAGTCTGTATAAAGCAGGGTGTTGTTGGTATCAAAGGCTATTGCCTTCAGATTGGGAAAGGATTCCAGAGCGAATATCTCATCCAATTTGGATAACTGTTGCTGGACTTCAATATATCCGATGGCTGGCATCGCCCGACCCAGGCCAAAGACCATGGCTGGTTCTTCACTTGATGCGCTCCAAGGGTCAGGGTAGGCTCCCCCCACTACAGCCTTACCTCTTAGGGCTTTGGCATTCTCTAACCATGGGATGGGAGTGTAGTCCAGTTCGTCTTCCTTTTTTGTTTTCACTTGAAAATTGCTGGTGATAAAATCCTGTCTTTCGTTGAAGTAGGAGACCCTGTAGAAGTTTTCCATGATACAGTAGGTGTACAAGGCATGCCTGATGGCGATTCTCGCCGCTTCCTTATACTCAAGGCTCTGTTTGGTGGAACGGTCCATAGATGCCATAATGGACATGGATGAGAGGACCTCCATGTCCGACAGCAGGAAATCTGTTATGAACTCCATGGGTTTGATGAGTTCTTCAAGTTGGCGGATGTTTTTTTCAGAGGTGGCTTCCATTGTCTGGATAGCCTTTTCTTTTGTCTGTTCGATAACATAATGGCGTATACCTAAGGTCAGTGACCCGATCAACAAGAGTATTAATGTGGAGTAGGAAAAGAATATCTTTGTTTCGAATCTCATTGTACCTTTCCTATAAAAACAGGATAAAACTAGTATAGCATGGAAAAAATACCCAGAAAGATTTTTTTTCCCCCTCTGAAAAATACATGTATTTGTGTTGTGCCTTCCATACCCTTCTCCTTTGGGGATGCTAGAATTATGATGAAGACTGTTCAATGAGGATACCAAAAGGAGAAAATAGATGCTGTTAGTACAAGAGTTGGTTTGTAATTACCAAAAGGATGCCAAAGGGATACAAAAAGATTCTCCATTCAGCTGGAGTCTGGTAAGTGACAAGAGGTCTGTGTTGCAAATAGCCTATAGGATACAGGTCTCCCTTTCTTCCGATTTCTCTCACCTTCTCTTTGATACCCAGCGAAAGGAAAGTGAAGAGAGTGTTGCCGTTTCCCTTTCAGGCTTTGTCTTCGAGGATGCAACACGGTACCATGTTCGAGTCATGGTATGGGATAATAAGGGAGAGCAGAGTCCTTGGAGTGCACCTATCACGATTGAGACAGCATATGGGAAGAACACTTGGGATGCCCTATATATCACAGCTGATGTGCATGAGGGCGACAAGGATACAAGTGATGCTCGCCTGCTTCGTAAGGAGTTTTTCCTAGACGAAAAACTGGTTTCGGCCAAGGCATATGTAACATCATTGGGGCTCTATGAGTTCTTTGTAAATGGGAAGCGAGTTGGGGAAGATCTATTCACTCCTGGCTGGACATCCTATAACAAACGTCTGCTCTATCAGAGCTATGACCTCATAGGTTTTCTCTCTGAGGGATTAAACTGCATTGCCTCTATCGTGGGCAACGGCTGGTACAAAGGTGTAATCGGCTTTGAATTGCAAAAGAATGCCTATGGTCAGAAGAATGCCTTTCTCTGTCAGCTTGAGCTTGAGACGGCAAGCGGCAAGAAGATTACCCTAGGCAGTGATCTCAGTTGGAAATGGCATGAAGGCCCTATCGTGTTTTCTGAGCTCTACGATGGAGAGACCTACGATGCAAGATTGGAGCTCCCAGGTTGGAACGAACCTGACTTTGATGAGAGTGATTGGAAGGGCGTTGAAGTAGTCGAGCACGACTATGCCACCCTATGCCCTCAGCAAGGGGTACCCGTTCAAGTCATCGAGGAGATTGCTGCAAAGACTCTCATCACAACTCCCAAAGGGGAGATTGTCATTGATTTTGGTCAGAACCTCACAGGTTGGGTCAAGTTCTTTGTACAAGGGAAGGCAGGGAAAAAAGTTGTCCTGCGTCATGCGGAGGTACTCGATGCGGAAGGCAATTTCTATACTGAAAACCTTCGTTCTGCAAAACAGACGGTCACCTACGTTCTGAAAGGAGAGAAGGAGGGAGAGACATACCACCCACATTTTTCCTTCCAAGGCTTCCGCTATATTTCCCTCGATGCGTATCCAGGCGAAGTCGACCTGCATAATTTTACCGCTCAGGTAATCCATTCGAAAATGGAGAAGACAGGAACCTTTTCCTGCTCCAATCCTCTGATAAATCAGTTGCAGCATAACATCCGTTGGGGACTGAAGGGCAACTTCCTGGACGTTCCCACTGACTGTCCCCAGCGCGATGAGCGTCTGGGATGGACAGGTGATGCACAGATGTTTGTCAGCACTGCCTGTTATCTGAAGAATACTCACGCTTTCTTTACAAAATGGCTTCGTGACCTGGAAGCCGACCAGCGTGATGATGGCGCTGTGAGTAACGTAGTCCCCAATGTCATCAGGGATCAGGGAATGATTGATGGGGTGATGGGCTCGTCCTTTGGGTCGTCCGCATGGGGTGATGCTGCTACAATCGTGCCTTGGACGCTCTACCGATACTACGGTGACCTTGAGGTCCTTAGGGAACAGTATTCCAGTATGGAACGTTGGGTTGGCTTCATTCAGCGTGAGGCTACCGAGGGCGTGATATGGGAGAAGTCCTTCAGTTTCGGTGACTGGGTCGCCCTTGATGCCAAGCCTGGCAGCTATTTTGGGGCAACACCTACCGGTCTTGTATCAACGGCCTTCTACGCCCTTTCCTCTCAGATTCTGGCCAAGAGTGCTTCTCTTTTGGGAAAGGATGAGGATGCACAAAACTATACAAAGCTATATGAGAGGGTAAAGAAAGCCTTCAACAAGAGGTTTATGGGTAAGGACAACAGACCGGTTTCACGGACGCAGACTTCCTGCATCCTTCCGTTGGTTTTTGATCTGCTTGAACCTGAACAGGTGGGGCCCACTGTCGATCTCCTGTGCGAGTTGCTTGATGAGAATGATGGACATTTGAGAACAGGGTTTGTCGGCACCCCCTATATCTGCAAGGCACTCAGTGATAATGGAAAGCTTACGCAGGCGTATGATCTCTTGCTCAAGCAGGACTATCCTTCCTGGCTTTATCAGGTAACACAAGGTGCTACTACGATTTGGGAACATTGGGATGGTCTGAAGCCTGATGGTACCATGTGGAGCCCTGATATGAACTCTTTTAACCACTATGCATATGGGGCGGTTGGGGAGTGGCTCTATACTGTAGTTGCCGGGATACAGATTGATGAAGAGGCCCCTGGTTTCAAACACACGATCATTCGCCCTAGGATTGGAGGAGGCCTGAGCTTTGCCGAGGCTTCACATCTCTCGCCCTATGGAAAGATCAAGAGCAGGTGGGAAGTACAAGGGAAGAAGGTGAGCCTTGAGGTGAGCATACCTGCCAACACCACAGCCACTGTCATGCTTGATGGCGCACAGGATGTGCATTCTTCAGAAAAGGTTGCCATGACTGTCGTTGATGGCAAGCCCTCGTTTGAGATTGGGTCTGGGGAATATTCCTTTACCTATGTGTTGCCAATGTTGAAAAACACATAAGTTACTTTTGATTCTTCCATGGTTATATCTGTTTTTCAGTGAGATACTTACGTAGAAAATAAAAAGGAGATTTTAGGTATGAAGAGATTTGGAATCGTTCTGATAATGCTGTGTATCATCCCAGTATTGATGTTCAGTGCAGGATCGAAAGAGACTGCTAGCAGTACGGCTAAGGCGGATGAACCAGTTGTGATTACGGCGCTTTTTGATAATGGTCAGCCACTGAATGGGTTTAATGCCGTGGCTAAGGTCGCTGAAAAAAGGTTCAACATCAAGTTCGAAATTGAGATTCGTCCTGGTGGAAATGAAGGCGAAAATATCGTAAAGACCAGACTGGCTACCGGTGATATGGCTGACCTATGCATGTACAACAGTGGTTCTCTCTTCCAAGCCCTGAATCCCTCAGAATTCTTTGTGGACTTGGCAGACGAGCCTTTCATGGACAGTCTGGATGAGACCTATAAGAATACAGTTAGTGAGAATGGCAATATTTATGGTGTACCGTGTTCATCCACCCAAGCAGGTGCTTGGCTGTATAACAAGAAGATTTATGCTGACCTTGGCTTGAAAGTTCCCTCCACTTGGGCAGAACTCATTGCCAATGCAAAGAAGATTAAGGCAGCGGGTATTGACCCCATCATCGGTTCTTACAAGGATGCTTGGACCAGTCAGCTGATCTTCCTTGGTGACCACTACAATGTGTTGCAGCAGTATCCTAATTTTCCTGAAGAGTACACTGCTGGTAAGGCCAAGTATGCCTCCAACAAGGCTGCTCTGCGCAGTTGGGAGAAATTGTATGAATCTAATGCCTACATGAATAAAGACTATCTGGCAACCACCTATGATATGGCTCTTGAGATGCTTGTAGAGGGCAAGGGTGCCATGTATCCGATAATTACCCAGGCTCTTTCGTATATCTTTGAAATCTATCCTGATGAGATTGAAAACATTGGTGTCTTTGGCCAGCCTGGCGATTCTGGTGCAAGTGGTCTGACTGTTTGGATGTCCTCTTCCTTCTATGTGAACAAGACCAGCAAAAATATCGACAAGATCAAGGAGTTCTTGGATTTCTATGTTTCGGAAGAGGCTGTTGGCATCTACAGCAAGGAGATCAAGCCTGACGGACCGTATGCTATCAAGGGCATTGCCCTTCCCGAAGGGACCTATGCAGGTGTCTTGGAGATGGTTCCCTATTTTGATGCTGGAAGGACAGCTCCTGCCCTCGAATTCCAGTCCCCTGTAAAAGGTTCAAGCGCTGAGCAGATCACCGTACAGTGTGGTGCCAACCTCAAGAGTGCAATCGAATGTGCTGATTCCTACGACAAGGATGTTCGCAAGCAAGCTATTCAGCTAGGCCTTCCTGGTTGGAATTAAGTACAGAGTAGGTTGTTTGGACTATTTGGACAACTAAAATATAATCTGATTAATGGTCTCCCAAGGGTTACGGGGGGCCATTATAAAAGGGGGGCTTTGCATGGCTGACACAACTGTATCCAAACAGATGCATCCATATTCGTATCTTATTCCTGCTTTGCTTATCTATGGGGTGCTGTTCATCATTCCCACCTTGATGTCCTTTTTCTTTAGTATGACTGTATGGACGCTTAAGGACTATTCATTTGTAGGGCTAGAGAACTTCAAGATGTTCCTCACTGAAGATTCTTTAAGAATTGGAATGAAGAACACCATGATCTATGCGGTGATGACCAGTTCACTGAAAGTAATCATTGCCCTATTCTTGGCTGTATTCCTTTCTTCCGGGCTAAGAAGCCAAAACTTTTTGCGTTCCATGGTTTTTTTCCCGAATCTGGTCAGTACCCTTGCTGTGGGTCTGACTTTCAGTTCAATGATGCATCCCTCCAGAGGAGTATTCAATACCTTTTTGGGGAGATTGGGCTTTGAAGGTCCTGACTGGCTGGGCAATGTCGATATCGCCCTTTTTTCTATCATTTCTGTTGATGTGTGGAAAGGTTTGGGTGTTGCCACAGTGATCTATCTGGCGGGACTTCAAGCGATCCCCAAGGATTACTATGAGGCTGCGTGCATCGATGGTGCTACCAGATGGCAAGAGTTCTTGCATATCACCCTGCCTCTGGTTAGGCCTTCCATGAACTCTGTCATCATCCTTTCGTTTATCGGGGGTATGCGTAGTTTCGACCTTATTTGGGCAATGACCAAGGGTGGTCCTGGTTTCACCACCGATGTGGTTGCCTCCATCGTCTACAAGCAGTATGCAAATGGGTACTATGGGCTCTCCATTGCGGGAAACGTCATCATGTTCGGTATGATCTCCCTCTTTGCCTTTCCTCTCTACCGATTTCTGATGAAGCGTGAGGAGGCGATATGAGCACTATCAGACTAAAGATACACAGAAAAAAGCGCCATATTGTTACCGAACTGGTCTCTCTTTCCCTGGCTGTTGTTCTCTATGGCATCCCGTTTATTTTCATACTGCTCAACTCACTTAAAACCCGTAGGGAAGCTGGTCTGATGAAGCTTTCCTTGCCCTCTCCAATCCAGTTCCAAAACTATGCTGAGGTCTTTACCCAGAATGATTACATTGTGGTGAGGTCCTTCTTCAACAGTATAGTGATAACGGCACTTTCCATTGTGATCCTTATCATTGTTTGTTCGTTGGCAGGGTTTATCTTGCAACGGAGAAAAAACAAGCCCACCAATATCGTGAATGCCCTTTTCTTGGCTGGCCTTATGTTGCCTCCAACCATCCTGCCGACCATTTGGGTCATGGATTTCATTGGTGTGTATCGCTCGTTGTTTGGGATGATTCTGGTGGAAGTTGCCCTCAACATACCCTTCACGGTGATGCTCTACCGAGCGTATGTAGGGACGGTTCCCTTGGAGATTGAGGAGGCTGCCGTCATAGACGGGTGCCCTCGCAACAACCTTTTCTGGAGGATTGTCTTTCCCTTGCTCAAGCCTGTAAGCTCAACGGTCATCGTGCTCAATGCAGTCACCATCTTCAATGATTTTGTGAATCCTCTGTATTTCCTTCCTGGCGCAAAGAACTCCACAGTGCAGCTTACCCTATACATGTTCATGGGCAGGTATGGCAGCAGTTGGCATCTGCTGTTTGCTGATGTGGTGCTCATCACCCTTCCTCCTCTTGCCTTGTTCATCTTCTTCAACAAGAAGATTGTTGATGGTATGACAGCTGGGGCGATTAAAGGGTAGGGTTTGGGATACCGCTGCTTTCACACGTTTTGTGGACTTGATAATATATTCATGGAAAAAATGGGAATATACCAGGGAATTCCTTATAGGTTTCTATAAAACAGATATTTATATGGTAAGTAGTTAGATTCATATTTATGGCTTTGTTGGTGTTGAAGATAGGACGCGTTGTAATCAGAGATTCGTCAGGCTTGGGCTATCGATACAAAGGTACTACCAAAAGAGCCTGTGTTGTGCTAAGAAATAGGAAGTTTCTTGTTTGCGTTAGGGCAGCTCTTTCTGGGCTGTCCTCTTTTTGCTTGTCCTGCTTTATCTGTTTTATTGGCAGAAGACATTCAGGAACGATCATGGCAGAAGATAGCATCCTGCTAGCAAACGTCGCTTAGTCCTCTTCACCTTCGATTCGGGTGTAAGCATGTGGTATTGTACAGCCTCATCAGCAGGGGGATGCAACCTCGGATGAATAGCACATGCACCCTGATGGCTTCTCAGTCGTTCAATCTCACCCCGAATGTTGTATGAAACCGAGAGATTTGTTTGATTTCATGCATTTCTCACAGTTACATCGGAATTTCCTCATACTTTTCTGGTGAGATGATGCCATCACAGTTCTAATTGGAGTAACACATGAAATCAAAGTTCTTAAAAGAAGGTAGATTTTTTTTGAAACAGGGGAAAAACGTACTGGTTCTCAGTCTCGTTCTTCTGTTGTCAGGGGCATTGTTTGCAGCAGGGACAATGGAACAGAGTCCTGGTGCAACAGCTCAAGCTTCTCAGGTAGACGGTACAGCCAAGTATGTATTTCTGTTCATCGGAGATGGTATGGCGACTCCACAGATAAACGCTGCCGAATCGTATGCCAATGCCAAGGTCTCAGATGATGTGAATGTACAGCATCTGCGTTTCTCGCAATTCCCCGTGGTAGGGCTTACCACCACCTATGATGCAGGTTCTTTGATCACCGATAGCGCTTCAGCAGGGACAGCCATAGCAACGGGCAACAAGACCCTCAGTGGGGTGATCAACATGGATGTGGGTAAGACTGTGGCTTACAAGACAATCGCCGAGTATGCCAAGGAGCAGGGAAAGAAAGTCGGGGTGGTCTCTTCCGTCTCGATTGACCATGCGACCCCGGCTTGCTTTTACGCTAAGGTCCCTTCACGCGGCAATATGTATGATATCGCAGTCCAACTGACCGAGAGTGGATTCGACTACTTCGGCGGTGGTGGATTTGCCCAACCAACCGGCAAGAAGAAGGATCAGCAGAATATTTTGGGCATAGCCAAATCGGCAGGATTCACCTATGTGAATACGGTGGACGCTTTCAACGCGCTCAAACCGGGAGTCGGTAAGGTAGTGGCGGTCAATGAACGGTTGCAGGACTCTGCAGCCATGCCGTACGAGATCGACCGCAAGGAAGGTGAACTCTCCCTAGCTGACTATAATGCAAAGGGTATTGAGTTGCTCAGCGATGATCCCGACGGATTCTTCATGATGGTGGAGAGTGGGAAGATAGACTGGGCTGGACACGCCAACGATGCCGGCGCTTCCATCCGCGATACCTTGGCCTTTGACGAAGCTATTGGCAAGGCCATCGCCTTCGCCAATAAGCATCCCAAGGATACCCTGATTATCGTCACAGGCGATCATGAGACTGGTGGAATGACCATCGGGTTTGCAGGGACCAAGTATACGACCTTCTTCAATGAGGTTGCCAAACAGACGATGTCTTTCACGGCCTTTGGCCAGGAAGTGCTTGCCCCTTACAAGGCGCAGATTCAGGCAAGTGGGAAGAAAGCACAGCTTTCAGATCTCTTGCCGGCAATTGAACAGGCCTTCGGGATGGACTTCAATGCTCTTACTAAGGTGCAGCAGAACGAGCTCGAAATCGCCTTTGAACGTTCGATGGGAAACAAGATGATCAAGGCACAGGTAGAGGACCTGTATCTCCTCTACGGTGGGTATGAACCGCTCATAATCAAGATCACCCAGATAACCAACCAGCAGGCTGGAATCGGCTGGACGACTTACTCACACACAGGTGTGCCGGTAGCAACGTTCGCCCGCGGAGTCGGACAGGAGTTGTTCCAGGGCTATTATGACAACACCGACATATTCGACAAGATGATGGTAGCAATGGGAATCGAGAAGACAGCCAACTAGCCATTGAGTAAAAACGTTACACAAGCAAGGCGTGGCATATCCTCAACGATTGCCACGCCTTGGCTCTGTTTGCTATGAGGAAAAAAAATGAAATTGTTCAATACACGTGAAGCTATCAAGGCACAGGATGTATATCTGGTCATCGGGTCGATTCTGCTCAGCGCCTTGTTGCTCCTGATTCCGACAGGGTTTGAAAATGCTGGGGAAAACGAGAATGCCTACAGGACTCCAGCTACCATCTTGGAGGTGGACAATAGCCTGGTGAAGGTGATCGGCCCGGTTGTGGAGGGTGTTCAACAGGTTGTCATCAAGGTGAGAAGAGGTCCCTTCGCAGGGGAAGAATTGGAAACTAGCAACATCCTGATTGGAAAGAAGGAGTTGGACAAGCTTTTCGTTCCAGGCGATACGGCCTTGGTTGTGCTCGACCTGACCCTTGATGGATCATCTGTTGTCCATGCCAATGTCATCGACCACTATCGTACAGGCAAGAGCCTCCTTTTGGTAGCCGTATTCTTCATCTGCCTCCTGTTGGTAGCCGGGTGGATTGGGTTTAAGGCAATCATCTCTTTTGTGTTCACCGGCATTATTCTTCTAAAATTGTTGCTCCCTTCCTTCCTGTGGGGATTTAATCCGATCTTGGTTGCTTTTGGTGTTGTCACAGTTTTGACTGCAGTGATCATCTTCCTGGTAGGCGGGGTGTCACGAAAAGGCCTGACAGCCTTCACTGGAGCGTTTGCAGGCATAACAGCGACGGTTTTGCTGGCGGTAGGATGTGTGAAGTGGTTTGACCTCAATGGTGCGAACAGCCCTTTCTTGGAATCGCTTCTCTATGCAGGGTTCGGCCATATTGACCTGCCCAGCATTTTCATTTCCCAACGAAGCGAGAGTAGCGGAAGCATTCATGCTTCCATTACTGAGCGAGTGCCGGGAAAGCAAGGTGAGATACCCCGCCCCTTGGGGCGGAAAAGGAGGCAACGCCTCCTGGGTCCAGGGCTTGCCCTGGGGTATTGATACCTTTCATTGCCGGCATTTTTGTCGCCTCTTCGGGTGCTGTCATGGATTTGGCCATGGATATCGCAGCCTCGATGCATGAGGTCAAGGAAAATCATCCGGCCATCACACGCAGGGACTTGGTCCTATCGGGCCTGACTGTCGGACGCCATGCGGTGGGAACCATGACCACAACGCTATTGCTCGCGTATTCCGGTGGGTATACAGGCATGCTCCTGACCTTCCTGGCCAGGGGGGTTCCGTTCGAGAACGTCTTGAACATGGTCTACGTCTCTTCTGAGTTGGTACATACCTTCGTTGGCAGTTTTGGACTGGTACTGGTGGCCCCTTTGACCGCAATCGCTGGAGGTCTTATTCTGTCAGGTTCTCCAAAGAGTATACCGGTACCGATGGTAATTAATCTGGGATTGGAGGAAATCTCCTAAACCAGAGCTGTGCGTTTGGGTGGTGTTGTCATGAAAAAGGCTTGATTATGCCCTGAAAAATCAATACAAATATATATATATATATAATAAGTAGTTATACTAAATGCTTGACAGATGTTTGCTCTAGGCTGTATTCTATTACTATGAATACACAATCATCTCTTGCCTCTGTCCTTGTCAGCAAGATACAGAGCGACAACCCGACGATTCTGCCTTTGTTTTTAGATTCCAAGCTCAGTGATGTGCAATTGGTAGATGCTTTGCGTGATCACTACACCGCATATATGCAAAGTGAGCACCCCACTGCCTGGGCGTATTACACAGGCGAAGAGCAGAGTGAACAGGATTACTACAAGCTGTCCGTCAGGTCCATGGCATACTTGAGGCTCATGGATTACCTTGACCACGAGGGGAAATCCTATCCTGACTGGAATTTGCATGGGCAGGAAATCGTATCAAGACCGATTGCCCTGATGAGAAAGGTCCTGACAGGGCAGTGTGTAGAATGCAACTCTGATTTTCTTGAGGATATGGCACACTTGTTTTCCCAGCTTAGTGAGGTTGAGAATTCCAACATCCCTACCCGCAGTCAGGTACAGCAATGGATGGCGCGCCACAGCAGTGGTCTGGATCCTGCTGTTATCTTCTGGCGTTCCCACAATAAGGAACGCATTGTTGCCCTTCTTATAGAGAGGCTGAAGACAAGCGAAAAGAAAAGTTCCCATTACCAGCTGAAAGAGGGCATGAGTGAAAAACAGATACGCAAGCAGGTGCTTGCATGGTGGAGGGAGGACCGCTTTCATCTGCATTTTGCTATCCGAAGCACTGATGAGCTGAACAGGTATCTGGACTTCTCTATGGATGAAGAGGAGCTGCGTATCATGCGGGAGGCTGAAAAGAAGGGCATCCCCATCTTTGCCACCCCGTATTTTCTCTCTCTCATTGATACACGAAAGAAAGAGGAACAGGAGAATCCTGGCAGTGACCTGGTTCTCCGGTCCTACCTGTTCTACAGTCAGGACCTTCTCGACGAGTTTGGCAGCATCGTCGCCTGGGAGAAGGAGGACATTGCAGAGCCTGGCAAGCCCAATGTGGCTGGCTGGATTCTGCCTTCCCACAATGTCCATCGCCGTTATCCCGAGGTTGCCATCTTCATTCCCGATACCATGGGCCGTGCCTGTGGAGGGCTCTGTGCCTACTGTCAGAGGATGTATGACTTCCAGGCGGGCAGATTCAATTTCGAACTGGAGAAGCTTCGCCCTCGTCAGAGTTGGCACAAGGGCCTTGAGGTGAATATGGAGTACTTCCGTAACGATCCCTACCTTTCTGACATCCTGATCACCGGAGGTGATGCCTTCATGAGTTCCGTTGCCTCCATAGAAAAGATTCTTGATGCTGTGCTGCAAATGGCAAAGAACAAGCTCCTTGACAATGAGGACAGGGAGGAAGGGGAGAAGTATGCAACCATGAGGCGTGTCAGGCTTGGAACCAAGATTCCTGTCTACCTGCCCCAGCGGGTTACCAAGGAGCTTGTACAGGTGCTCAGGGTTTTTAGGGAGAAGGCAGGGGCGGTTGGCATTAGCCAGTGTGTGGTGCAGACCCACATTTCCTCTGCTATGGAGATTACACCTGACACCAGGAAGGCCATAGCCAGGTTGCTTGAAGCCGGGTGGGCTGTCACCAACCAGGAGGTCTTCACGGTAGCGGCTTCCCGAAGGGGGCACTCGGCAAAGTTGAGGAAGGTCCTCAATGATATTGGGGTGCTTCCGTACTATACCTTTTCGGTAAAGGGGTTCACAGAGAACCGTGAGTTGTTTGCCACCAACTCCCGTTCTACCCAGGAGCAGATTGAGGAGAGTTCCATCGGGCATGTTGCCCAGCGCTACCACGCCTCCCTCAGGCCTTTCATGAGCGATGCCCAGAATATGGTGGAAAGCATCGAATCCATCCGCAAGTCCGATGAGATACCTTTCCTTGCAACCGACCGCAATACGCTGAACCTCCCTGGGGTAGGCAAGAGTAATACGTACCGTACCATTGGCATCACTGATGATGGCAGAAGGATCCTGGAGTTCGAGTTCGACCATACAAGACCCCATAGCAAGGTCATTGAGGAGATGGGTTCGGTCATCATCATCGAGTCCAAGTCTATAGCACACTACCTGAGGCAGATAGAGGAGATGGGAGAGGACCCTTCCGAGTATGAGACTATCTGGGGATACTCTGCGGGAAGCCTGGCTCCTAGAAGTACGGTATTTGCAGGAATTTCCTGAGAAAAACCCTAGCATACAGAGAAAGAAAGAAAGCAGAGAAGAAGGAAATAGGGTATGAGGAAACAGGAAGATTGCCGAGTAGGCAAACTTCCTGTACTCTATCAAAGATTTGTATGAAAGGTTGCCCAATTGGACAACCTTTCATACGATCAAAACAAAGAGGAGAATTATGATGAACCATACTATTGTAGTGCTTGACGGATATACGCTGAACCCTGGGGACCTTGCTTGGGACGGCTTTTCTGCTTTGGGGGACCTGACGGTCTATGACCGGACTGAGGCGAAGGATATTCTTTCCCGCATTGGAAAGGCCGACATTGTCATTACCAACAAGACCCCCCTTACCAAAGAGACCATCGATAAGGCACCAGCAATACACTATATCGGTGTGTTGGCCACAGGCTACAATGTGGTCGATGTCCAGGCGGCGAAGGCTAAGGGTATTCCTGTCTGCAACATCCCTACCTACGGTACTGATGCTGTAGCCCAGTTCGCCTTCGCCATGTTGTTGGACATTACCAACCATGTGGCTCACCATAGTGATGAGGTCAAAAAAGGCCGATGGACGGCGAGTCCTGACTTCTGCTTCTGGGATACACCCCTGATGGAGCTTAGGGGCAAGACAATCGGTATCATCGGCTTTGGAAGGATCGGGCAGGCAACAGGGCGCATCGCCAAGGCCTTTGGCATGGAAGTGCTCGCCTACGATGCCCACCAGGTTCCAGATGCCGACTGTACCTATGTGGATCTCGATGAGCTCTATGCACAGAGTGATGTCATTGCTCTGCACTGTCCGCTGTTCCCTGAGACTGAAGGCATCATCAACAAGGGCAGCATAGCCAAGATGAAAGATGGGGTGATCATCCTCAACAACAGCCGCGGCCCTCTCATTGTCGAGCAGGATCTTGCTGATGCCCTCAACAGTGGCAAGGTATACGCAGCCGGGTTGGATGTCGTATCCACTGAGCCCATCAAGGCTGACAACCCGCTTCTGAAGGCGAAGAACTGCATCATCACGCCACATATCAGTTGGGCTCCCAAGGAGAGCCGACAGCGCCTTATGGGAATAGCTGTTGACAACCTGCAGGGTTTTCTTGATGGGAAACCTGTAAATGTGGTGAACAAGTAAGAGATAATTTGTCATCATGCTTGATAATTATTAGGCATGTACTAGCTTGTTTTGTGAAGGGGTAGAAAAAATACAGAGAGAGGAATATTTCTCTGTCTGTATTTTTCAAAAATTCCCGACTTGACCACCAAAAACGCGGAAGAACCAGAAACCGAGATAAAATATAGGGATCCCCTGAACTGACCCCAAAGATGTATATCCCTTTGATTCCCCAACGAAGAGAGAGTAGCGGAAGCATTATCATGGTTCCATTACCGAGCGAGTGCCGGGAAAGCAAGGTGAGATACCCTGCCCCTTGGGGTGGAAAAGGAGGCAACGCCTCCTCTTTCCAGGGCTTGCCCTGGGGTATTGATACCTTTCATTACCAGAATTGTTATATGGCGCCTTATACACATTGGGCAGATCCAGAACATGTAGTGTTACCTAAATAAGGTTAATCTATCCAAATTGTCAAAAGGAATTTCAAAATAATTCGTACTTACTCGTATATCATTTTTATCAAGTATGGAATCATAGGCTGCTTTTGAGATGTACATTTCTTCTAGCGATTTTGTGTTTCTGATAATAACTATTTTAATGTCTTCAGTATTACTTTTTCCAGATGCTTTACAACAAGCTTTAAATACTTCTTTATCGGTCTCAAATGTCATGGGGATTCGCGCAATTTCTGGATGCATTCCTGTGAGCGAGTTAATGCAGGTTGCTTCTTCGTTGATAGCAGAACGGAATTCACGAGAAATAAAATCTGCCATTCCACAACCACTTGCATTGCCAAAGGACTTTTCAGTTACCCTTAGGACTCCTAATGATTCTACCTTAGGGCCTTCGTTTGGCCCCCGGTTAATAGGGCGACCGATAATTGCTGGATCCATCCCTGTTCCACTTATATCCTTTCCTTGTTCGAACACAATTAGACAATCAATATCGGGAATTTTAATGGTTGGGATCATGCTAATGGCACGTTTTAGGATTTTGGGTTCTGTTTCGAGAATTTCTTCCTTTCTTGACACATAGATATCAGCAAGTTGTTCATATCCGTTTTCAATAATTGATATTCCGGCTACAATATTCAATGCTTCTAATGCAACTTTCCCTATTTCAACCATATTTTTTCCCAATGAAAGGGTGCCTTGATTATGAGTTATTGTTGCACCTGCATGTTTGGCTAATCCGATTGACATCATTTTTAGCAAGCCGCTTTGATAATCCCCTCGTATTGAGGTATGAGTTTTAACTCTATTGAGCAATATGATACCATCGGCTTGAAAAGCCTTTTGATCTATGTAGACAGGAAGATTGTCAGATGTACGAGCAATTTCCACAACTTCCATTGATGAAATAATAGGAGCCCCAACTGATTCTTCAGTAATCCCCAACTTTTCCAGAATCTCAGTTTGTCCTTCAGCGGTAGCTCCCCCATGACTACCCATTGCAGGAACAATAAATGGAATGCATTTTATTGTTTTTAGGTAAGAAACAATAGTTTTCATAAGTAACGCATATTCAGCGATACCTCTGCTTCCTCCTGTTATTGCGATTCTTGAACCTTCTGTTAGTTTTGGTAACTGTTTTGAAAGAAGAGACATAAGTTTAGTTTCTGGATTGTCCAAAACGGTACGGTCAAACAGCTGTTCAACACGTACTACTTTGGGTAATTTGATAGAATCTATCATTTCTTCAAGTTTATTCATTTCTTTCTCTCTAGTAAGACCCTCTAACGGCAAACTGTTTCTTGCTGTCACTCATATAATAGTACTTGACACTTTCTAAGATCATATCTTTTTCAAGTTTATCTATATCTATTCTGAGGGGTGCTCCTACAATATCAGGAAGGTATATCTTTCCATTTTTTTCTGTTGACTTGATTGAGAGGTATTCTCCTATCGGGCCAACCATGGGTTCATGAATCTCAAGTAGCTCATTTTCATTGTAAAGAGCACCGAATACCGCATTAATGTAGACATTACCACCAGAAGAGAACATCAGATTGTTCCTGTTTGCTAAATCGCGAATTGCAAGAAGGTCGCTCATCTTACTTATTCTCCCAACTAATGGCATGAGATGGTCTACCCCTTTCTCAACATATGTTTCAAAAGAATAGTAGTTACGCATGGATTCGCCATACCCTATTGGGATTTTAAGGCCCCGATTTTTGAGTTCTTTGATTGCATTCATATCGTGGGAGTGTACAGGTTCTTCATACCAAGCGATTGAATATGGGGTAGTCATTTTAGCAAATTGCATTGCTTCATCAATGTTCCATACTTGGTTTCCATCGATTGCAATGGCAATGTCAGAGCCAACTGCTTTCCTGACCTTTTCAAGTCTTGCAATATCCTTGTTCATGTTTTGGCCAAAATCACTTCCTACTTTAAATTTAATAACTTTATATCCTTCATCCACATATCTTACCATGTCATCGACAAGGGCCTCATCAGAAGAAAGAAGTGATCCTCCCCCTTTGTAAGCATCCGCCCAATCCTTATCTGCACCGAGAAATCGATGCATAGGGAGATTGTTGCGTTTTGAGAGAAGGTCCAACATGATAAAATCAAATTGTCCAAGGTCGGAAATTTGACCGCTTTGAAATCCAAAATTCCTAAACTTCCAATATACATACGTATACCATTCTTTGTATGTCTTGGATTCTCCAGTAAGAATTAGGGGCAGAATATTATCAATCATTCCCCTAGAGCAAAAAGTGCTACCATGATATCCTTCGGAATCATATAAATCTATCCACCCTTGGAGTGGGAGAAAGTTTCCAAAACCACCAGTTGCATCCCTCCATGGTTTTTTTACTGGAATTGGATTGAAATTATAATAGATCGCTTTTGAAAAGGATATCTTTTCATTGAAGTCAAAATAAATTTTTACACTCATAAGAGCTCCTAGTTAGGTAATATTTATCAAAAATTATGTATTAAACAAAATGAATTTTAAGAGGAAAACTGATATATGTCAAAGAAAATTATAATTATCTGTAAATAATTGTGAAAAATCTAAAACTATTATAAATACAAATAGTAGTTGGTTGCAAATTATAATTTTGAAAAATTTCATTTCATTCTGTTGGTCATAAGAATTACAGCTACTTTGTATCTATCAAGTTTTAGTAAGGAAAACTCATAATAAAGAGAAGATATGATAGAGAGGAAAAATTGAAATAGTGAAGTATTTTTCTGAAGTATATGTAGATTATAGAAAAATAGTAAAAAACTATAAAAAATCTAATAATAGTTGACAAATGAAAAATACAGGGCTAATCTAAAACTAAAGCACTTGATGGATAAAGTATTTTGAGTGAAATTAATGGAGGAATCATTGTGAAAAAGATGAATGTTCTGAAGAAATTGGCGTTATTGGCTATTTTATTAGCGTTTGTAGGTGGGATTTCCTTTGCAAATGGAAATGCTGAGGAAGCAACAAACGATAAAGCAGTTGCCAAGTGGCCAAAAAATGTTGAAATTATTGTTCCTGCCGGAGCGGGTGGTGATACTGATTTTAATGCGAGACTACTTGCTCAGAAGTTGACTGATAAGCTTGGCGTGAATTTTGTTGTTTCAAATGTAAATGGAAATGGTGGTGCTACTGGTACTAGGCAGGTGAAAAATGCTAAGAATGATGGTTCAACCATGCTTTTTTATCACTCAGCTGTAGTTGTTAATCAACTGACAGGAGCTTCGGATTATGGTTTTGAAGCTTTTGACTTTGCTTGTATTGCTGCACAGAGTCGAGGTAACTGTATTACAATTAATAGTAAACTTGGTGTTAACAATCTTCCTGATCTGATTTCTTACAGCAAACAACATCCAGGAAAATTAAAGATTGCAGTACAAACAGGTGCTACCTCACATGCTTCTGCGCTTCTGCTTAAATCCGTTGGTCTAGATGCAACTATTGTAGACGCTGGAAGTGCTGCCGGCAGATTGACAGCTCTTCTTGGGAATCATGTTGATATCATATTGGCAGCATATGGTACTATTAAGGACTATATTGATGCTGGGGAACTTGTTGCAGTTGGGCTTGATGGACTATATGATCTTGACGAAGTTGGTGTAAAGAGTGTTGAATCTTATGGATTTAATATTGGATTCCCTTTCTATTATTCATGTTCATTTCCAAAAGGAACCCCTTCTGTTTTGGTTCAGCAACTTTCTGACAGTGTGAAGGATATCGTTGAAAACGATGAGGATTACCAAGCTAGAATTTTCAAGGCATATTACCAGAAACCTGTTTATTTTAATAGCGTTGATGGCTTAGCTGAATATCAGAAGGTTCATGATCTTTTAAAAGATGTTAGTTTTGGAATTTAATTCTCTCAATAGAAATGGCTTTTGATTTTGCTTTTGACTATTGCTAAAAAAAGAGAGGAGGAGCCAAATATTTTTGGCTCTTCCTCAATCTATGGAGAGTTCATACATGACAAAAATATGGAAAAATTCTAGGCTAGTCTTTTCTCTGTTGTTATTAACTGTTGGAATTATTGCATTTATTGATTCCTTTCTAATCAAGGAAGGTGTCAAGATGGCGAGAGGTGGAGATTTCATGCCTCGAATCGTGACTTTTCTTTGGGTTGTCTTTGCTCTTATTGTTGCAATTAAAGCAAGAAAAGAACAGCCCGCGAAAAGTATGCAAACAAATGTGAATAAAGACGATCAGAAAGGTTTTGGTCTTACTTTACTTCTCTTGATAGCGTATGTTTTTCTGGTTGGTATATTGGGGTTTTTACTTTCCTCAATTATAACTGTAACGTTTCATCGTTAGGGTGCTGAACGTCTCTCCGACTGGATAATATCATCTATCGATTCGAGCTCT
>JAEINL010000066.1 GCA_016342655.1 Sphaerochaeta sp. | reverse complement strand
TATTTTATCATGTTTTACAGCGAAAAACTTTTGTTCAAGGAACACGAGAAATCCCCCTGGAGCCAAGGGGGAACAAGAGTAAAAATCGGGTTTTAGGGTAATCCAGAAAAGTGGGATTCCTTACTGCCGAAAGTGAGAATAGGCATCATTCACATCAATGAGTATTCCCCTGGTATCGATGCCTATGTAGCCTTCCTGATCAACATCAAGAATTCGTTTATAAAACTGCTCTCCACGTGATAGGATCTGATGTTTTTGTTTCTTGACCTGTAAAAAAAGAT
The DNA here is from genome assembly GCA_016342655.1 of Sphaerochaeta sp. GTDB lineage: Bacteria > Spirochaetota > Spirochaetia > Sphaerochaetales > Sphaerochaetaceae > Sphaerochaeta. The sequence goes on along the minus strand of JAEINL010000066.1, from coordinate 21,192 downwards.
AGACAATGAGTGCAAGGAGGAGGCCTATGATAATGATGAAAATTGGGATTGCTGTATTGTCTTGTGTGTGTAAGGGGGTTTTTTCTTGAGCTGTGAGTGCATGCAAAGGCAAGAGTGTGTATGCAATGGAGTTTAGTATAAAGGCTTGGTTTCTTCTTGGCACAGGATCCCCTCTGTATTTTGAGAGTACCACACCTATATAGGTAAAGCTACTTTATGTCTACCAAATTGCTTTGCTCTGTACAATCAGTTGGATACTTGAGATAATACAAACAGATATAAGCACTTGAACCAATAAGTAAGGAGATTAGTTACCATGGCCAAAAATATTGAAAATCTGAACAAGAAGCTGCTTGCCGCCGCAATAACTGCTACAAAAGTTAAGGAAATCAAGTCCCTCCTAGCAGAAGGTGCTGACATTCATGCACAGAATGAGTGGGGGTTCACCCCCATCATGCTAGCAGCCCAATACAACTCTTCAGTGAATGTCCTCAAGGCATTACTAGAAGCAGGGGCAGACATACAGGAAGCTGAGCCTAAGTACCGCTCCAATGCCCTGCATCTTGCTGCAAACAAGAGCACGAGCCCGAAAGTGATTGCCACTCTCCTTGAAGCAGGAGCCGATCTCAATGCAAGAAACTATCTTGGCGAGACAGCTCTCATCTTGGCAGTGAATTCCAATGAAGAGACACGCGTTATTTCAGAGTTGCTGAAGGCTGGGGCCGATATCAATGCACGTGACTACCAAGGCCACTCTGTACTTGAGTATGCCAAGCTAACCAAACGAACCTACATCATAACCCAACTGAAAAAGATGGGAGCACACTGATAGTGTGGTCACCTTTCTTCTAGATTAGGGAAGGGTGAAAGGAAAGAGTGCTGAAGAAGACATAAGCAAGGGGATTCCAATTGGAATCCCCTTGCTATTTCAGCAGTGTGTCTCTCTTTTCTGAGATGTTCTCTTCCTACTCTTCCCTATTCCACTCCGGCTCGACAATCTTCTCGGTGATTGCATCAGTGAGACTCTGAATCATAGCTTTCATCTCAGAGGCAATATCCTTCAGGTCATAGGAGAGAGTCTCATCAAGATTACTTCTCAGCTTCACCTCGACCTTTCCTTCCTTCAATGACCGATTGCCTACGGTGATGCGGATAGGGAGCCCGATGAGGTCAGCATCAGCAAACTTCACACCGGCAGACTCCTTGCGGTCGTCATAGAGCACTTCGATGCCACTAGAGGTCAGATCCTTGTAGATCCCTTCCACCACTTCGGCATCCTTTACCAAGCTTACCAGATGGATCTGGTAGGGGGCGACTGTTATAGGCAGGGAAAGACCCTTCTCATCGGCATACTCCTCTGCAAGACAGGCAAGCAACCTACCGACCCCAATACCATAGGATCCCATGATGACAGGCTTCCTGACGCCACCTTCATCCTGGTAAAAACAGTTCATAGCTTCACTGTAGCGGGTTCCAAGCTGGAATATGTTGCCGACTTCCACTCCCTTGGAAGAGGTGAGGGCTCCCGAGCAGTTTGGACAGGGACGCCCTGCAGTGGCTGTTGCAAGATCGGCTACTAAGCCAGTGTAATCACGTCCGAAGTTGGTGTTCAGCAGGTGGTAGCCCTCTTCGTTTGCACCGGCGACGAGGTTGTTGCTCTTTGCAACCGAATCATCAACGATGACAATGACATCAGAGGATGCACCGATGGGCGATCCGTAGCCTGGAGTCATGTTCTTTGCGACAATCTCTTCAGTATGTGCTGGTCGAAGAGCGTTGGCCTTTACAGCGTTCTGCAACTTGTTCTCTTCAACATCCATATCCCCACGAATGACTCCGATGATGAGTTTTTCTTCCTCTTCACCGTTTTCGTCATCGATGAACGTGCCTACCATAAAGACAGCCTTTGCAGTCCTTGATGTTTCAATCTTGAGGAATTGGGCAAGGTCCTCGATGGTCTTGCAGTCGGGAGTCAGTACCTTTTCCAGGTCTCTTGCCTCTTCTTTGTTGTAGGTTTTCTTGAAGGTTGCAATCTGGCGGTTGGCAGTATATCCGCATTCCTTACAGGTAACGATGGTATCCTCGCCGATGGGAGAGAGGTACATGTACTCATGGGAAATCTTGCCTCCCATCATTCCGCTGTCAGCACTTACCACAATTGTTGGAAGAGCACAGCGGCTGAAAATTCTGAAGTAGGATTTGTAATGCTTGGCATACTGGATATCCAGCCCTTCCTGGTCCTGGTCAAAGGAGTAGCTGTCCTTCATGGTGAACTCACGGACCCTGATGAGCCCTGCACGGGGACGGGGATCGTCACGCCATTTTGTCTGAATTTGGTAGACCAGCTGGGGTAGGCGCTTGTAGCTGTCGATTTCGCCTCGGGCGATATCTGTTACGGCTTCCTCGTGGGTCATGGCAAGTACCATGTCACGTCCGCTTCGGTCGATGAATCTGCTCATCTCCTTGTCGATGCTGTAGAAACGACCGGTCTCTTTCCAGATGTCTGCGGTGTTTACCAAGGGCATCAGCAGCTCCTGTGCTCCGATTTCATCCATCTCTTCGCGGATGATCTGGCTAATCTTCCTGGTCGCAATGAACCCGAAAGGTAGCAACGAGAAGATCCCGGCACCCATCTGTCGGATAAATCCTGCACGAAGCAGATATTCATACCCCTTGCTGTCTGCACCGTTTGGTGCCTCGCGAAGGGTTTTGGAAAATACATTGGACATGCGCATGTTCTTATTGTCTCCTCTTTTGCTCGAACCGCACTCATTGTAACAAAACGGCCTTTCCTCCTCAAGGTATATGTCCAAGGAAGCTTTAACAGGTGGGGCAATGCATGCTATACTCGCCCTACTATGAATATAAGCCAATATGAGAAGGAACGCACTCAGGTTGCCGCGTTCATGACCCGCCTGTATGATCGTCAGCTCACCACTGCCAGCGGTGGAAACATTAGTCTGCGTATCAGCGATGAGCTGTTTTGCATAACTCCCTCAGCCTTGGATAAGGGTAGGCTTACCTTTGAGGATATTGCGGTGGTGACCATGGAAGGGAAGAACCTCACCCCAGATTTACCCTTGAGCATCGAGACAGAGATGCATCGCCTCTCCCTGATAGCCCGTTCTGACTGTCGTGCCATCGTTCATGCCCATCCTACCTATACCTCAGCCTTCACAGCCATCACCAAAGACGGGAAGTGTGCCATCGATACCACCATGATAGCCGAGTCATACTTTATTCTTGAAAAGCCTGTAATGATCCCCTACCGCCTGATGGGTACAGTCAATCTTGCTGAGCAGGTTGCAATTCAAGCTTTCGATCACTCGGTCCTCCTGTTGGAGAACCATGGGGCTGTCACCTTGGGGAAATCCCTGTTGGAAGCCTTTGACAAGATGGAACTGCTCGAGCGAGCCGCCCAGATGACTACCATTGCCATACAGATGGCGAGTCGGGGTTATGATGTCTCAACGTTGGATGATGCGCGATGTGAACAGCTTATGCGTATGAAATATGGAAAAAAATAAAGGAGAAAGCAATGCTTGATGTAAAAAGACTGAAGCAGGTAGCTTTGGAGATTCGAAAACTCACCATCGAAGAGATTGGTAATTTCGGATCGGGCCATATTGGAGGAAGCATGTCTATTGTGGAAATGCTCACCTACCTCTACTACCACGAGATGAGGGTTGACCCTTCCAATCCCAAGAAAGAAGATCGTGACCGGTTTGTCTGTTCGAAAGGCCATGCCGGCCCTGCAGTATATGCAACTCTTGCAACCAAGGGCTACTTCCCTCTAGACGAGCTGAAGACACTCAACCAGGGTGGGACCAACCTGCCCAGCCACTGTGACATGAACAAGACCGTCGGCGTCGATTTCACCGGGGGCTCCCTAGGTCAGGGTTTCAGTGCCGCTGTGGGCATTGCCTTGGGCCAGAAGATTCGAAATATTGAAGCGAACACCTTTGTCGTAATCGGCGATGGTGAGAGCCAGGAAGGCCAGATCTGGGAAGGGGCGGCAACCGCTGCACAATGGAAGCTTGGCAACCTGATAGCCTTCACTGACTTCAACCGCCTCCAGCTTGACGGCTATACCTCCGATATCGTGAGCATGGAAAACCTTGATACCCGTTGGCTCGGGTTCAACTGGCATGTCCAGCGCATCAACGGGCATGATTTTACTCAGATCGACCGAGCTGTCCAGATTGCAAAGACCGTCCTTGACCGTCCCAGCATGATCATTATGGATACGATAAAGTCCTATGGCTTCATCCCAGGTGAAACTACCACCGCCAACCATAGCATGGCATTCGACTCGAAGACTGCCAAAAAGGCTATAGAAGACCTCTATGCCCGTGAAGGAGGAAAGATATGAGAGATACCACTACTATCGAAAATATGAGAGACGCCGTCATGGCGGCTATAAACGACCTTGCAAATGAGCATCCCGAAGTGGTCATGCTTGATGCAGACCTTTCCAGCTGCATTGGTTCCACTTCGTTTTGCAGCATCCATCCCAAAAATTTCTTCAACTGTGGAATCGCTGAGGCCAACATGATCGGTGTGGCCGCAGGCCTTTCTTCCATGGGCCTTGTCCCCTACGCCCATACCTTTGGCTGTTTTGCATCCAGAAGGGCCTATGACCAGTTCTTCCTATCCGTAGGATATACGGGGCAGGTGGTCCATGTAATTGGTAGTGACCCTGGCATTACCGCCCAGCTCAACGGTGGAACCCACATGCCTTTTGAGGACATCGCCCTCATCAGGCAAATCCCCGGTGTCATCATCATTGACCCCAGTGATGCACAGAGCCTGTACGAGCTGATGAGGCAGGCCTACGACCTGAACAAGAGCTCCTACACCCGTGCTGCCAGAAAGGGAGCGAGCCATCGCTATCCTGTGGGCACCAAGATCGAACTGGGCAAGGGAATCGAGCTTGCACAGGGAGAGGATGTGGCAATCATTGCAACTGGAGAGGTCATGGTCAATGCAGCAGAGAAAGCTGTAGAGGCTCTCGCCAAGAAGGGCATCAAGGCCACCTTGGTTGACCTGCATACCATCAGACCCCTCGACTACGACCTGATCACCAAGGTTGCCAAGCGCTGTAAGCGTGTTCTTGTATGTGAGAACGGCCGCTATGCTGGTGGTGTAGGAGAAGCTGTTGCCGGCTTTTTGGTCAAGACCGATCCTGTACCCATGGATTTTGTCTCTGTAGGAGAGCAGTTCGGTGAAGTAGGGAAGCTCGATTACCTGGCAAAGGTCTTTGGCTTCACTGCAGAGAATATTGAAAAGAAGGCTGAGGAGCTGACAAAGCGATAAATCTGTATCGACCAACAAGCAAAGGTGATAATAACCCTAGCAGAATACAATAACGCTACAATGCTACACCACGTGAACAATCACCTAGGCCAGAGGATCACCAATGATTCTCTGGCCTAGATTTTATCCCGAATACCAAGGTTTTTGGCTAGTCTTCCATTTCCTTGTGCCCTCTTCTTTTGGTCTCTTTTTTCGTTTTTCTTGACTTGAGAAGCCCGTCGCTTCACCCTGTAATGCATATGAACCCTACCAAGAAGGAGACCCTTGTGAAAACACTCAAACTTATCGTTTTTCATTAGGACTACCCGAATCATTGGTATTAGCCGACATGGTAGGTGAAATGGCTCCTAGAACCCTAGGCATGGTCACAGGCTATCTTGGAACCATGGAGACTTTGTTCGGGATTCTCGCTTGGGGCGTTACCATCATATTCTTGGTGCTTTGCTTGCTGTTCTGGAAAGTTGGCAAAGGCTTACAATGGTTTGGTGATATCCAAGGCATTCAGGTCAATATACATATAATCTCATAGCCAGAGAAAGGAAGTTTGATGCTTGCCTGAATCCTATTGCTATGCACCCTATTCATGGTACAATCAGCCTTATGAAAATTCAATTGGAAACCATCCCTGTATGGGATGGAATTAAAAGCAATAGCGAATGCTATATCTGTGACCTTATGGCGGAAGCACAGCATGATGCCATTTCCTTTTATCTGGGAAGTTCTGTCATGAACCCTGAGACTAGGGTACGGGTCAATGAACATGGCTTTTGTTACAAGCACTTCCAGATGTTGGTTGCAGCAAACAAGAGCCAGGGAGTTGCCCTGATGGCCGATACCTATCTTGCCATGACCCGGGTAAAGTTTGAACGCTCTTTCAATGAACTTTTGGAGGCAAAGAGTCCTAGATTGACAAAAAAGGCTATCGAACATTTCAGTGAAGACTTGGATAAACGCGAAGCGGGATGTCTCATATGTACCTCGATGCAGAACCGCCTAAAGCGCTACTACTATACCACAGCATATCTTTGGGGTGAGGATACGGAATTCAGGGAGGCCTTCTCAGAAAGCAAGGGCTTCTGCCTCCATCATTTTCAGGGGTTGTTACAACAGTCGAAAGAGGCCCTTTCAGCCTCAGTACAGCTGGAGTTTGTCCGAGCCCTTACACAACTGGAATTGGCTAATCTTGACCGCATAGCCAAGGATGTCTACTGGATGACCCAGAAGTACAAGTCTGAGAATATGGATAAGCCTTGGAATGGGTGTGAGGATGCGCACAAGCGCTGCACGAACAAGATAACTGGGAGAAATAGGGTTATTGATCCTCTTCACTAAGGGGTGTTGCCCCAACAGGCTTTGCCTGTCGCTTCTTGTATTTTTTCCTGTTTTGAATGTTGAGAGAAAGTTGTAAGGGACTCTCTTCCTTTGAGAGCTCGCGTTGCTTGAGCAAGGACGATGTATGCCCGGTTCTGCTGAAATGGTAGTAGTCGAGCTTTTCCCCGTTTGCACGATAGATCAGGATGTACTCTTTCTGGTGCAGGAAAGCTACACCCAACACAAGGGAGCAGCCTTCCTTCTCCAGTTTGTGCAGTACTTCTATCTGTTGTTTGCTCAGGTAGTCCTGGTTGAACAGAATGGCTAAGGGTCGATTTTTCTGTCTGTCATGGACCAGGATATCGGCCATGCTCTTCTCAGCAAGAGCAAACAGGTCGACCTTCATATTCTGAGGCAGGCTAAGGTAGCTCTTGCTGCTCGTATCCAGGGAGAGTCCGAGGACTTTGCAAAGGGTCCTATGCAGGTGAGAGGCGAAGGTATGGGCAATACTCATTTTAGCCTTAGGCCAAGAAAACAGCTCTGCATCATCCTCGATGAGGTGCTTCAGAGCATCTTCAAATGCTTCGAACAGCTGTATGTTTGTGTATTGCCTACTCATTTTTTCTCCTATTGGAAGTCCACTGACCAGTGCATCTCACTTACCTTGGAGATGGTCTGGTATATGGAACAGTACCTGGTTGCAGTTTCGAAGGCCTTGAGGAACTTCTTCTCATCGTCGACTCCCGTTGCAGTAGCGGAAACGGTACATCCCTCGAGGGTCGTGGGGCTTTCTTCCCGCTTGGTTCCGTCTACTTCAAGGGAAACATGCTCCCAGGATACTTTCATCTTACCAGCCAAATCTACAAAGGTGGCAAAAAGGCATCCTGAAAGGGCTCCCAAGAGGTAGTCATAGGGAGCGGTCGCCCCTATCTCATAGTTTGCTCCCTTATCAGTGGTAAACTGGTAATGATCCGGTATAAAATCTGCACGTATATGTCTTTTACTCATACTAAACTTCTTTATACCTATAAATATAGTGGCAAATACTATTTCTTTCCAGTGGAACCATCTTTATCAGGATTCACATGGACCATACAGTGCTTTACCTGTGGGAAGTTGACCTCAATGGCATCGTGCACTCGCTCTGCAATTGAATGGGCTTGGATGAGGCTTTGTTCCCCCGCCGCTGATATCTCCACATCAACATAGGCCCTGGAGCCAAACATCCTGGTCTGAAGGACATCGACACCCAACACCCCTTTCTGGTTTTCGATAACGACACAAATCTCTTGGACGACATCATCGGGGCATGCATGGTCAACCATCATATTCATACCATCCTTAAAGACATCCAGTCCAACCTTGAATATGAACAAGGAGATGATAATGGCAGCGACAGAGTCTGCAACAGGTATGCCAAGGCGTGAACCAACGATACCTACCAGTCCAGCTGAAGTTGCCAGGACATCGCTTTGGGAGTCCCAGGCTGAGGCCATCAGGGCAGAGGAACCAGTCTTCTTTGCAGCCCTACTGGTATAGAGAAACATGATTTCCTTGATGATTATGGAAGCAATGGCTGCAATGACTGCCAATACTCCGGGGATTGGAATACCCTTGTATGATCCAGAAAAGATATTCCGCACCCCATCAAAAAAAAGTCCGACCCCAAGGGCCATGACGATACCTGAAAGCAGAATGGAAGCGACATTTTCAAGGCGCTCATGCCCATATTGGTGGTGTTTATCCGAATCCTTTGCCCCAGCTGATACTCCAACTGTAATGATAACAGATCCCACAACATCACTGGCATTGTTGATGCCGTCGTTAATCATGGCGTAGGAGTGGGCAAGGAACCCTATGGCAAGCTTGGATATTGAAAGAAAGGCATTCATGAAGATGTTTATCTTGGAGATTTTCATTGCCAGCTTGTGATTTTTTTCCTGATCCACAGTATTCCCTCTCTTAGGTGCTATTGCTTCTGTCTAGAGTAAATTTACCGTACTCGTTGGCCATTGCTTTGTCAAGCAAAGGTCGGAACTGCAAAGAACTATCTCATGACTTTTCTTGTGTTTTTCTGGCTCCTCTGCAAGAAATACTTGAGAACCTGCAAATCGTCTGTCAGCTCTGGATGGAATGAGGTAACCAACACATTCCTATAGGTTGCAGCAACTCCATACCCATTTACAGAAGAGAGAATCTGCACCTCCTTTTCAGCGTCCTTAATAAAGGGAGCACGGATGAAAGTCATGGGAATCTTACCGATACCTGGGCATGTACCTGTCATATGGAAACTGCCTAGCTGCCTTCCGAAAGCATTTCTTTTGACTGTGATCGGTATTTTTCCGAAATAGCTTTTCTGTTCATCCTCAATGGTTCTTGCTAGGAGAATCATCCCTGCACACGTGCCCCAGACAGGCAGATCGTTATCAATCATTGTCTTCAATGGAGAGAATAACTGTGTTTCATGTAACAAGTGTCCAATGACCGTACTTTCTCCACCAGGAAGGATCAAAGCATCCAGACTCTGCTGCAAATCAGACAGTTTCCTTATTTCAAAGGAGGATACACCTACTAGGTGCAACGCTTTTCGATGTTCAGCAAAACCACCCTGAATTGCTAATACTCCTACGTTCATAGACCACGCTGCGCCATCAGCAGTTCGATTTCCTCTTCATTGATACCAACCATTGCTTCTCCCAAATTTTCTGATACAACTGCCAGAATTGATGGGTCGTTATAATTGGTCACTGCTTGTACTATTGCTTGGGCACGTTTCTTTGGATCACTTGATTTGAAGATTCCGGAACCAACAAACACCCCCTCAGCTCCGAGTTGCATCATGAGAGACGCATCCGCTGGGGTGGCAATACCCCCGGCCGCAAAGTTCACCACAGGAAGTTTGCCGTCTTTACATACTCTACACACCAATTCATAGGGAACCTGCAATTTTTTTGCTTCCTCATACAATTCATCCTCGCGCATAGATTGAATTCTTCGAATCTGTTGGTTGATCATTCTCATATGGCGAACAGCTTGGATAATATCACCCGTTCCTGGTTCTCCTTTTGTCCGAATCATCGAGGCGCCCTCGGAGATGCGTCGTAACGCTTCTCCCAAATTCTTGGCTCCACAGACAAAGGGGACGGAGAATTTTCGTTTGTCGATATGAAACACATCATCGGCAGGGGAAAGCACTTCACTCTCATCGATAAAGTCTATCTCCATAGCTTCAAGGATCTGCGCTTCCACAAAGTGTCCAATCCTCACTTTTGCCATGACAGGGATTGAAACAGCTCTCTGGATTCCTCTGATCATGCTCGGATCACTCATTCGTGAAACACCGCCAGCTGCACGGATATCGGCAGGAATACGTTCAAGTGCCATTACGGCACAAGCTCCTGCCTCTTCAGCAATCTTTGCCTGCTCAGGGGTGGTCACATCCATGATGACTCCTCCTTTGAGCATCTGTGCAAGGTTTTTATTGAGATCGTATCGGTTTTCCATGGTTCATTCACTCCTGCTTCTTATTGTATTTTTTCCAAGACTTCTGTAGTATAGAGACAATTCTGATTACCTATAAAGAGCCAGATTGGACTATTTTTATGGTACCAGATGAAGAAGGAGCCCATGGCCACGATCGCCTTGCACCTCAGTGCCAACACTTCTGTGACACTCGCTGACCAGCTTTACTCCTATTTCAAGGAAGAGATTTCTTGTGGGAATCTTCATAAGCATGAGAAATTGCCATCAAAACGCACTATGGCATCTCAGCTTGCCTGTAGTATCAATACGGTCCAAGCAGCATATAATCAGCTTGTTGATGAGGGGTATCTTATTGCACGGGAAAAAAGCGGTTATTATGTCGCAGAACTTGAGGGCATACAACATCTTGGGTCTATACATCAGGAAGAGTCAATTCAGCTTCCAAAGAAAGAACACTACCGGTATCATTTTTCATATCAAGGTGTTGATTATGACAGCTTTCCGTTTTCCGTTTGGAGGAAGATGGCAAAAGAGGTCATACAAGCTGAGGATAAGGAACTCCTAAGCTCCGGAGACCCAAAAGGGCATCAAGGGCTGAGAACCAGCATTGCCCGCTATCTGCAATATTCCCGTGGCGTGAACTGTTCTTCAGAGCAGATTATCATCAGCTCCGGTACCGAGTTTCTGATGCAACTGCTTATCCAGCTTCTTGACGCTGACTCTCTCTATGCAATAGAAAACCCAGGGTATGAGAAATTCAGTCTTCTCTTCAAGAGCAATCGGGTGCCCTGCATACCTATCCCCCTTGATGCTCAGGGACTACAGCTTGAAGCGCTTGAAAAAAGCAAGGCTACTGTGGTGTGTGTCTCTCCCTCCCACCAGTTTCCCACAGGGTGTATCATGCCGGTAAGCAGACGTCTTCAGTTGCTTGGCTGGGCTTCAGAACAAAGGGAGCGTTATATTGTTGAAGACGATTACGATAGTGAATTCCGCTACTTGGGCAAACCCATTCCTTCTTTGCAAGGGTTGGACCAACAGGGTAGGGTCATCTACCTCGGTGCATTTTCAAAATCCCTTTCTCCTGCACTCAGAATTAGCTATATGGTGTTGCCGAATCAGCTTATCAGGCGATATGAAAAGAATTTGCAGTTCTATATATGCCCCGTTCCGACAGTCGAGCAGAAAATCCTCCAAATTTTCATTGACAGAGGGCACTTCGAACGTCATCTCAATCGTATGAGAAATCTTTACAAACAAAAGAGAGAGGCATTGGTGGAAGCTTTGCATGACAAACTGCCCAATGTTGAGATAGAAGGCGATTCAGCAGGACTACATTTCATTATACATGTCCATAACGGAATGGATGAAACTGCCTTGGTTGCAGCAGCAAGAAATCAGATGGTGCAAGTATATGGCCTCTCAAGGTATTACTCCTCGTTGCCGCAAGAAACATCTGATGGTACTTTGTTGTTAGGTTTCGCTACGCTCAGATTCGAAGAAATTGATGATGCAGTCTCGCATCTTAAAAAGGCCTGGTGCTCTGAGGAGAAGACCCGATCGTAGAGGGTCTCTCTGGCCAATGGTACACATGTGAGGAATTGCACTCTCTTCACCTTAGTGTAGTTTATATCATCTTTGTCATATTCACAGACTTCCCTTGTTGTTGCAATGGGCCTTGGCTTTTTTGGTTCTGCAGATGAGACCGTTGATGCTGTTGTAACAAACAAAACCTATGAGCTGGACAGGGAAGCAAAGAAACGATATGACTGCGATTATGCCGTATTCAAGGCTTTGTACAAGAGCAACCGGAACCACTTCATAAAACTCACCTGGCAATGAACAAGGAGAGAGCCATGCAAGCTACAGAACAGGAAAGATTGACAGGCAAGGAGAATATTACACAGGTCACCAAGTTTTTGCTCTTCTCAATCTCTGCTGGAATCATCCAGGTGATAGTATTCACCCTTATGTTTGAGGCATTGCACGTACCCTATTGGCTCAGTTACCTGACAGCACTCATCGCCAGTGTCCTCTATAACTTCACCGTCAACCGTCGCTTTACCTTCAAGAGTGCAAACAACATACCCCTGGCAATGATCCAGCTGGGTATCTACTATGCAATCTTTACCCCGTTATCAACTTGGTGGGGTGATGCCCTGGTTGGCATTGGTTGGCATGAGTATATAGTCCTCGGACTGACGATGGTAACCAACCTTATTACTGAATTTTGCGTTAATCGGTTTGTTATCTATCGGAACTCGATGAATACACGGGCAACCCATACAAGTGAACGTACACCCCTGAGCACACTCTAGGAAGCTATTCACGGTCGTCATCAGGATAGGAAGGCTGGCTCCAAAGAAGAAGAACATCATAAAGATGGGAGGATTCTATCATGGTTAAAGTGACCACCTTGCCTATGGAATACGCATGCTAGGATTGAAGGGAACCCAGGCACTCGGGGTACCTGCTCAAGCATATCCAGGAGTTTTCCCCCAACAGCATTCCCTGTCTGAAAAGACAGTTGAGACTGAATACTTTTCTTTCCTATCCTGATGATCTTGCACAGATAGTAGGAACCAATAGCCCTGTTGTTGAAGCAACTAGTGAAAGCTCTAGCCTGATTAAGCTGAGTGAGAATTGTAATGCACTGGTCCTGGGAAATGTTGGTGCTCTCTGTCGGACAACCACCAGAGGTGATGAGGTTTGTGTATCAGAAAAGTATTCGAAGATTGCACAAGGGGAGGATGCTTGATGTGCCAGATACTGCCGTTACTTTGCTACTGTCTTGTAACAAGAGGGATGAACACTTGTGAATCGAGGTGGGATATACAGTTGACAATATACACATATACGTGTATAAGTAACATGCTTGCTCTGGGAGTTCAACTATGCCTATGACAGGAAAAGAAATGGTTACATACTATAAAAAGCACGGTTGGATTCAGATAAGGCAGACAGGAAGTCATGTCCTTATGTACAAGAAGGGTAAAGGCTCCCAACCTATTCCTGTACATAGTGATAGAGATCTTGGAAAGGGCTTGGAGTCAAAACTGCTCAAGGAGGTCTGATATGAAATATCATTTTACACTACATGCAGAGGAGAATGGCCGGTATTGGGCTGAAGGGATTGAATTACCTCGTTGTGTGACTCAGGGTGAGACTCTTCAGGAGCTTAAGGAGCATCTTAAGGACGTATTGAACCTTTACTTGGATGAACCAAAAGGTTCACATGTAACGTTTCCTCTTCCAGATGAATCTATTGAAGAAAATGATTCCATCATTTCTATCCCGGTCGATAGTAAAATTGCTTTTCCCCTTATGATGAAAAACTTCAGACTCCAGAATAAACTTACACAAGAACAGGCTCAGCGAATAATCGGTTTGGCTAATAGGAATAGTTATGTAAGGTTAGAGAATACTGGGAACCCTACACTAGAGACCCTCGATAGAGTGGTTCAGGCTTTTCCAGATTTTCCTATTGCGAAATGTTTTTCAGCCCGGGTATAGATACAGGCACTCTTGCTTCATACTCTATTCGAATTCCGTTACTTCTGATACTGCGCTATGGGTTTCAAACCAGTTTTGGAGATCTCCAGGTGCTTGTTTCAGGTTCTGGTCGAAGAACGTGAGGACAAAGCTTTGTTGGATCTCTGCGTTTTCTAGAGGATCTAGGGTGCCAGTTTCTCCAAGGATCCTGGTAATCGGTAGGTACATGTACAGCATGGAAAAATCTTGGTGTTTGCCTCCTTGGACTTTGTAGATACTGGGTCTTGCTGCCGAGTTATCGAGAAGTTGCTTGAGAAACTCATTGTTTGGCCCTGTTTCCCACTGTTCGCTTCTGAGAAAGGCGCTTGGAATATGCAGACCTTTTTCCAGGATATCCGTCTCGATCGGCTCAACCCAGGCATCAAAACCTAGCACTGCCTTGATTCGCGGGTCTTTGATGGCAAAGCTGACCACGCCGCCTCCGCCGGTGGAATGCCCCATCGCCCCAACCTTTTCCTGGTCTATCCTGTCTGCAAAGAAGGTATTGGTTTCCAAGAAATCTAGTACGGCCCGATCATCGTTAGCAAAGGTACTGACCAATGAGTGGGAAAAGGTGTCAAAGTCGTCGACCGACGACCTGTCGGGGAGGGCTCCTTGATCTACATATACCACCTCTCCATCTTCAAATACGCTTACAGCAGCCCCGTAGGTATGATTGATGCTTACCGCAATATAGCCATGGCTTGCAAGCATCTCTCCAAGGTCAGAGTGGAGGCTTGAAAAGCCTGTCCATCCGTGGGAGATAAGGACAAGGGGATACGTCTGTTCCTTGGCACTTATCATAAGGTCACTATAGCTATGGGATTTGATCAAAGCTGTATGGTCGAGCAGAAAACTTGGGAGGTTATACAGTACAGGGATCCCTGAGGCTACTTTCCTTCCATCGGTAAGCCATTTGGTCAGCTTTCCGCCTTTGCTGCTATCTGCAGGATACCAGACTTGGAATCTGATATGCCAATCCTTGCGAGGTTCAGGGCCATAGAGTTCCTCTCTTCCCTGTTCGGTCAGCTCATAGCTCACAGTCCCGATGGTGTAGGGGCCTGTAGGTTTTGGCATCGTGTTGACCGGGAACAGATACAGGGATGCAAGAGTTCCCAACAGACAGAGAAACGATAGGGAGAGCAGGAAGATTCGCTTTCTCCTGCCTATTCTTTTCTTGCTGGAGAGAAAGATGAGCCACAGGACAGGCAGTGCAAGGTAGACACAGGCTAGTTGGAGCCGAAAGCCCTCAAGTACACCATGGGCAAGGATGACTATGCTGGAAATGCTGAGCAAAAAGAGCTGTAGCCCTTTGTGTTTCTTATTGCAGGAAAAGGTCCAGATACCAGAAACCGTTGTCAGGACTAGCAATAATAGTTCCAGTATTCTCATATTCGCCCCTCATCCGAAAAGTATGGCTCTATGGAATTACTATAGAGATTACTAAGTGTTTTTTCAAATAGATCTTGTAAGAATGTATGCGTAATCTGAGAAATCAACAAAATACACCTCACGACTTTACGGTGTTGCCTTTTTTGTTCTGGCTGGGGGAATTGTAAGAAAACCAATACTAGGCATATATGCTATACCCTTGTCGAGACCCTGTATGTGCAAATTCCTTTACCAAGAAAAGTAGAAGCGTGGTAAGATTATTCACTATCATACATAAGGAGCAAGCACGCTATGGACAGCAAGAAGGCTCAGCAGATTCTCTCCGATTGCCTCAAGAAGCACCAAGGCCTTGCCGAGCAGCTTAAGGAAGTGGGATTCGTATGGCCAGGTTCGGTCACAAGCCGTTATCTCAAGTGTGGCAAGCCCAACTGCGTCTGCCATAAGGACCCTGCCTCGCTGCATGGCCCGTATCTGTATTGGAGCACCAAAGTCGATGGCAAGACAGTCTCCAAGGCGATCTCTGGAACCGAAGCAAAGATTGTACAGGAATGGGTCGCCAATCGCGTATCACTCGAATCGATTGTTGAGCAGATGAAGGAAGTTGCAAAGGACGCACTTGAGGCTGCATCACAGCTTCTGAAGGAAGAAGATTGAGAGCCCCGCAAATTAAGTCCGGATATAAGTATCCTAAAGAGTGGAGAGTTCTCCACCGCATAACTCTTTGTAGACGTCATTGACATTCAGGCCTGACTTGCAGGAGGTCTGTGTCGGATCATCATAGACGATGTGCAAGTGCAAGTAGGAGAAATAGTTTAGGGGGGTATACGCTTAGCTCCTCCTCAATCTGCATCAGTTTCCAAACCCCAGTCATAGCCTCCAATTATATCGAATTCAGTAATGGGACTAGTGATAAGCGCCTGTTCAGGAAGTCTTAGGAAAACAAGCCCTCGACTACGTGAAGTACGCCGATTAAAACGGAAAGCAAACTCTTCAAGATAAGATTGCAAGTGTCCCTTAACCACAGGCCCCTAATGAGTGCCTAGGATTCACCGTTTTAACAGACTTGCAATATGATGCCCCCCCGGCATGGAAACATGGGCAGGATCATCAGAAGAAGACATGACAGTCACTTCATGTGAGTATCCAAGTTTCGTCAATTTGTTATACTTCAGGAGGAGCTAAGCGGATACCCCCCATAGTTTATTCCCCAACGAAGCGAGAGTAGCGGAAGCATTACCATGCTTCCATTACCGAGCGAGTGCCGGGAAAGCAAGGTGAGATACGTGAGCCCCTTGGGGCGGAAAAGGAGGCAACGCCTCCTCTTTCCAGGGCTTGCCCTGGGGTATTGATACCTTTCATTGGCCTAGCTTGATTGTGTGGCCACAACAGCTTTTTAGAAAAAAGGCCGTTTTCGGCAGAAATTTTCATTGACTTATAATGCAAGAGCTGTGTACTCTTATTGAAGATTGTTGCCGATATCGGCAATAATCTTCAATGAGGTGCTCTATGGAAATACCAAGAAACACGTACGTGAATGCACTGATCAATAGAATGAACAATGGTATGATCAAAACTGTTACAGGAATACGAAGAAGTGGAAAATCGTATCTACTTTTCAAACTTTTTTATGACTATCTTATATCAACAGGTGTCACGGAAGATCATATAATTCAGTTAGCTTTAGATAGTCCAGAAAACAAGGCGTATAGGAATGCCGATACACTGTATGAGTATATCCTGTCAAGGATAGAAAACACGCATGAACAGTATTTTGTCCTGCTTGATGAAGTTCAATACGCAATTACTGAAGAAGAGATGAAATATCCTGAGAAATCTCTTGGTTTGTATGACACTCTCAATGGTTTGTTGCGTAAGAGAAATGTTGATACCTATATAACGGGAAGTAATTCAAAATTTCTTTCTAGTGATATCCTGACAGAATTCAGGGGGCGTGGGGATGAAGTCCATATTTTCCCTTTATCATTCAAAGAGTTTATGCAGGTGTTCGATGGAGACAAACATCAGGGATGGTCAGACTACATAATGTACGGTGGATTGCCTTTGGTAAGTACTATGCGGACAGTAGAACAGAAAGTTAAGTATCTAACGAATCTGTTTGAAGAGACATATCTGAAGGATTTGATTAACCGCTATCATGTACAGAAAAGCAGAGAACTAGAAGATCTCATGAATATTTTGGCATCAAATATTGGCTCGCTTACAAATCCTTCGAGAATTGAAGCAACCTTCAAGAGTGTGCTGCATTCTAAAATTAGCATTAATACGATTAACCAATACATCGGATACCTTAAAGATGCATTCATAATACATGAAGCCAATCGTTATGATGTTAAAGGGAGACAGTATATTGGAACTCCAATGAAGTATTATTTTGAGGATATTGGTCTGAGAAATGCGCGACTTGGTTTTAGACAGATTGAAGAAAACCATATTATGGAAAACATTATATATAATGAACTAAGAGTGAGAGGTTTTTTTGTCGATGTTGGAGTGGTAGAAAAAAGAATGAATAATACCTCAGGAAAAGAGGTAAGAAAGAAACTGGAGGTAGATTTTGTTGCCAATCTGGGAAGCAAAAGATACTACGTTCAGTCTGCGTTGGTACTTGGGACAAGAGAGAAGATTGAACAGGAACAGCTTAGTCTTGAGAATATTCCTGATTCATTTAAGAAGATCATTGTTGTAGGGACTGAAACTAATCCTTGGCACACAGAGCAAGGAACATTGGTCATGGGAGTCCAACAGTTCTTGCTTGATGCAAATAGTCTGGAATTCTGACAAAGGTAATGATAATCTGATCTCGCCGTTCCATACACTCTTTGAACGCTATCGGAGTCATGTAGATTCAGATATTTTCTAGCTGTTTGATACGAAGTCCTCAATTCGCTCTAATGATAAGTGCTTTTCAAATAAAGATGAAAAAAATACCGTATTCAGCAGAAATTTTCAATGACTAGCACATCGAGATTGAAGGGCATGTATAGCAGGTGAAAGGACTTTTTGTTCATAGTTCACTATATCCCTTATAGGGGGATACTGATTCTGTGGAGGACGTATGCAAAACCTACTATTGACTCTGGGAGTTGAACTATACCTATGACAGGAAAAGAAATGGTTGCATACTATTTGCTGTACATAGTGATAGAGATCTTGGAAAGGGATTGGAGTCAAAACTGCTCAAGGAGGTCTGATATGAAATAGCATTTTACCCTACATTCAGAGGAGAATGGCCGGTATTGGGCTGAAGGGATTGAATTACCTCGTTGTGTGACTCAGGGTGAGACTCTTCAGGAGCTTAAGGAGCATCTTAAGGACGTATTGAACCTTTACTTGGATGAACCAAAAGGTTCACATGTAACGTTTCCTCTTCCAGATGAATCTATTGAAGAAAATGATTCCATCATTTCTATCCCGGTCGATAGTAAAATTGCTTTTCCCCTTATGATGAAAAACTTCAGACTCCAGAATAAACTTACACAAGAACAGGCTCAGCGAATAATCGGTTTGGCTAATAGGAATAGTTATGTAAGGTTAGAGAATACTGGGAACCCTACACTAGAGACCCTTGATAAAGTGGTTCAGGCTTTTCCAGATTTCCCCATCGCCAAATGTTTTTCAGCCCGGGTATAGATATAGACACTCTTGTCTCTTGCCTGAGAAGAGGCCTATTTGAAATCCGTCAGTCCTTTTCTCTCCTATCCTGGTGATTTTGCACAGATAGTAGGAACCAATATTCCTGTTGTTGAAGCAAAGGATGAAAGCTCTAACCTAATAAAGCTGAGTGAGAATTGTAATGCACAGGTCCCAAGAAATGTTGGTGCGCTCTGTTGGACAACCACCAGACCTTATGCAGAGGCTGTTGCAATGATCTTGGAGAAGAACTGCAAGGCAGCTCTTCTCTCACTCTTATAGATCACGGTAAAGCCGATCGGTTGGTTGGATACTCATCTTATGAGGTTTGTGTATCATAAGAAGTACTCGAAGATTGCGGAGAGGTAAGATGATTAAGTAGGAGAGTTTAATAAACTTATCATAATAGAAATAGTTTATTCTATGTTCTTATCATGGTATGCTATCATGCATAGGTGGGGTAGTTATGATTATTGATACATTCACGATTTCTGGATACAAAGGTTTTCAAGAAAAAGAGATCATCCAGCTCGATCCACATATGAATGTTTTTTTTGGTAAGAACGGTTCAGGAAAATCGAGCATACTCTATGCAATGATGATTTCCCTTTCTTGGTTACCTGCAAGAATAAGAAGTCTTTCAACTAACGGAAGTCTTATCGAGTTACATGATATCAATCTGAAGAAATCAGCGGCTGAACTCTGTGTTTCCTGCAAAGAAAATGGAGAAAAAGGGGTTGCTTGGTCTTTGTATAGGACCAAGAAGGGGCTTCCAAGTATATCTAAAAGTGACTTTTCAGATTTGAATAAATATGCCAAAGCGTTGCAGGTGAAAATTGAGGAGACTCAAGGTTGTTGTAATCTTCCTATTGTTGGTTTATATCCTGTCACAAGGGCAGGTATTGTTTTCCCTTCACGGACAAGAAAGAGGCATTCATTTGACCTGTTGTCTGCTCTTGAAAAGGATCAAATTTGGAATGCTGATTATAAATTGTTTTATGAGTGGTTCCGAGATCAGGAGGGAGCAGAAAACAACGAAAAGATTAAGAAGAGTCTAGACTTTATTGACCGCTCATTGGAGGCTGTGAGGCAAGCGATTTATAGTTTTATCCCCAGTTTTTCCAATCTCAATTTTCATTGGAAGACACCACAGGGTTTGATGGTTAAGAAAGAAGGATTTGGGGATTTTCGTATTGAACAGCTTTCTGGTGGAGAGCAATGTCTTCTTACTATGATTGGTGATTTGGCAAGAAAATTAGCGATTGCAAATCCATTAAGGGAAAACCCCTTGGATGGAAATGGAATTATTTTTATAGATGAGATAGATCTTCACCTACATCCCTCTTGGCAATCTTCCATCGTAGATAACTTAAAAAGAACATTTCCTAATTGTCAATTTATCATTTCTACCCATTCCCCTTTTGTCTTATCACATGTTAATCCTTCTCAAGTTTTTTCCTTGCAGGCTGAGTATGGATCAATCCGTATTTCTCAAGGTATAAATACCTATGGTAAAGAGTCAGAGTCGATTTATCAAGATTTTATGGAATTGGACTCTACTCGGCCTGATGAGGTTGAGAATAAAATCAGTGAAATATATAAACTGATGGATACCAATTTGCCTGAGGCAGAAGCAAAGCTATTAGAATTGCAAAAAATAGTTGTCAATGATACGGAATTGCATAAGATGCAACTGATTATTGATAGAAAGCGGTTGCTCGGCAAATGAAATATATTAAAAAACAAGCGCCTCCCCTTGAGTTTATTAGTTGGTTGAATAAAGAAAATGAAGATTGGCATCCTACCTATGAGAAACTGCAAAATCCAGAAAAAGAAATAGTTAGGCTATCCTTATTCAATGAGCAACATGGTCTTTGTTGCTATTGCGAAGGCAGAATTGCCTGTGATCGTTCCAAAGTTCATATAGAACATTTGTATCCACAATCTCTCTATCCCAATATGACAGTAGATTACAAGAATTTACTTCTTTCCTGTAATGGTCAGGACATACATGAGCAAAAAAGTCCCTGCCATTGTGGAATATGTAAAGATGATCATGACCCCAATCTGATGATTTCTCCTCTTGACCCTTCTTGTGAAATACGCTTCGTGTGTAGGGAGGATGGCACGATGGATGCGAGAGAAGAATCAGATAGTAAGGCAAAAAATACAATTGACTATGTGGGGCTTAATGCCTCTCATTTAAAAAGAGATAGGGAAGCTATATTCGAAGTTGTATTTCCGCTCATAACGGAATTTACTTCAACAGAAGAAATTCGACCTTTTGTAGAAGCAAAGGTAAATTCTCTTGTAGATAATTGCTATGAACCATTTTGGTCAGTTTGGAATCAGATAAAGAAGCAATATTTTGCCTAAACCGTACTGTTGTTATATTCTTTTCATCTCTCTTCTTGAAAGTTTTATGTCTAATTAGTTATAACTGTAACGTTTCATCGTTAGGGTGCTGAACGTCTCTCCGACTGGATAATATCATCTATCGATTCGAGCTCT
>JAEINL010000065.1 GCA_016342655.1 Sphaerochaeta sp. | reverse complement strand
GTAGCTTGGGGGGTAGCTTGGGGGGTAGCTTGGGGGGTAGCTTGGGGGGTAGCTTGGGGGGTAGCTTGGGGGGTAGCTTGGGGGGTAACTTGGGGGGTAACTTGGGGGGTAGCTTGGGGGGTAGCTTGGGGGGTAGCTTGGGGGGTAGCTTGGGGGGTAGCTTGGGGGGTAGCTTGGGGGGTAGCTTGTGGGGTAACTTGGGGGGTAACTTGCGCGGTAGCTTGCACGGTGCTATGACGTTCCCTGCATTTCATGCGATAGAACAGATTGGCAAGCAAAGAATGCAAAGCCTATTGTACGAATGTTGGGATCTTGAAAGGGATAGGGTGCCGAAGGTGGTATCGGCACCCTATCGCGCTACCCTACTATCGACAGAACACTTTGACAGTAGACTCGTCGGTGTCTACGTCAATACTCATCTGCTCAAGGGCTTCTAGAATTTCCTCAAAGTTCTGGGGGTCTATATCGCTGAAGTTGAAAGGAATGCCACTATCCTTCATGGAGGAATGGATTTTGTCCTGTGCCTCCATGGGAATCAGTTTGGATATGTTCAGACCGGCCTTGACCAGGGCCATAGGCACCTTGACCGATACCCGCTCAGAAGACTTCCCTTCCTTTGGATCCACCTGCACATACAGGTATTTTCCTCTGACATCGCCAGGTTGGCTTTGTCTGGGTTTCTCAATCTGTTGGGTACCATTTTCCATGGCCTTCAACAGTTTCTCCGCTTCCTCTGGGGTAAGTTTCCCTTCAGAAAGAAGCTGCAATATTCTCAGTCTTTCATCACTCATGATATTTCTCCTACTGTGTCCTAAATAATATAAATCACTATATCTTTCTCATTCGATTGAACTTCAATTTCCGTACCGATGCTAGCTGAAAGCAGCGAAGGCAAGGCCAGAACCAACTGGAGAGAGGACCGTGCCTGACTCGCTGTTCTGGGTATCGCAAGAAGCACTATGAAGGCGATTGCCCCAAGTATGAGTATCGGGACAAAAAGCAAATAGATGAGTCCCAATGGCACATACAACCCGAAGGACTTCTTTTCATCGTGAATTTTAACGCGAAGCAGCATGGGTAACATTATCCTATCTCCTCAATTGCCTCTGCGACAGATATGGCCCCTTGCTCCAGACGGTCGAGTATGCTGGAGACCGAGTTGGATACCTGTATCGAAACATCAACGATGTCCAACTGACGCGCAATGTTGTTAAGTCGGTTCTTCACTGTGGGGTAACTGATGTTGAAGACTGACTCCATCTGCTTGATCGACCCGTGTGTCTTCATGAACGCTGCGATAAAGATCTGGTCTTCCATGCTGAGTTCTGCGAAGGGCGGTACCTCAAACTTCCCTTCGATGGTAATGGCGTCCTCAGGTATCTGTACCTGCGTTATGTAGAATTTCTTTCCCCCTGTCAGGGAGAGTAGTTTTTGCCAGCCGTGTTCCATATGCTTTCCTCTGTTACGTTCAATCTAAAATGGATTAGTGATATTGTAAATATTAAATATTGATTTTCTTAATATTTTAATACATTTTTATTAACTTTCTTAATTTTTAAGAAAAAAAGGGAAAATACAGACGATGATAGGCCTATCAGGCTTTCTCTTATCGCATCTGTCTTGAGGTGCCTGTATTGGGTACTGTGAGGTGACTGTCATGGGTAGCAAGGTAGCTCTGGAACAGGGAGCCTGGCTCCTTGTTCCAGAGGTAAGCTTTGAAGAGATCCTCTAGCAGGAAGGGCTCCCCTTCTTTCAGATGCTTGAAATCTTTGATATACGTAGAACTGTTTAATCCTATTTGGGTATCCTCAATGGGTATGAAGTCCTTCCCGTAAACCGGTATCCGTCCAGGTTCCTTCAATCACGTTTTCAATGCCCTATTGTGAATGTCAAGGAGGTTTTTCACCCCCGATTGGGTAAGGAGTTTTTTCTCTTCCAGCAAAATCATCATACCACCCACATCTTGTGCAGCATTGTCAGATTGGGGAGTAGGTCATTGTTGTCGCTGAAAAAGATAGACAAAGATCGTTAATAATTCCAATGGTCGCTTCTGCCTCGCTCCAATACAAGGACATACCTGGAGAGTACAGTACTGCTAGCTCTAGTATTGCAGTTGTTTCGAGACTGCCCATTTCAGGAAAAATTTCTGCAGATTCTTCTGCATGTCATGCTCATATTGATTGTCTGCAATCAATGATGGCATCAATAAACACTGTATTTTCAAAAACAGAAAAGACAGCCTTGTACCTTGTAGCGAAAACAACTCGTCTGTATTTTCCGCTAGGTAATCCAAGGTCCTCTTCCAGTTGGAATTGTAAGGGATTATCCTTCAACTTACCAAGAACAGAACAGAACTCATTTCTCAATACTTTGGCAGCAGGGATACTCACTTGGGCAAGGAACCTTACGTGACTGACAAGCATTTCATCCGCTTTTCTGGAGACGATAACATCATACTCCATATTTGGCTTCAGCCTCTGCCACAATCAAGTCAAAATCTTTAAGCATTTCATCTCCACTTCTACCGACATAACCGTTTCTACGTTCATCTTCTGCAACTAGCAAATCTGCATACAATGAATTCTGGGAAGCCAGAGACAAACTCAGTGGCACTGACTTTTCCCTCACAATCTGATTAAGAAGCATGTTGAAGGTTCCATTCAGTGTCATTCCAAGCTGATTGAGGATTTCCTCGGCCTGAGCCTTTAGTTCCGTATCCGTTCTCAAACTGATTGTTGTACTTGCCATATAGTTTCTCCCTAGTGGAATAGTATCATTCGGAAATGATGTAGTCAATGCAATGTATATACATTGCATTGAATCAATATTCCATTATTGTGAACTTCCTGATATTTTCCTACTCAAACATATTTGGGGGCAGTTTCCCACTGTCTTAGGCCTTCCTTCAGGAACCTCATCACAGCATCATAGGACTTGCCGCTCTTCTTGAAAGCATCAGACAGGTCTTTGGCAATGAGCTCATCCTTTCCCGCCATGACCGCCTCCAGGTTGGCAATGGCAGCCTCATACCTGGCCTTGGACTTGAGCACCATTTCCTTTGCCTGGGCAATCTCAGTCTCAATCGTCTTCATGGATTTCATGCGTGCCATCCTGGTCACTCTCCTTTGCCGTATTCGGTCTCGTCCTTACGAGGGCCTTGCCCAGATCGACATTGTATCCAGGTACTCCGTTATGAACAGGGGGACCATTACTTCCTTGTGTTCAGTGAGCTACTCGATGGATCGTATCGCGACAAATTCCCCAACCAGGTGGTGAAGTGGATCTGAGCAAGCAAGTATCCTGTCAGCTGTACTTCCCTACCAATTTCACAAATGCAACATCAAGAAGCTTCTTCTCTGTCACCTTGCCTTCCTTGTCCTTGGTGATCATCACCAGCTCCTGCCAACTGGTAGGGCCTATGGGGAGGATCATGATGCCCTCCGGGGCAAGCTGATCGATCAGGTCCTGGGGTTTCTTTCCGGGTGCTGCGGTTACCAGAATCCTGTCATACGGGGCATGTTCTGCCCAGCCGAGGCTTCCGTCACCAAGTTTGTAGTGGATGTTCTGATACCCAAATGTATCCAGTCGCTCTTGTGCCCTTGTGCTCAGTTCTTCAAGCAATTCAACGGTATACACCTCTTTGGAAAACTCAGCAAGGAATACGGTCTGATATCCGCTTCCTGTCCCGATCTCCAGGACTCTGTGGGTCTTCCTGAGTTGAAGCTGTTCTGTCATATAGACAACGAGGCTCGGCTGGCTGATTGTCTGTCCGAACCCTATGGGCAAAGGGTGGTCAAGCTTAGCCAGGGCTTTGTACTCGCCGTCGACAAAGCGTGATCGATCGAGAGAAGAGAAAAACTGGAGCAAACTCTCATCCATACAAGACCATCATACTCCTGGATTGCTGTGTTTGGAAGATTTGGGCTTAAGAGAATCCCTTGTGCTACAAAAGCATTCCTTATTCTCCCCAAGGGGGTTGTATGGGAGGTATCAGGGAGGCCTAGTATCCCGAGACTCATCTTATTGTGTTCACTCTAGGGGTTGTTGAAAGAAGGCGAGAGGGGTGTCAGCTTATTGCTTACTCCCCTATAAACGGGTTCAAGTACAATATTACCCTTATATTTATCAGTCTATGTGCTATTTTTACCCTTATATTTATCAGTTTGTATGCTATACTACAGTCATGAAAAGAAAAGAAGAAGCAGATCTGTCAGAATGGTATAAGAGTCCCCATCGTAAGCCGCTTATCATTCGTGGTGCTAGACAAGTGGGCAAATCAACATTGGTCCGATTGTTCTGCCAGAATAATGGCCTCCAGTTGATCGAACTCAACTTTGAACAAACCCATTCGCTAAAAAGTCTGTTCGCATCAAATGAGCCCAAGAAGATCATCCAATCCTTGGAAATCCTGTACAATGTAAGGATCGACACGAATAAGGCTGTACTCTTCCTTGATGAGATTCAGGCTAACCCGGCGGCAATCCTCTGTCTGCGTTACTTTTTCGAACAAATCCCTCAGCTCGCGGTGATCGCCGCCGGATCCTTATTGGAGTTCGCACTCGAACAATACGAGCTTTCCATGCCTGTTGGGAGGATTGAATATTTTTTCATGGGACCTATGACCTTCGAGGAATTCCTTGAGGCGATGGGGGCCGACCAACTGCTAACATATCTGCAAGCCTATACAGTAGGCGAGGAAATTCCACAGGCCATTCACGAAAAAGCTTTGGAATACCTTCGGACCTACCACCTGTTGGGAGGAATGCCACAAGTAATCAAAGTTTACAGGGATACGCTTTCGTTGCTAGAAGCTGACAAAGTGAAATACTCCATCCTCAACACCTACCGTGATGACTTTGCAAAGTATAAGACACGAATAGACTTGGGCAAGCTGCAGGAGGTGTTTGACAGACTGGGAACCACTGTTGGCAAGAAAATCAGATACGTCGACATACTCTCTCAAGAGCGGAGTGCTGTTACCGACCGGATACTGACCTTGTTCGTACATGCCCGGATTTTGTACAGGGCATATCATTCCAGTGCGAACAACCTGCCATTGAAGGCTGAGATGAATAGGAAAGTGTCAAAGGGAATATTGCTGGATATCGGGCTCTATCTTGCACTACAGGCTTTGTCGATAGCAGATATTTCCCAAGACAAGGAACTGTTTTTCTCGAATCAAGGGGAACTGGCTGTACAGTTCATCGGGCAACACCTGCTCTACAGCCAACCAAGCTATATGCACCCCGAGCTCTACTATTGGTGTAGGGAGAAAGCCCAATCCAACGCAGAAGTTGATTTTGTGATCCAGCAGGGGAATTCCATCCTCCCTGTCGAGGTGAAATCGGGGAAAACAGGGACGTTGAAATCCTTGCATCTGTTCATGGAATTGAAACACCTTCCCGTAGCATTGCGGTTCTCAACGAGTACTCCTGTGGTGGAGACTGTCACCTCCTCCCTACCGAAATCCGATTACCGTTACACCCTGGTCACCTTGCCGCTCTATCTGGTTGGCCAGACTCGGCGACTGATGAAATCGTTGTGAGCTGAGGTGATTGTCCTGTAAGGCAGAATTCTGTCTCCTTGTTCCAGAGGCAACCTTTGAAGAGATCCTTTACCAGGAAGGGTTCTCCTTCTTTCAGATGCTTGAAATCTTTGAAATACGTAGAACTGCTTTATCCTATTTGGGTATTCTTAATGGGTACGAAGTCCTTCCCGCGAACCGGTATCCGTACCGGTTCCTTAAATCACGTTTTCAATGCTCTTTTTCAGCATTTGGGGATATTCTGTACATATATTCCCTCATTTATTGCAAAAAAACCTTATATAATGACTATTAAATTTGTTAAAAATGTAACTTATTCGCTCATCTTTTTGTATCTATGATTGCATTTCTCACGTATGTGAAGCATAATTAAGCCAACAAGAGGTAAGGAGAATACCATGCTCTATTTGAAACGGAAAATTGACAGCTTTTTGTCAGGGTGGAAAAAAAGTGAGAATAAGAAGCCTCTTATTATAAAAGGCCCTAGGCAAGTTGGAAAAACTGAATCGATACGGCGTTTCTCAAGCAAGAATTACGAGAATGTACTAGAAATCAATTTTGTTGAAGAACCAAAATACAAAATGATTACGGTGGACGGATATAAAACAGATGACATCATTAAGAACATCTCTCTCCTTGATCCTTCCAAGCGCTTTATCGCAGGCAAAACACTGATTTTTTTTGACGAGCTACAAGAGTTTCCTGAGATTGCCACAGCGCTGAAATTTTTCCACATTGATGGCAGATTTGAGATAATTTGTAGTGGCTCCATGCTTGGCCTAAATTATACGAAAATCGAGAGCAACAGTGTCGGGTATAAAACGGACTATACAATGTTTTCTCTTGATTTTGAGGAATTCCTGTGGGCAAAGGGATATGATGATCAGTTTGTCATTAATCTGCTTGAACATATGCATACACTAAAGCCTTTGAACGAAGTGCAAATGTCGGTTTGCAGTTCACTCTTCCTTGACTACTGTATCCTTGGTGGTATGCCAGCAATAGTACGCGCCTATATCACAAAAGGCACTTTTGAAGGCTCTCTGGAAATGCAGCGTCAGCTGATTGCCGACTATAAGGAGGATATCCGCAAGTATGCACAGGGAGTGGATCAGACCCGCATTCTCAATGTCTTTACCCAAATCACCCCGCAACTTGCTAAGGATAATAAGAAGTTCCAGATTTCGAAGGTCGCATCAGGAGCCCGTTTTTCAGAGTATCGAGGATGCATTGGGTGGCTCGATGACGCCGGGGTGATTAACCTCTGTTATTGTCTGAAATTCCCCGCCCTGCCTCTCAAGGGTAATTTCGATGAAGCAAAATACAAAATATATTTTGCCGACAGTGGATTGCTTGTGGCTATGCTGGATGATGAAACCCAAGAGGACTTGCGGGCAAATAAAAACTTGGGGGTGTACAAAGGAGCGCTGTATGAAAACATCGTAGGGGAGGCACTTGTGAAGAGCAGTTTCAGTCTATACTACTATAAGCGCGAAGACTCGACCTTGGAAGAGGATTTCTTTGTCAGAACGGCCTCTGAATTGATTCCTGTTGAGGTCAAAGCGAAAAACGGTAGAGCAAAATCCCTAAAGACACTGATCAAGAGCGACAAGTATGCTGACATTCATTATGGTATCAAGTTTACTGGAGGCAACATTGGATATAGCGACAATATATACACATTCCCCTATTTTTGTGCATTCTTATTGAGGCGGTATCTGAAATTCAAATCATAATCGAAGAAGCCTGATGTTGAACCACGGTCCACTTCTGTGCAGAGGGGAAAAGGGCAAGAGGACACATGAGAACAACAGAGATCAGGGTTCAATGGTCATGGTAGGTAGAAGATAGCCAGCAAGCTTCCCTGCCTACGATTAATCCTAAACTCACGACTTCGGTTCCAAGGCTGGATACTGACTGCTGGCTAGGCTTTGTATGACGCCGAACTGGCACACTAGAATTGTAATAATTTCGGAAGCAATAAGGTCTTCAAGGTCACCGCGAATTTCCCTGTAGCAAGCGGTCACCGACAGCTCCACTGGGGTGGATGATTGCAAACTGTTCTTTTGTAAATCCACTCAGTTGCATCACCGCGATCGAAAGTGCGTCGAATAGAGCTATAACAACCAAGGTGCTGGTGGTTGCGAGCATATTGAAGCTGTCCGCTTCCTTTTCGATAGCGACTTGCAACAACAGGTCACAGGACCGACCCAAAACCGAATCGGCATTCTCAGTGATGCCGACAATTGTAGTACGCTTTGCTTGCAATGAAGGGATAAGCTGGATAATCTCCTTGGTACCGCCTCCCTTGGAGATGAGAAAAACAATGTCGCCCTCCTGAACCGAACCCAACGCTCCATGGACTGCATCGGCTGGATTCAAAAAGGTCGCGGGAATTTCCACACACGAGAGGCTGTGGGCTAATTTCCGGGCAGCCACACCCGAAGTTCCCACGCCGCATACCATTACACGACCTTGGTGTTTCACAAGTAGTTGGACACAAGATGCGAAAGCCTTATGGTCAATATAGGACTCCAGCCGTTGAATTTCATGAACAGCAGTACTCCAAACGTGGGAGGCGATAGCAGAAATTTCGCTGTCACAAAAATCTGGTTGGGTATAGGCAAGGATTTGCGCCTTCACACTTTTCACTTTCGAACAGCGCAACGGGGTTATAGTAATAGTAAGAAACTGAGAGGCCCCAGGAGAAAGGGTAGCTTGTACGACATCGGGATCCTCAGCCTGTCCATGGTCCAGGTCGCTTGCTCCAATCTCAGGACCCACCCCATCCCAGGGCTTGGGAACAAGTGCCGTTCCGGGATTGTCCGGACACAGAAATTCCTTACTATTTGCTCCTCCCCAAGAGTTCCACACCATTGTATAGGGAGCATGGGGAAAGATGATGCTTATACCCGACCCATCGGGATACTCCAACAACCCTTGAACGAGCCCCTCCTTCGCATCAAGATGCGAATGAATATATCCCCGTTCTTTTCTGATTGCTACGTCTTGCGGCAGTTTCCATACCATGTGGTCTTTCGGAATCGGATTACCAAATCGTTCGCGAATGGTACGCGAAGGTAGATAGAAGCGACAACCAGGTCTTGGTCGAAGTTGCACATGGTAGCCCCAATCGGGAAATGCATCCTTACCTGATACATTGGTTACTATATCATCGATAACCAAGGATCCTGTTTTGGTGTGCAAAAGGATGCATTTCGTCACTTCCCATATTGCAGGTACCGATTCTTGGGGCAGAACGGCGTTATCCCCATATACCAATACCTTTGCTGATATTTTTAGTATTTCGTCGGTTTCCAGTTCCACAACCAACTCTTTGGCAGGTATATTGGAGACATTTCCATGTAACGGATGCAGACGATTTTTTGAATCATGATACTGTATCCCCCAATTATCCAAGCCAAGCATCTCAAGACCACCAAGGAATTGGGCGATCCAGAAGGTTCCGGGAACCTCGGCTCCGTTAACGAGCAAGGCTTTGGCTAGGTCAACCTTGTCTGGTGCTTGTATCCTGTCCAATGGAGGCTCCCAGAAGATTGGAATGGCATCAATCGAACAATCAAGGATTGAAAGACCTTTGGTGGGGAGCAGTTCCAGAGCAAATTGTTTCCAACGGATGCGCAAACGTCGCACGGAGGCATCGTCATGTCCATGATGGTATAATTCCACCTGCCCGCTGCCTATGCTGTAGTGAACATCTTCAGATGGATAGCTGTTCCAGTCGGGAATTCGAATACGTGTAACATTGTTGCTCTCCATTTCAGGGCTCCTTAGTATCATCCTTACCTATATCTTGTTAATAGCTATGGTTTCGTTCGAAATTTTAAGTGTTTCAGCATATCCGCTACTCGCGTGCAACAGAAAATTGATATAGAGACTTTCGATGATGCACAATGCGGTGATGCGCTTTGACATGATTTCACCGGTGATATTCTTGGAGAAGACCGCTGTCTGTAAAATGATGTCGCTTTTCTTGCTGAGCGGGCTAACGGGGAAATTGGTTATGAGTATCACCGTCGCTCCCCGATCCTTGGCAACCTTGACGACATCATAAATTTGTCTGCTCCGTCCCGAATGGCTGATCGCAACAACCACATCATTCGGTTGCAGTTGCGTCGCATAAATCAACTGGGTGTCAGAATCTGTCGCGTGTAGTGACAATACCCCAATACGCAAGAACCGCAGATGGCCTTCCATAGCTACTGCACCGGCATCACCCAAACCACAGAACAAAATTCTTTTTGCTGCAACGAGGCAATCCAAAGCTCGGGTGTAAGAATTGGCGTCGAGCATATTGAGCGTGTCCATGAGCCCTTGGGCAGACGATTCAAATACCTTGCGCATGACATCCAAAGGTTGGTCGTTGTCCAGGATGTTCCCATATTCATGAATTTCCGATGAGTTTCCGAAAGCTGCAAAATCCCGCTTCAATTCAGGGAAGCCTTCGTACCCGAGTTTCTTGGAAAGCCGTACGACGGTTGCCTCGCTGCAACCTGCTTCAGAAGCAAATTCTTGGATGCTGAGCCTGTCCACACCCTTGGTATGGTCAAGCAGAAAATCAGCAGCCTTCTTCTCAGCTTTCTTCAAGGTATTGTAGACCGCTTGCATCTGCAATGCACACGCATGCGGCATATGGTCGACCTGTAGTTCCATACTGATCATAATTCCTCCCTAAGTCGTTTGAGAGCCGGATAGATGTTCCTATACTGTTCCAACAACCCCGCGTACATGGTAGCCATTTCAGCATTTGGTTCATACTCTTTTTTGAACCCGACCATGCGATTGGCTCCTTCGCGAACATCTGACCACAATCCTATCGCACATCCGGCCAATATGGCTGCACCTAAGGCGGCGGATTCGGGACAAACAGGAACCCGTACAGGACGATTAAGGACATTCGCCTTAATCTGCAGCCAATCGGAAGATTTAGACCCACCTCCGACTGCCGATATTGTCTGAATATCAATTCCCGATGCTTGGAAGGCTTCGAGGTTTAAGGCCAATTCATAGGTTTGTGATTCGAGCAAGGCCCGATACAGTTCGGGAATACCGGTTGACAAGGTCAAGCCGACAATAGCTCCGGTGGCATTCATATCACACCATGGGGTACCACTCCCATTAAAATGGGGAATCACAAAAAGTTTTTGGGGATTCCTCGACATGGTCTGGTCTAAATATCGGTATATGTCCATGCCCCGACGTTGGGCTTCTTCTACTTCCTTTTGACAAAAGGTATCCTTGAACCAACGGAGCAGTATCCCTCCTGTATGGTTCAGGCTGAAGGTAAAATACCTGTCCGGTAAAACGTGTCGGTAACAGGGGAAAAAACTCCGGTACATACCATCGTTCGTAGTCGCCCGATCAAGACAGGTGGAGAATACCTCTGCGGTTCCGGTGGATACGACCGCCTGACTTGAGGACAGTGCCCCTGCTCCCAATGCCGCACAGCACTGGTCGTGTCCCCCTGAGGAAATCATGGTAGTGCCAGTAAGACCGGCGTCCCTTGCAATATCAGACGATAGTCGTCCGATTACTGTGCCTGAAGGACGTATCTCCCCAAGCATGCCTCTGGTAATACCGGCAAAGGCGAGTAATTCGTCGTCCCAATCTGATTTCTCAAGATTATAAGCCATGGTACGACTGGCCATGGACATATCGATGATGCGCTGCCCGCCGAGTTTCATGGCAATGAACTCGGCATAGGTCACGAAGGCCACGGCTTTCTCAAATATCTGTGGATTCAATTCCTTGTAATACAAAATCTTGGTAATACTATTCAGAGCATGGGGACGCATACCGGTTCTATTGAAGAGTTTCCGTTCTCCAAAGGTGTTTGCGAACGACTTTGCCGCGTTCGCGGACCGGTAGTCCATACCCAATAATGCAGGAGCAAGGGCATTACCTGCCCGATCGATCGGAATCACGGCATCACCTTGTACTGATATACCAATAGCCTTCACCGATTTGAGACCGCATGATGCTACGGAACGGACCAACACCGCCCGTGCTCTTCGCCAAACTCCTTCGGCATCCTGCTCGGCCTTACCGCTAGGGCCGCTTACCACGGCATATTCTTCGAAAGCAGTCGAGAGAACTGTCCCACAATCGTCGAAGACGACCGCCTTAGCTCCTGTCGTACCAATATCCAGTCCAACAAGCATACCATGTTCCCCCTATCCCAGCCTGACGTCTTGGATATTCCGCAAATACACATGCATCCCATCTGGAACAGCTTCAATCATATCATAGGTTATCGGGGTATCCTTAGCGATATCTCTGATAACCACACATCCTTTGGCTAGTCCGAGAGGCAGTAGGTTCTCTTCTTTCGCCACACTGAACTGCTCGATACTGCCACGATAACAATAGCCGCCAATCCCATCCAACCTCTCTCCGGCATTCAAATCTCGCTTGGCGATGGTGATGCATTCGCTGGTCAGATGAGCTTTGGGATGTCCGGAGCTCTCACCATACAGTACACATTGCACTATCGTGATTGGAACCTCTATGGAACAGAGGTGGTAGGGACGATACAGCGTATAGTACGGGCCTTCACCCATATCCCGCTGCACCATTCCCTCTTGAATGCGCTTGTTGTCGGTTGTCACGACCAGGAACACCCCTGGGTGCACTCCGATAGCAAAATCGACAACTCCCTTGCGCTCCAGGACACCTCCATCCGCCTTGGGGATGAACACATGCTTCAACTCATCCACGGTCGCATGCGCGGCGTGCATCCCGCGGACGTCGCATACCAAGCCTGTCGCGTTACTAACCGCCGCCATCTCCACTGCGGTTTTCGACCCATCGACAAACTCACAGAGCATCACCGGATTCATGTTCCGCTGCAAGGCTTTCTCACGTTCGGTGTCCGGAGTCGAGTAGATATTCAACGGGTTGTTCTTTCCTTTCCCCGCCGCAACAACTTCAAAGCCTAGCGCGGTGGCAAACCTGTACAACTCTATTATCGCTGCGGGTTCATCACCTGCAGCTAGACTATAGACAACCCCTGCATCCTCGGCGAACTGACGGAGTATAGGGCCAATCGTGACGTCGCACTCCACATTCATCATGACCACATGCTTCTTGTAGTGGAATGCGTCCATAGCGATTGTGGCTCCCATCTCGATCGAACCTGTCGCATCGACCACCGCATCGACAAATCGACTGCGGGTCGCCAAACGATAATCACTTGTCGCTATGGACTTGCCTGTAAAATTGGCCTCTTCAGCTTCCCTAAGTGTGGAACAGACTTGTACAGAGGCTGTACTCTTGGTATGAGCATATCCAGCAAGCGCTTTGTCAGAAGTGATATCGACAACCACACTCACTTGCATTCCGCGCATCTCACCGATCTGTGTTATGATTTCGGTGCCCATCTGCCCTGCTCCTATTACAGCGACCTTGATTGGATTTCCTGCCTGTTCCCGTTCTAGGAGTTTCTGGTCATATTCATGCATTTCTTTTTCCTCTTTCTGTTTTACCTATGGTTTTACGAGCACCTTCAAAGCTTCCCTATTCTTAGCGGCGAAGAATCCTTTTTCTATATCATCAAGCCCTACGGTTTTGGTGAAGTATGCATCTGGATGGATGGTCCCCTTCCGTATCGCCTCTAAAGAGGCCAAATGATGCCTCCTCTGGTAGGAGAAAGTACCTATGATCTCAATTTCATTGTAGTGAATCATATTGCTATCCAAGCTTGTCATGGGATTGTTTTTCGGGACGCCACCGAACAAGATAACTTTTCCCCGTTTACGCACAGCTTCAAGTGCTATCTGCTGACTTTCCACCGAGGCGTTGGCGCATATGGCGAAATCTACTCCCCGCTGGGCTGTTTGTACCCGCACTGCAGAAACCACATCGTCCTTCTCGTAGTTGAGAAGCAAATCAGGAGAGAACTGTTCTGCAGCAGATAACCGGGAACGCCCCGATATGAACACCTGGGCAGCCCCATTAGCCCGTGCTACTTCAATATGGAGACATCCGATCGGTCCATCACCAAGAATAAGGACTG
Source organism: Sphaerochaeta sp. (assembly GCA_016342655.1). Lineage (GTDB taxonomy): Bacteria > Spirochaetota > Spirochaetia > Sphaerochaetales > Sphaerochaetaceae > Sphaerochaeta. The sequence continues at coordinate 7,918 of JAEINL010000065.1, read as the reverse complement.
AAGAATCCTTGCCGATTCCGACGCGTTCTTGGGCTGCGATGACCGACGATGCAGGTTCGGAAAGACACCCTTCGGTAAGACCGACTCCTTTTGGTAGATGATGGACAAATCCATGTGCTAGAATTTCAGCGGACAGGTGGACAAATTCTGCGAATCCTCCGGGCCAATGCGTACCGATCATCCGGTGATGTTCACACAGGTTGACCAACCCCTGTCTGCAGTACCAGCAGGACCCACAACTCACATCAGGTGCCAATGCAAGGTGATCTCCGACTCTGAAGCTAGTCACATCCGCTCCTATTTCGACTACAGTTCCGGTGAATTCATGTCCCATGACTTGGCTCGCTATGCCATAGCGTAGACCTGTGGAAAAATTTCGTATGTCACCCCCACAGATACCACAGGCATGGACTTTAAGTATCAAATCTCCGGGACCGCAAGGTTGCAAGGGTATATCCTTAACTTGCATCTCTCCTGGTCGTTCAAAAACTGCAGCTCTCATCTACCACTCCTTTCCATATTATACCGAAGGAATTCTTGTAACCTCTTTGAGTACTCTACTCTTGATACCCATAATTTGCAATAATTATTTCATTAGTATTTTTGATTTTTGAAATATTTTAGAGTTTTAAAAGAATTTAAATCAAATATATAGGTTACAATTTCATTTTTATTTTTTTGTTTATGCAATTTCTGTTTGCACTCTGGAAAATCTATGGTAGAATTTCACTATATAAGGAGGGTCTTTCATGAAAGACGGAAAATTGTGCTTTGCCGTGATAGTCGGCACCCGAGGCTTCTTCAACACAGAGCTGGCGGTACAGGGGAAAAGGGGTATGCTATCTATGCTCGATTCCCTAGGTTTCCCAACAATCATCATGCCAGAACATGCAACGCCAACTGGATGCGTTGAGACAACCGAGGATGGCATTGCATGTGCAAACCACTTCAAGAAGCATGCTGAGGAAATCGATGGAATAATCGTGACGCTTCCGAATTTTGGACTTGAGCTTGGCATTGTTGCAGCTATCCATGAATCCAAGTTGAACGTTCCCGTTCTCTTGCACGCAGAGGATGACGACTTAGATAGGATTGATATTGCCCATAGGCGCGATGCTTTCTGCGGTAAGCTGTCGGTGGCCAACAACTTCATCCAATACGGCATTCCCTTTACGAACACGACGTTGCATACCTGCAAAGTCGATTCGAAGGTATTCAAGGGCGATATCGTACGCTTTGCAGGAATCTGCAGGGTGGTCAACGGATTACGAAAAGCCAGAATCGGTGCCATTGGTGCCCGGCCTGCCGATTTTCAGACCATGCGGGTGAGTGAGAAATTACTGCAACGATCCGGTCTGACTGTCGTTTCGGTCGACCATAGCGAAATCATTTTTGATGCTCTCCGGCTCACCGACGACGACAAGAGAGTGGTCGAGAAACTGAAAGAGATCCATGCCTATGGAACGATTCCCGCATCTGTCCCGGATAAGAATATTATGAAGCAGGCGAAGTACTCAGTGGTCGTGGAAAAATGGATTAACGACAACAGAATCAGTGCAGCGGCAATCCAGTGTTGGACGTCCATTCAGAAGAATTACGGCTGTGCAACGTGCCTGACCATGAGCATGCTGGGTGAGATGAAGGTTCCTTGTGCCTGTGAGGTCGATGTAGCCGGAGCGATCAGCATGCTGGCACTGACATTGGCATCCGACAATGCTTCGGCACTGCTCGACTGGAACAACAACTATGGCGAGGATCGCAACAAATGTGTTAACACACACTGTTCCAACTATCCCAAGAGTTTCTTTGGTACAGATGATATCGAGATATCGGAACTGGATGTGCTGGGAGCCTCTCTAGGCAAGGACAACTGTTTCGGAGCGGTTAAGGGAAAAGTCAGAAAAGGACCCATGACCTACCTTCGAGTCTCCACCGATGACTTTACAGGTAAGATCAAGGCCTATCTAGGTGAAGGTGATTTCACTGACGATCCGTGTGCCATGGCTGGCGGAGTCGCTGTCTGCTCAATTGACAATCTGCAATCGCTCATGAACCATATAGTGCGCAACGGGTATGAACACCATGTTGGCATGGTGCGCACCCATGTGGCTGAAATCCTTGAAGAGGCTTTGCAAAATTACATGGGCTGGGAAATCTACGTACACAAGTAGACCAATTCTGCATAGCCACAGACAAGAACAGTTGCCGTCTTCACAACGGCAACTGTTCTTTTGTACGCAACTTGACAAGAAAAAAGTTATAGTGAATAGCAATTGGGGAAAGTAGGGGAAAGTTGCATCTGAGCGACCCTTTCGCAATATCTGAGGTAGTTTATGCCATCAGAAACCGCAGTCTCGACATCCGGGAACATCGGTGAACTTTCTATGGTGCAATATCCTGTATACCCGAATCGGATCAAAGCCCGCATTACTGCTTTGAAATCAGTGTTGCCGTAGCCCGGTGTCAATGAGTTAGTATCCCTGAAATGCAAATGCCACAGCAGTGGCTGTGCTTCATAGATAGCTTCAAAACAATTCAACTCCTCGAAGCCTGCATGGAACCAATCGAGTTGGATGCCCAGATTCGCACACGCTGTCCTCTCGATCAGCCGTTTGTGGTTCGCCACAGTATTAACGAACTTACCCATCTCCAAATGGTTCGTCGCTTCGAATACCAGGCAGACATCCTTTTCTGCTGCGTGGCGACACATGGCCTGCAACGATTCTATGGCTATCTCAACGGCACCGGCGACGTTTTCCCGAGTGATATCCTCATGGATCGCGACCGCAACGGTAACAAACTTGGCTCCAAGCTCAGCTGCCATATCCACGGTAGCGTTGGTCTCCGCGATAGCCAACCGGGCACTCTTTCGTCCGGTGAGTGTCTTGTAATCAGGAGAAAACGGATCCCAAGCCTCACCCCAACAATCGTTCAGGCACGATATCTCCAGGCTGTATTCCTGTGATAACCGTACATGGTCTGAGACGAACCGCTCCATGGACAGCCCTTTCCCGTACCGCCCTTTCGGCGGGGTGAGTTCGATTGCATCGTAGCCGTTGCGCTTCAACCGCGCGTAACTTTTCTCAGGTTGCAAATACGCTTCGTCCTGGCCAAAGGTCAGCTGAAAGTAACTGTATTTCATAGAGCCTCTCCTTCCTCTTGCGGATAGACGCGCTCTGGTGTCCGACGACCCTTGGGTCGACAAATCAGTTCCAACGTCGTACCAATCGAATCCTCCGTATCCAGATAGGCATAGTGCCCGTCCCCCTCTAGACCAAATCCCGCACCATCCATAGTCACCCGATAGCCTGCATCCTTGGCAAGGCGTACGGCCTCATCCATATCGTCGACCAACACACCAAGGTGGTGGATTCCATAACCGTGGTCTCGGATAAACTCTGCATATACGGTATCGCCGAATTTCTGCTCGATGAGTTCGATGCGCATGGTTCCGAAATACGAAAGGGCCACACGCATGGCATAGTCTGTAGGTTTCCCATCGCGGGTCATGTGGGGAACCAAAGGCTTTTCATAGGTATAGAAGTGCCAAGGGCCGATGCCGAACAGACGGTGGTAATTCTCCACTGTCGCATCAAGGTCCTTGACAACGAAGGCTATCTGGGCGACTCCTTGCTGTAAAAATGGTAATGAAGTCATGGGACGAACACTCCTTTGAGTACTTTGCCCTCCAAGGCAAGGTTGGCTCCTTCGACAAAATCATCCAGGGCGAACACGTGTGTAACTAATTTCTTGATCGGAATCAGACCCGCCTGAATGAGTTGGAGAGCAATAATATTGTGCTTCGGACCGAAGGTTGAGGTACCGATAATTGTCAAACCCCGATAATGGACCAAGTTCATATCGATGCCAGGTTTGCAGTCCTGTTGGGGCATGCCGCCGAACTGGACGATCCGCCCCCCCTTCCTGGCCATTTCTACCGCCTGGACAGTCGCAACAGGTGCAGGGGTTGCCACGATCACCACATCAGCTCCCTTTCCACCAGTAAGTGCACCGATCGCCTCCACAGGATTGCTCCGACTGGCATTGATAGCTCCATCTGGTTCAAAAGCGGCGGCCATATGTAATCGATTCTCATCTATATCAATCACAAATACGCGAAACGCTCCCCGTGCCTTTGCCAGGGCTATATGTATGCACCCGATAGGGCCGGCTCCGAAAATGACCACGGTGTCACCCAGTGAGACCTGAGCCTTCTCCTGAGCATTCACACAAGAGGAGATGGGTTCTATGACTGCGGCGTGGACACTCTCCATGCCGTCGGGAACCAATTGGATATTCCCATGCGCGATACACGCGGCTGGGATGGCGACGTATTCGGCAAATCCCCCTGGCCAGTGTTGGCCCAGCTCGCGCTGGTTTTCACACAATTCGTAACGTCCATCCTTGCAAAAGTCGCACTGACCACAGTAAGCGAGTGGTCCTATGGCCAACCGGTCTCCGACACTCCAAATGCCGGTGCATGCATCACCCTTCTCCACCACCTTTGCGCACAGTTCATGCCCAATAGTCCAGGGAAACGTGATATTCTTATGACCCGAACGTAGAGTCCTGAGATCGGATCCGCACAGTCCGCACGCCTCTACCTTGACCAGAAGTCCATCCTTAGGTAGTGCTGGTTTTTCTACCTGCTGAACCGAAAACTTACGGGGAGCTTCAACCACGACAGCTTTCATAAGGTTCATTTTCCACCTCCGTTGTACAAGGAGTCCTGCATCCGTCTCAACCGATAGATGAATGTCTTGTCGTTCAAACGCACATCATCTTCGGTGATGATCGCACCCTTGGGGATATCGCGAATCGCCACAGCTTTGGAACCGATGCCGATGGGAACCGCTTTGCGCTTGACGGATTCGCTGTAAGTGAGGATCTGGCCGTACCAGTCGCTACCACCGATATCCCCAAGTACTTCTCCAGCCTTGATTGAGCGCTTCGCCTTACATACAACTTCCGAATGCATCGCCTCTGCAGTAACCGTAACTTCGTTGAGCAATACCGCCTCCGCTATCGATTGGGGGGTCTCCAAGTCACACAGGTGGTAGGGTCTGAAGTGGAGGTAGTATGGACCATCGGCATGGGTGATGAACTTCATCTCCTTGCGTATACGCTGGTCTTCGGAATACACGATAGCGAATACTCCAGGAGCTATCGGACCGGTCGAGTAGTCAACCCGACCTGGTCCGCTGAAAATACCCCCATCCTTCGCGGGAATAAAGACACTGGAGAGCTTGTCGATCTCGACATTGGGTCCGTGCATTCCCGGGATATCCGGTATGAGGCCTGTCGCATTACTTACAGCGGCCATTTCCACCATAGTCTTGGTCCCGTCCTGAAATGCGGCGAGCATCTTGGGGTTCATCCCCTTGGAAAGGGCTTCCTCCCGTACCAGGTCAGCGGTGGCGTCGAAGTTTATCTTGTTGTTCTTTCCTTTTCCCAGGGTCACCACCTCGAAACCCATCAAACAGGCTTGCTCATACAGCATTTTGCACACACCAGGTTCATCTCCGGAGGCAACCGTGTAGAGCGAACCATAGGAACGTGCCAGATGGTTAAGGTACCACCCCACAGTGATATCAGTCTCCACATTGAGCATGATGATCGGTTTATGGTTGATAATCGAGCGGTAAGCAACCTGAGCACCAATGTCGGTTACGCCAGTAGCCTCCACATTTGCTTCCAGCGCATCCAACGAGGTCAGCAGCAGCGCATCCTGCGTAACAAGTCGTTTCCCACTTTTCAGTGCATCCTCCGCTTCGCTTCTGGAGTTGGTCTCCACAATATCTGAGCTGTCGTATCCTAGGGAAGAGAGCGTTTCAATCGCCCTATTTGTATCAAGGTCAGCAATGGCATAGACACTCATGCCATGTACATTATTTATCGCGTGAGCCAATCCGGAACCCATTTGTCCACATCCGATGATTCCTACTGAAATCGGATTACCCTCTTTGGCTCTCTTTCCTAATTTTCTTACCAGTTCCATACCATACCCCTTTACGTTATCGCATATCGTTTGGCCAAACCTGACAATGTGCGGAAGTCTTGTTTCACATGACCATATAAATCTTTATAAAGTTTGAAATAATCCATATACAAAGCATGTCGTTCACTATCAGGTTCCATACGATTGACATAGGAGGCCTTCTCTTTCGCAATCGAATAGTCCTTGAACATGCCTATGGCAATTCCAGCTAATAGCGCATCGCCATAGGGAGCTCCCACGCGGTTCTCGACCATGACTGTGGGACAATTGAACACATCGGTGATAATGCGACGCCACAATTCACTTTTTGCTCCCCCTTCGTTCAGCACGATTGGGGTGTGGATGTCGATACCAGTATCCCGTATCAACGAAAAGGAATCATACAGTGCGTATGCGACCGATTCCATCATAGCGCGTACCAGATGCCCCCTCGTATGATGGAGAGACAGTCCAAACACCACTCCACGGGCATAGACATCCCAGATAGGGGTGCGTTCCCCCATTATGTAGGGAAGGATCACCAGCCCTTCACTTCCTGGTGGAACAGCAGCAGCTTCCAAATTGATCAAATCATACACATCCTTACCTTGGGCGGCCTGTTGTTCGGTTTCAATCTTAAAGTAGTTATCCCGCAAGTATCGGATCAGATATCCTCCGGTGGTAGTGGTGGGAACGGTTATGTAAGTATGTTCCGAATCGGTGGTATAATTGAATGCAATCATGGAGTCATGAAACACAGGCTTGTCGTGGATGATGCCAAAATTTCCGCACGTACCAAGATTCATCTGAATATCGCCTGCTTCGATTGCACCGGCACCACTCCACGCTGCATTGCAATCCACTTGACCAGCACATACGGGAGTACCGATCGCCAGCGAACACGCTCGGGAGGCTTTTTCCGTCGTGTTTCCCACTATCTGTTCACACCGGTACAAGGTAGGGAAGAGTGATTCGGATAGCCCAATCTTTTCGAGAATCTCACGGTCGAATTTTCTATTCAGCAGGTCGTAGGCTACCCCGTAGAAGGCCGCACCCGAATAGTGGCCGGTATAATTCCCGGTTAATTTCGCAGTTATGAACCCATCAACCGAGAGGGCCTTGTGGATTCGCGCGAAAACATCAGGACGGTTGTTCTTTTCCCACAGCAAGTTCACAATCATGGGGTGGTCGTCCAGTCGGTTCTTGGAAATCTCGAAGATCTTTTCGTCGCCTATGGTACGGCGTAACCATTGGACTTCCTCGGTTGCCCGCCGGTCCATGAGGTTATACGCCCGAGCCACCGGATCGCCTGCCTCATCGACCATCACCATGCTTGGCATGGCTGAAGAGACGGCAACCGCCTTGACCTGGTCCGCCGAAATTCCTGCCTGTTCCAACACCTTCGGGATCAACGTACAAGCCAAGTCCCAATATGCGTTCGGATCGTGCTCTGACCATCCAGGATGATCGGTGAATATGGAATATTCTTGGAATGCGTAGCCGACAACATGTGCAGAAGCATCGACCAAGGCGACTTTTCCACCCCCGGTTCCATAATCAAGCCCTAATACATACATGATAACTCCTTTTCACGCCTTGAAAATATTGCGACGCTCTAGTTTCTTGATCTGCATCGTGCGCACGCTATCGATGAATACCGCGATGAAGATAATAGTAGCCATGACGATGGGCTGGATATAGATGTCAATGTTGGCGAATACCAGCCCCGCTTGGATCATCTCAATCATCACCGTTCCCAGCACAGTACCAGGGAATACGGTGCCGATGCCCCCAAACAGGCTTGCTCCACCGAGGACCGCCGCTGCAATCGCATCGAATTCTTCACCGCTCCCGAAACCCGCGTTGTAAGCTTCATACCAACACGTGGGTACACCTCACCTAGCCATTGGATTAGAATGGCTTAGGTAATGCAAGAGTAAG
>JAEINL010000064.1 GCA_016342655.1 Sphaerochaeta sp. | reverse complement strand
CAAAAAAATACCCAGAACTTAAAACCTTCAAATCCTGGGCTTATTGCTGCTTTTTAATTTTTATGCGATTGCCCTGGTTTTTCTCCAAACTATGTTGCTTTTTCCCAAGAGAATTGCTACCATGAAGTTCGTTAATGCCGGCGTGGTGAAATTGGTAGACACGTCAGACTCAAAATCTGATGGATGAGTAATCCGTGTCGGTTCGATTCCGACCGCCGGTAAAAAAACCTTGTAACAGAACTTGTTACAAGGTTTTTTCTTTTTCCACTATGCTAAAAAATACCAATGTTCATAACTTTAGCCAGAAGACCTCACAATCTCAGCAGTTTGAGCCAAGATTGTGATGGAATTTGGTCTTTCTCTTGTTTTTTGCCCTAGGTACTGTCCAATCCGGGTTGACGGGGTAAGCGAAAGTCTGGGTCCTCTTCAGTATCTTGTTCATCCTCAGTATCAGGGTCACTCGGGTTCTTGCCGTCAAGGCATGGATGAGGTCGTCACGCATGATGCCGATGAACTTGTTGCGGTTGACTAGGGACTCATCCCTGTTCCCTTTGCTTTCCCTTTCTTTGCGGATCTGCTTGTCATCATCCTCTTCCATGACCATGAGCATGGTGGAGGCAAGGATGGTCGCCCAGAAATCCTGCTTGAGGGTGTTCTCCGTTTTCCCTGTGTAGTTTGCCACCTGGAATCGGTTCTTCAGCAAATCGTAGGAGTTTTCCATACCCCACCTGAGGAAGTATATCTGTTTGAAATCCTCGGCATTGTGCTCAGTGTCATTGGTGATCACTGTCTCCAATTGGCCCGAGCTCAGAAGGAACTTCACGACCCTGACGACCGAACCTTCGATCGTCACCGTGGCGTCACACCCGAGGGGAAGGGCATCGATCTCACAGTTGAACCTGGTTCTGCAACGCATGAGGTAGATCATCTTCTTTGCCTCAAATTCCTGAATGAGGCCGAGGGAAACACACACCCTGTCAAAGAGGAACATGCTTTTCAGATCCCCAGGACGCAGTTCCTCATACCTGTCCATATGGGAGACTGCACAGGATCGCTCGTCAAGCTTCGCTGAGAAGGCTGCGTCTATGAAGCGGTTGTTGCTGATGTCGTACAGGCAGGAGCCCAGGGCAGTGGGCGATGAGCCACCCGCCCCGGTGCAGAAGTATTTCTCTCTCAGCTGTGGCAGATTGGGAAGCGCGATCTTTACCCCGTCGATGGCCAGATAGGTCCAGCCGTCGGCGTTGCGGGCGGGGAGCCGGCCCATCTCCCCGTGGTATTCAGCCTCGATCTGCGTTTCGAAGAGATGCCTGAGAGATAACTCCGAGATTTGGTTCCTTGCCTTGCTGAAGGCTTGCTGCGAGACTTCCATTGCCACTCCCAATCCCTTGGTATGCTTGCACAGCCTGTGCAACTTCAGGCTGGTTGACTCACGCCCTACATCCAGTATTGTAAGAAGTGTGGAGCGAAAGGTCAACTTGCGTTCGCGGGTGAATGAAAGGTATCAATACCCCAGGGCAAGCCCTGGAAAGAGGAGGCGTTGCCTCCTTTTCCGCCCCAAGGGGCTCACGTATCTCACCTTGCTTTCCCGGCACTCGCTCGGTAATGGAAGCATGGTAATGCTTGTGCTACTCTCGCTTCGTTGGTGAATGAACGGGGGAAGGCTGCCAGCCTTGAACTTGCTAAGTTGTGAACATTGAAAATATATATTCCGTATGCTAGCTATATTGATGGTAACCATAAGCTAAGCCTCAGAGCTCCTTCACCATTACAAGCAGGTCTGCATGATACCCCTCTCTGTAACGAAATCCTCGGGGGATGGTACCCACCCTCCGAAATCCGAATTTCTCATAGAGTTTGATCGCAGCATTGTTGGTGGCTACAACTTCCAGTTCCATCTGGCTAAATCCAGTCTGCTTTGCACAAGAGAGCAAACTCTCCATCAGGGAGGATCCTATGCCCTTCCCCTGTTGTATTTTTGCCACAGAAATCCCCATTTGGCACCGGTGGGCGATCTTGTAGGCAGAACCCACAGGAGAAAAATCACAGAGCGCCACCAGATTATGCCCGAGGAATCCACCCAGCATCAGTCTCTTCTCTGCTTTTTCTGTGCTTTCCAAGAACGTGGCTTCATCCTCAATACTCATCTTCCACTCATCGCTATAGCGGGCTAGGAAGGTGGACTGGGCATACATTGAAGTCATATAAGGGACCACCTGGGGTGCATCTGATTTTTCAAGTGAACGGATGACTAACTCACTCATATCTTCGAGTTGGTATACCTGGGGTTTCATGTTCATACGACAAGCATACCAATACATCCCATCTTATGACAAGATTGACTGCTTGGATTATCTGAACGTTGTTTGTAGATACAGAATGACAAGCCCCAAACGTTTCACATTCCTGCACCTTGTGAAAATACCCTCTGATACATGCACAGAACCATTAGAAAACTTATTTATTCCTATTCAGCAATGCAATTGAGCATTGCCTCACGCTGACTGGATAGTAACCTAGATCTTAGAATTTCTGGCTACCTCTCAGTCGTCTTTTGCTAGCCAGAGCATCGCCTGTTGCCAGATCTTCTGATATCCATCCCACTCGACGAAGGCCTTGGGACACCAATGAGGACCAATATCGGTCATCCAGGCGAAGGTCCGACCTTTGCCATACTCCCAACTGGCAAGTAAGGGATGCCCGTACTGTGACTTTGCAATCAAGGTAGCACCCTCCTTCACCACAGTTTCCTGGTACCCCAACAATGGCGGCCAGTCCCCCTGTACTCCTTGTACGATAGGATGATGAGATTCGAGCACTGTGGTAAGGGCTCCCTCGGGTGTCTCAACCCTGTCATCAAACGTATGGATGCTTACTGGAAGGATATCGTCAATGGGAGTCCTGAAATACTTGGCGAGCCCCTGGATACCTGCAAAAGATAGATACCCCCCACACATACAGAAGCCACCTCCCTGCTGGACCCACTCCTTGATCAGGCGAAGTCTATTTGGAGCGGTCTTGCCTTCTACAAAGACCTTTTTGGAAAGCAAGAGGGTGTTTGATCCTATGTCGCTGAGAATTACCACATCGTACTTCCGAAGCTCCTCAAGAGTCTCAGGAAAAGATTCAGAAGCAAGATGGGAAGGCATATGGGTACAATCTATGTACCCTGAACTGTCAAAGGCTCTCTGCAAATATTCATGACCGGTCTCATAGATTCCTGTAGAAAAATGATCAAATCCTTTCTGATGAGAACCGGTAGACAACCAGGATTCACCAACCAGAAGCACTTTGATTTTTTCCATTTTCATCCTCCGAGTTAGGATCTTTTCATCTGTTTCTTTACAAAACGTGTGCTATTCTCGGTAAAATAATTCATTACCATAACAAGAATAAGTACACTACCCCATATGAGTGAGATATAGTAGCTGCTGATGGATGGAAACCGGTTGAATCCCGTCTCAAGCATCCTCAAAAGGATGATGGACAACACCACTCCACTGATCTTTCCCTTACCACCAATTGGATTGACTCCACCTAACACCACTATCAAGACGCACTGCAATGTATAGACAGAGCCATAATCAGCACGGGCTGAGTTATAATTGGCCAGCATAATCAGACCACCTAAGGCGGCACAAATACCTGACACCATATAGGTCTTTATAAGGAGGCGGTCATTCTTCAAGCCACTGAACTTAGCTGCAGTTGCGCTGGTGCCCAACATATAGAGTTTGGTACCAAAGACAGTACGAGAGAGCAAAAACCAAATAAAAGTTGCCATTATGACAAAGATGACCAACTGCACCGGCACAACAGACGCAATTTTATTGTTGATCGTGTGGGAATAGTCACGGGAGAACTTACTTACAGCATTACCCTTGGTAAGGGCAAGACACAAGCCGGTAAACAGCTCCCCTGATCCCATGGTTGCAAGGATGGGAGGGATATGAAACTTGGCAACCAATATCCCGTTGAAAATTCCAGCTGCAGCTCCCACTAGGATACCCAGGGCAAAAACCAGAGGTATCGCATACCCAGGAAGCCCTCCAGCGGCATTGGTCAAATTGAGAAGAAGAAACGCCATGAGAATAGAGGTGAAATTGGCTACCCCAACTACAGAGAGGTCGATACCCCCGGTGATCATGCAGAGCATGACACCAAGGGCCATAAGACCAAATTCTGGAAACTGTGAAGCCATTGTCTGAAAATTCAAGACTGAATAGAACTTGCTGAATCGGGTAAGGGCAATAAATATCATCCAGGCAATGATCATGATGATCAGACGCCACATATGGCGGTCTGATGCATACATCTTTTCAAATCTTGCTATAGGAGTCATAGTATTTTTCATGCTGCAACCTCCTTACCCATTGTTTTCGCCGACCGTACACGATTCATGTGAGAAACCTGATAGGCACTCACTCCAGTACCGATAATGATCAACAAGCCCGTAAAGACACTCTTCCAAGATGTGGGAACTCCTATCAGGATGAGGGAATTTCCCACAATCACTATAAGCAACGTACCTAGCATACACCCTAGCAGGGTGCCCCTACCACCGGTGATGGCTGTTCCTCCAAGCACTACACCGGCTATGATGTTCATCTCCATACCCAGCATATTTGTGGGGTGAGCCTGTTGCATCATGCAAACTCTCATGACTCCTGCAAGACTCGCTATCATACCCACCATGACATACATGATGAATTTTGTATTCCTAACCCCAAAACCTGCCCTGTGGGCACTGGTTTCACTCCCCCCTATTCCATAAATACCTCGTCCAAACATAGTGTAACGCATCATGAAATACACAAGGAACAGGACAACAAGGAACGCAATAATTGCTACAGGCATCCTAGAAGTCAGTCCAGATACAGGGTTTCGGGCAATAAATAGGGATGAAGTACCAAAAATTTTCATTCCAATAGGAATGATGGTCAGCTGCTTGGAGTTGAGGGCTCCTTGCATGACTCCTTTAAAAACACTGGAGGTGCCTAAAGTCACTATCAATGCAGGTAGCCTGAAATATCCAATGAACAGGCCGTTAAAAGCTCCTAGGATTGCACCCAAAGCCAGGGCAATAAGGATAGGCAACCATACGCCACCTTGATAATTCATATCAAGAAGGAACTTTGTTGTGGCATACACGCTCAGGGAAGCCAGAGCGGGAAAGGAAACATCAATGCCACCAGAGATGATGACCATGAACGCCCCAATTGCGAACATGCCAGGCACGACAAGAGCGGACGCTATATCCACGAGATTGTTTGAAGAGAAGAATTGGCCTGAGCGAATTTCGATAAGTACGCATAACAGCATGAGAACAAGGAATATATAGGGTTCATTGCGCCGTGACAGCTTGCGTAAGGTATTGGTAATTGTTGTTTTCACGACTGTAGCCTCCCTACATCATGTACGATAAAATCGTTTTTTCATCAGTTTGTGCAGCATCCAGATCAGCCACAATCCGCCCGGATTTCATTACTAGGATTCTGGAACAGTTTTCCAACACCTCGGGAAGGTCATCGCTGATGATAAGGAGAGCCAGCCCCTTTTCTGCCAGTTTCTGCAGTATTTCATGGATATCATGCTTTGATCCTATATCAACACCGACAGTGGGACCATTCAAGATAAGGATATCCAAGTTCAGCGCCAACCATTTTGCCAGTACAACTCTTTGCTGGTTGCCTCCCGATAGGGTCTGACACGCATTGTCAGGATTCGGAGTGCCGATGGCAAGTTCCTTAACCCACCGCTTAATTTCAGCAGAACGGCTCTTATGGTCTAGGATTCCAATCTTGTTAGCAAGGCTATCAATTTCCGAGATGACAATATTGTCTGCTATGCTTTGCGTAAGGAACAGACCTTCACTCAATCGGTCCTCTGGCACATAGCCAATCTTATTTTCCATAGCAACCTGTGGATTGGAAAGCTTCACCTGGTTTCCATTCACCAAAAAAGTACCCACGTCAATGGGACGAATGCCAAACATGGATAGGGCCAGTTCGGTCCTCCCCGAATCAAGCAACCCTGTTATCCCGATGATCTCCCCTTTTCGCAGATCAAAGGAAACATCTTGAAACGCCCCTTGCATTCCAATGCCCTTGGCCTGAAAAATTGGTTCTTCGGATACATTCTGTGGAATGAAGGTCTTCTTATGGAACTCTCGTCCTGTCATGTAATAGGAGAATTTATTGGAATCGAGGTCAGAGGTGTTCCCTGTGGCTACAAGCTCCCCACTGCGAAGGATGGTGAACTGCTCTGATATTTCAAAAACTTCATTGAGTTTGTGGCTGACAAAAAGAATTGCAATCCCGCGCTCCTTGAGCTTTAGGATAATATTGAAAAGGTTCCTCACCTCTTTTTTAGTCAGGGAAGTCGTTGGCTCATCCATGATGATCAATTTTGTATTGAACATAAGGGCCCGACTTATTGCAATCATCTGTTTTTCGGCAACAGTCAGAGAACCGACCATGGCATCCAGGTCGACCTCGAAATTTATTTTGGCGATTGCCTCTGTAGCAATCTGGCGCATCCGTTTCCAGTTCACAAATTTTCTGCGGTCTGCAAGTTCACTATTGAAAGCCAGGTTTTCCATAACTGTAAGGTTAGGGAAAATGGAAAAGTCCTGATAGATAACTTGGATCCCACTCTGTATCGCATCAATCGGGGTGATCTTCTCATAGCTCTTTCCATCAAACTCCATATAGCCGGAATCTGGGGAATAGACCCCACTGATAACTTTGATGAGCGTTGACTTTCCGCTCCCATTCTCCCCTGCAAGACAGTGGATCTCACCAGGATGAATTTCAAACGAAACATTCTTTAAGGCCTGAACCCCAACAAATGACTTGTATATGTCAACGGCCTTGAGTAAGCACTCCGCCATGGCACACCTCCTACTATTACAATTAAACCACTATTACGCATTTCAGACAACCAATAACAACATTGCCCTGCCAAACAGACATGAATGGCAGGGCAATGGTTCAAACCAATAGACTAGAATCCGAAGTCATAGACATTCTTAGCATTGATGACAATCCAACCTTCACCTTCAAGAACAGTCTTGCTGCCGGGCTTGAATTTCATGTTGGTATATCCATCGACACCCAAGTCGACAACACCTTCAATCTTCTTGCCATCCAACACTTGTACAGCAAGGGCTATCATAGCCTTACCGGCAAGAGCAGGATCCCACAAGGTCAAAGACTGTACGACACCACTTTCCAGCAGGGCTGCGTTGTCAAGAGGCATTCCTGTACCAGAAGTAAAAGCCTTTCCGATCAGACCCAACTCCTCGATAGCACGAGCAACACCTGGAGCATCGTATGAGGAAGTTCCCATAATACCCTTAAGGTTGGGGTATTTCTTGAACAGCTCTTTTGCTCCATTGTATGCAACATCACCATTGTCGAAAGACTCGATACGTTTCTCTGCTGCGAGCAGCTGCATCTTGGGATACGTCGCTTTCTGATGTGCTACACCAGCATCTGCCCACTCATTGTGAGAACCATTGGTGAGGGACGCAACCATCGTTGTGTACACACCTTCAGAATTCATAGCCTCAGCAAGGTTGTCCATGATGAATGCGCCATATCCTGCGTTGGAGAAAGCCTCGATATCATAATCGATATTTTCCAGTGCAGAACCTTCATGGGTGATTACCACAATACCAGCCTTCTTGGCCTGTGCGAGTACAGGTTCCAACGACTCAAGGTCTACGGGAACTACACAGAGGGCATCAACACCCTGAGCAATGAGATCCTGTATGAGCTGTGCCTGTAAGGTAGCGTCAATCTGTGCCGTACCTTTCTGATAGACATTCAAACCAGTTTTTTTTGCATACTCGTCAACACCAACTTTCATCCGGACAAACCATGGGTTAGATGCGTCCTTGGGCACCACTACAATCTCATACCCGGTTTTTTTCTCAGCCTGACCAGCTGCAAACACCATAGGAACAACCATAAGAACAATAACCATGAGAATTATAAGTTTCTTCATACTGTATTTCCTCCTTTTACAGTGACACCGTCATTTTATCCCACCCATATTGAGAAGTCAAACATTAATGAACTAATTTAGTGACAAAAAAATATACACCTAAAAAATGTATATTTTGGTATACATATAGCAATTCCATGTATGAATATTCTCAACAATTACACAAACACCATTAAAATTAACTAAATTTTACCTAATTATTTGACAATCGATAAGGAGAGATATATGCTAGAACAATGGGAATAAAAGAGATAGCCGAAAAGGCTGGAGTATCAAAAACCTCGGTCTCACTGGCCTTGAACGGCCACAAGGGCGTTGGTCTTGAAACCCGAATGACAATCATCAAACTAGCAAAAGAGATGAACTATCGTGTCCCTGGAGAACGCTCCTATGCCCTTCCTCACCACAAAGTGATAGTTCTGGCAAAACTCAGCAAGCACGGCCTGATACTCAACGAAGACCAAAATTCATTCATCGTCAACTATATTGAGGGAATCAACCAGGTTGTAAAGAAACATGGATACTCTTTTGAGATTATCACCCATACCCTAGAATCCCTTACCCCATTTATTGCAGAAATGAAAAGCAAGCAACCTACAGGGATAATCGTCCTGGGAACAGAGCTAAGCTCTCTAGACATCCAGAGTCTGAAGGACCTGAACTATCCTTATGTGGTCATAGATACGTATTTCGAACAATTGGAAGCAGATTTCATCACTATGGGAAATATCGGCGCTGTCTTTACCATCATCAGCTATCTGGTGGAGAGACACCATACTGATATTAGGATGGTGACATCCTCGGTACGTACAGGGAACATATCCTTGCGTGAACGGGGCTTCATGCAAGCAATGAACGAGTATGGGCTTACGCTCTCTGTTCAGAGTCTCATCCCAGTACAACCTGGTTTCAAAGGTGCATATGAGGATATGCTTGCCTACCTACAGGGGGGAGGGCATCTGCCACAAGCCCTCTTTTGCTTCAACGATGTAGCCGCCTTTGGAGTAATAAAAGCCCTTAAGGAAGCTGGGTTCAAGGTTCCGAGGGATGTTTCGGTCATAGGATTTGATGACCTGCCAATGTCATCGATGATGGAACCCAGACTGACTACCATCAGGGTGCCTAACCAACATATTGGAGCTTTGGCAGCCCGTACTATTGTAGAGAAAATCATTGCAAAGACAAAGGAAGCCCCATTGGGCATCCTAGTCCATGGGAAACTGGTGATTCGAGAAAGTGTTATTGACAGATAAATGCATAAGGAGGTGCCAAACATGGCAAAGTATTCAATTATTTTAGGTAACTTGGGAAACACCTGCGACAGGTTCCTTTCCAGTGGCTACAAGGACGCTCTTCCCAAGGAAGAGCTCATCAAACAGGCGTCGCAAATCGAAGGGGTGAAGGGAGTTGAGCTTGTAGGGACCTGGGATGTCTCCAGTGACAACGTCGACAAGGTAGGCGAGATGCTGGCCAATCACAACCTACAATGTGTATCCATCATCCCCGATTACTTCAGCCAAAAGCGCTGGGGACGGGGCAGTCTCTCAGCAAAAGACCCAGAAATCAGAAAACAGGCTATTGAGTATACCTTCGAGTGTGTGGAAATGGCCAGAAAATTGGGATGCACTACACTGAACCTCTGGCCAGGCCAGGATGGGTATGACTATGTGCTTCAGTCAAACATCGCCCTTGAACGTCGCTACCTGATGGAAAATATTAGAGAAATTGCCAAAGCTTCCCCTGACATCAATTTTGCCCTGGAGTACAAGCCAAAGGAACCCCGCAACTTCTGTTTCATGGCAAGGGCCTCTGATACCCTTCTCCTGGCAAAGGAGACCGCCCTGGACAACGTTGGTGTGACTATCGACACAGGGCACGCTTTTGTAGCTGGAGAGAATGTGGCTGAGTCCATCGTCATCCTACAGGAGTATGGGAGAAAACTTTTCCACATGCATTTCAATGATAATTATGGGCATTGGGATGATGACATGATCGTAGGCTCTGTTCACTTCCCGCTGTTTGTAGAAACGCTTTTCTGGCTCAGAGAGACCAACTACACCGGTTGGCTTTCCATGGATCAGTACCCTTACAGGGAGGATGGACAAGGAGCACTGGCAGAAAGCGTGGCATTCTTGCAAATGATCGAATCCAGGCTTACTGATGGGGTGATGCAAGAACTTCGAGATCTGATGAATCGAGGTAATGCGGTAGAGTCACAACGCTGGTTGCGTCGGACTTTCTTCAAGTAACGGGAATGCAAACCCACTGGCACAGCCGGTGGGTTTGCTCCCACCCTATGGGCCAAGGGTTGCCTTTTCCCCTATGCCTCAGGTGCCGTTATGCCACTATGCTTGTCATAGCCTACCTCATGCTCCCGCCATCGTTTATCCGCCTTGGCCACTAGGGAGAGATAGGGATCCCCAGTCTCCTTGAGATATCGCTTGAACAGACCCTTGTGATAGACAAGAACCTCTGCATTCTCAGAATCCTGTGCCACATTGGTCATCTCGTAGGGATCGCTTTCCAGATCAAAGAGCTCCTCAAAATCATCTTCCAGATAGTGCAGGTACTTCCATTTCTGCGTGCGAATCATCCTGCAGGGCTCAACGGTATACCCCCACTCGGTATGCCACTGGCTTACAGCATACTCACGCTTGGGAGCATGTCCCTCTTCTAGCGAAGGGATCAAGGACATGCCGTCGAAGGAGGCAGGGATAGGCAGACCTGCTATCTCACATAGGGTCGGGGCCAGATCCAGGCTCTGCACAAGGCCCCCTACCATCTTCTTTCTCCCTTGTATGCCACCACCACAGAAGACGAGGGGAATCTCAACCAGCTCCTGGTACATAGCTGTGTGCTTGGTCACACTTGCCCTAGCAGCAAGAGCATCCCCATGGTCGGAAAAGAACACAATGATGGTATCATCAAGCTTTCCCCTTTGCTTCAGAGTATCGAGGACCCTTCCTATCTGGCGGTCAACCAAGTGCAGATAGTGGTTATATGCTGCAAGATAGTGTCTGAAGTTCTCTCCATTCCACAGGGAGGCCTGAGCCTGCCTGATATGGGCACAGCAGATATACTGGATGCTCCTGGACCGGTTGCTGATATCACCAAAGGTAAAGTTGGGAGGCAGAGGAGGAAGGGTGTCCACAGGGACATCATGATGCTCGCCCTTGTTCTTACCAACCCAGCCACAGATATTATGGGGATTTATCAGGTCCACAACAGCAAGCAGCGGCTTATCATCTGCATTTGAAGAGAAAAACTCCACCGCACGGTCTGTAGCATATTGGTCATTATAGGTATCGAAGTTATAAGGCCAGGCAGGATTTTCGTCCGGCACGAAGGTCTCATCTTCCTCGACCAGCTCAAAGCCTCTCAGGGCACCACTGTCATGACGCTTACCAAAGTGTATCGTCTTGTACCCACCTTGGGTGAAGACCTCACCCAAGGTAGGCAGCCTTTCCGTAAACACAGGGCATGGCCACTTTCTTCCATTGGACAACACCTCAGTCCTATGGGGATAGATACCACTCCACAGGCTTGCCCTGGAAGGTTGGCACAGGGGGCACTGCACCGTCACGCTTTCAAAGGCTACGCCACGGGCGAACAGCGAGTCGATGTTTGGAGTATCTGAGATCCCTCCATAGGCCTTAAGTGCACGACTGTGCAGCTGGTCAACCTGGATTAACAGGATATCGGGTCGCTTATGGTTCATCATGTCCTCCTAGAACAGGAAAAAGTCCTTTTGGCGTAGGCAGAAATCCTTCAGGACGGGATCAAGCTTCCTACATTCTGGCGAATCTTTCTGCAGTATCGCGGGATTCAGTTGGAAAGGGTCGCTCTTGTTGTCATAAAGATAGCGCACCTGCTCATACCCAGGCTCTGTCCCGTTGTCAATGACATAGGTGCAGTCCTTGGTTCTCAGACCTCTCCAGCCGTAGCACATCGAATCCAGGCCAAGCTTCTTGTAGGGCTCTATAAGTTCAGGCATACCAGGCAGCATACAGAGAAATGCATATTCCTTCTCTTTTGGTATATCCTGTTGCCCTTCTGTATTTTCTTTTTTGTCGTCCTTTTCAAGTGTTTCAGGCTTGCTATCGAGCATTGGCTTGAAGCTCACCCCTTCCACGGTGGAAGGAATCTCAACATCCAAAAGGTCGAGCAAGGTCGGCATCTGGTCACAGCTCTCAATGAGACAGGGCAGTGACTTTGCTTCTTTGGAACTGTCACGGATATACAGGGGAATGCGTATCGATTCCTCATACCAGACATTCTTGCCATACAGGCCATGCGAGCCCATGCAGTCCCCATGGTCAGAGCTCAATACGACAACAGTGTCATCGAGAAGGTCTTTCTCTTTCAGGTAGTCCATGATAATGCCAAACTGCTCGTCAATACCGGTTACCGCACCAAAATACTCCTTGAAGTGCTCAATGAAGACAGGGTCGTCTCGCATCGCCTGAGGAACATTGTCCCTGAACGTATGGTGTCTTTCGTACATTTGCTTATACTTCCCTGGAACCTGGTCATAGGGAGGATGGGGAGGATTCCAGCTGAGGACCGCACAGAAGGGCTTGTCCTTATCCCTCTTGGTTTCCAAATAGTCCAGCAACACTTCCCTCTCATGAAACGGTGACCATTTCTTGATATCGATCCGTTTAGGGGAATCTTCCCAGTAGTGGGGAGAGAGATGGTCATCCATGGCGCCATAGGAGTGCCAATAGTCAAACCCGTGCCTCCTTGGTCCTGGAGGAGTATAGGCATCCCAGTGCTCACTGCCACTTTCTGGTCTCTCATAAAAGTTCACATCACTTGCATCAAGATGCCACTTGCCGATGTAGGCAGTGTCATAGCCCTCCCTCTTCAGGACATCACCAAAGGTGATTTCCTGCGTTGCAAGAGAGGGACTGACTGCAAGACCTATCTTGCAGTTGGTCCATAGTCCACAGCTCAGGGGATATTTCCCTGTCAGCAAAGCTGCACGGTGAGGGGAACAGAGAGGATAGGTACTGATGGCATTATCACAACAGACGCTCTCCTTGGCAAACCTATCCATATGGGGAGTCTGGACATGGTCCTCCCCTACATGACCTATTGCATGGTATCGCCATTGGTCAGCAAATATGTACAGGAGATTTTTCTTCTTTCTCACAACCCGTTGCTCCTCTTGTCTTACCAGTACGAATCCCAATCCTTAGCAAACCTCATCAGAGCCTCCAAGTAGAAGTAGTCTCCCCAAGTATTGCACTCGTCAACGCCCCTATTGTTACAAGGGTTGTAGGGACTCTTGCGTGCATAGGTGCCATGAAGCAGAAGACCATTGCTCACCTTTGGGTCAACGGCTGCACAGGTATCGATGAGCACATGCAATAGCTTTTCAGCCTCCGAGCGATAAAATGTTGCCTTATCCTCATCAAGGAACTTTGCCATCTCGTGCATCCCGCAGATGGCAATGGCACTTGCTGAGGAATCCTTAGGCTCATCACTGCCATCGGTGAAATCAAAATCCCAATAGGGAACCCTGTCGGCAGGCAGGTGGTCAAGGAAGAATTTGGTCATTCTCTCAAAAAGGTCAAAGTACTTGGGATTCTTGGTATGGCGGTATGCAAGGGCAGAGCCATAGATTCCCCATGCCTGCCCACGGGACCAGGCACTGCCATCACGATAGCCCTGACGGGTCACACCCTTGGAGGGCTCGCCTGTCTCGGTATCAAAGTAATAGGTATGGTAGGTAGAGGCATCGTCACGGATGATGACGCGCATCGCAGTATCGATATGCTTGAGGGCTATGTCTCGATAGGTATCGTCTCCACTCTCTTCGGTTGCCCAGAACAGCAGAGGAAGGTTCAAAAGACAGTCGATGATGAGACGGTAGTTGCCCTCTGAGCCCAACTCTCCCCATGCCTGGATGAACTGGCCTTTGAGCTGAAAGCGGGAGACTAGGTTGTCGGCAGCAAGCAGGGCTGCCTTTTTTCCCTCTTCACTGCCGGTCAGCTTATAGGCCGCTACGCAAGAAGGGGAGTAAAGGAAGCCCATATCATGATGGTCGACATCGATGCGATTGAGTATCCGCTCCTTAAAGGAGGCTACCTGCCTGAGAGCGGCATCCTTATACTTGGAGGCGTGGGTATGCTCGTAGGCAAGCCAGAGTTCGCCGGTCCAGAATCCTGTAGTCCATTCAACATTCTCACTAGCCTCATAGAAGTTCCCTTCACTATGGGAAAAGGGAAACTTTTCAATGAAAGCGGGCAAGCATGAGTCTATCTGCCTGATTGCATAATCGATCGCCTGTAGAATACTACTCATAGAACACTCCTTCAACATACTACAGGAGGGCAATTGCCACCCTTCACTGTTGAGGTTGCACTACGTATGCGCTCCTTATGAAGGGCATGTGTAGTGCCACCTGATTCTCTAACAAACAAACGTATCCAGAGTGAGGAACATGTTCCCCGCTCTGGATACAGCACAATAGTTACTTCTTCATGTAGGTCTCATAGGCCTTCTGGTTGATCGAAATCGCCTTGTCAATACCACGGCTCTTGAGCTCCTTGACGAACCCATCATAGTCCTTATCAAAGTCAGCGGTCCCAAGCATCCAGGACTGGAACTTCTCATCGACGTAGGGACGGATATTGCCCATGATCTTCTGATATGCAGATTCGTCCTCAGGGGTATAACGCAGACCGAGCACGCCATCAGCATAGGGGGCCTGGTCAAGGCGGAACCAATCCAAGTTGTCGTTATACAGCTTGGTTGCCTTCTTTCCAGCCTCGGTCATGAAAGCATATTCGTAATTCTGGTCCTGCTTCATGCCGATCCTATACTGCACGCCCTGGCTGCGAAGATAGCCAAGAGGGCTCATTTCACTTTTCATTACGACGTCAGTAAAGGCTTTGGTTCCATCGGCATTACGGGCAAAGGTCTCGCCTTCAATACCCCAGTTCATCAGCTCATACCCTGCAGGGGAGAAGCAGAAGTCGAAGAAACGCATGATGGTGACCGGATCCTTAGCAGTGGAGGAGATGCTCCAACCAACGCCGGGGAACCTGCTGGTTCGTTCAACCCTGTTGCCATTCTGATCCATAGTAGGGGCAAATGCTACCATCTCAAAGCCAGGAATGGATTTGGCGAGGGTATTATTATAGTTTCCTGTGGAAACCCAGTCATGGGTCAGACCACCCTGATTGGCACTGAGCAGTACGTCGCGGCTCTTAGGTCCACGGGTAAAGATTTCAGGGTCGATAAGGCCTTCCTTATACCACTTGACGATATTCTTCACGCCAACCTTAAAATCCTTTTCGAGAGGTTCGAATACGATCTTGCCATCGCGAACATAGAACTCAGTTGAGGTATCCCAGAGGTAGAGATACTCATCTGGCATCTTCCAACCCGCACGGTCAAAAAGGGGTACCTCATCCTTGAGGCCATTGCCGTTGGGATCATTGTTCCTAAAGGCAGTCAGCACCTTGTAGAGGTCATCAACAGTTGAAGGGACCTGCAGGCCCAGCTTCTGGAGCCAATCATTGCGAATCCACCAGTACTCTGCACTGAACAGCTCCTGGTTCTTGGGGATATTGTAGATATTCCCGTCGAGGGAGTAACTGGCATTGCGAAAGACAACATCCTTGTCCATCAGGGCCTTGATGTTGGGGGCATACTTGTCGATAAGGTCATTCAAGGGAATAAGTCCGCCATCACGACCGAGTTCCTCAAGCACTGCAATGCTCTTGAAGCCTATCACATCAGCAAGGTCGCCGGAGGAGAGCATCAGGTTGAAAGCCTCTTCCTCATTTGAATTGCTCTGGGGAATGATGCCCTTGAAAGAGACGTTGGTCATCTCGGCAGCCTTCTTCCATACAGGCCAATCCATATTGAAAGGCATATTGTTGAAGTTTAGGAATATGGTAAATTCCTTAGGGGTTGCACTGGCAAGTGCCCCTGTCAATACTTTGTCATCTGCCTTTGTTGCAGGTCCTTTTTCCGAATCTCCCTTTGCAAATGCGCTGAAAGCGACAAGCAAAACGAGCAACACTACGAAAATTCTTTTTTTCATACTATCTCCTTTGGTGGATTACCCACTAAAAACAAACAATGTAAGAACTCAAAACCCTTCTTCCATCGGCTCAGCCCTTCACAGCCCCAATGGTCATACCGCTCTTGAAATACTTCTGCACAAACGGATAGGCCACCATCATGGGGATGATCGCAAGCACAATGATCGCATAGATGACTGTTGTCGGGGACGAGAGGGACTGCTCTGTGACGATGGCAGCCTCAGTCTCATTGACAACGCGGTCTACGATCAGCTTCTTTAAAAGGACCTGCAAGGGCATCTTGTTGTCATCACGCAGAAGGTTCATTGCCCAGAAGTAACTGTTCCACCTGTTCACGGCATAGAACATACCCACTGTGGCCAAAGCCGGCTTGGAAAGGGGCAAATATATGGTGGTGAAAATGCGGATATTGCTCGCACCATCCATGAAGGCAGCCTCTTCCAAAGAATCAGGGACCTGTTCAAAGAAACTCTTGAGGATAATCATGTTGTACGTATTTATCGCAAACCCAAAGAGGATCCCACTTCTTGAATTCAACAGCCCAAAATCCTTGAAGGTGATGAACAGAGGGATGATCCCTGCATTGAACCACATGGTAAAGACGGTGAACAAGATGAAGAATTTCCTGAATCCCAGTCTCTTCCTTGAAAGGGCATAGGCCATCGTTGTGGAAAAGGCCATATTCACCAAAACACCAAAAACAGTATAGAAGATGGTATTTGCATATGCGACCCAAAGCCCATCCTTCTGGGCAGCCTGCACATAGCTGTCAAAGGATATCCTTTTGGGAAGCAGCAGTACTGATCCATTCTCCACAAGAAGAGGGTTGCTCACCGAAGCTATGAGGGTATACCAAATAGGGTACAAGGTTACCAGCGTAATGAGCAGACCAAGGGCAATCATCACAGTATTGAAGATTTTCTCTCCCCTGCTTTCGAGAATATGCTTTGGTTGGTTTTGTTTTCCCAAAACCTTTGTCCCGTTCTTTTCCACCCTAGCCGTTGCATTTTTTTTCCAATTAAAGATTTCAATTTTTTTCATACTCTTACCTACCAGATTGTCGATTCGGTGAAGCGCTTGCTGAGCTTGTTGGCACCGACGACCATGATCAGGGCGATGACAGCCTCAAACAAGCCTACTGTTGTAGCAAGGCCATAGTTGCGGTTGCCAATACCTACCCTATAGGCATAGGTTGCAATGACATCAGCGGTTGCATAGGTTGTAGGCTTGTAGAGAAGCAGGATGGATTCGTAGCCGACCTTGACCATCTTTCCGACCTGCAGGACAAACATCGTCACCACAGTTGGCATGATGGAAGGGACCGTTATATGGACAATCTTCTTCCACTTGCCGGCACCATCGACAATGGCAGCCTCATACAGCTGGGGATCGATACCCATCAGGGCTGCGATATAGACAATCGCATTGAAACCAGCATTCTGCCATAAGGTCATCCCTGTATACACCCCGCGGAAATACTCAGGCATTACCATGAAGTACTTGGATTCGAGGCCAAGCTTGTTCAGCAACAGGTTGATGATTCCTGTAGAGGGAGAGAGGAAGTTGACGACCAGACCACATACGACCACTACTGAGATGAAGTGAGGAAGGAAGGTAGCTGTCTGGGTAAGCTTGCTTACGAACTTGTTTTTCATCTCCGTAATGGCAATAGCCAAGATGATAGGTGCAGGAAAACAGATGACTATCTGCCAGAACGAGATCATGAAGGTATTCTTGACTGTCCTGAAGAAGTCAGGTCCTCCCATAAACTCTTTGAAGTTGGCAAGTCCCACAAAGGTACTTCCCTTCATGCCCTTGAATAAATTGTAGTCATAAAAAGCCATTCGCAAGCCATACATCGGTTTGTAACAGAACATCAGAAACCAGATGAGGCCTGGGATCAATAGCAGGTACAGATCCCAGTCCCTGACCATCGTCCTTTTGATACGGGAACCAAAGGTTGTTCTGACCAAATCAAATCCCTTGTCCACTCTCTTCTTCATAAACAACTCCTCACAAATATCCCTTCATGTGCACTTGGATTCTCCCATGTCAAAATTGTCCTGTATATATACATTTTTCTCTAAGGATTGCTATTATTACGGAAGAACCAAAAACCTTGGGCATCTACAAAAATCCCTGTATCTACAAAAATATCGAAATACTGGGGGATTCCAGCACGGGTCTGCGATAACTGGAATAAGGAAGGAACATGACGTGAAAACACCTCCTAGGTTCCAGAGGTTGGAGTTATTGCAAGCATTATCCCTGGTTCGCTGAATGTACTATCTTTGTTTGTGGCCAGATTTCGTATATACTCACCCATATGAGAGAGCCTTTCAAAGCACGGGGAACCTACCAGACAAAGTTACAACACACCTTCACGGTCATCGCCATAGCCATCATCCTCCTTTTGGGAGGATTCTTCTCCTTTGTGATGATCCAGACAAACAACGCTACCTATCGCACTGCATTAAGAGCCACCTTACAGGCAAAAAGCGATGCCGCTCGCGCTGCGATGGGTATCATAGAGAACACCTTCAACATCCTGCACAATGAGGAGCACGTACAGCAATGGATCGAATCTGATTCCGATGAGGAGTATTTTTTCTATGCCAGGAAGATCTATGAGGACCTGGGAAAGGCGACCACCAACCTGAGCGGTCTTGAATATGACATCGGCATTACCAGTGATGATGACACTTCCTTCGTCATCACGCGCGACGGGACGGTGCGCAAGAAAGACTTCTTCAGTATGAAGGGGTCAGGCATTTCCCTCGCATCCTGGAAAGAGTTTCTGCTCTCCCCTGCACAGGAGATGATCGCCCCTGTATATGTAGATGCTACCCTACAGGCTCTCTACCTGCTGAAAAAGTATACCTTTAGAGAGAGAAGCCTCTGTTATCTTATACACATCCCCATCAAAACCTTGCTCGGAGGCGAGCCTTTCGCCTTCGTCTATGGCAAGGATTTTCTCTTTCCTATCCAACAAGGAGCTCATTACGAGGATAAACTCTCATTTTTGTTCGAACATCCAACCAGTGGGAGCCTTACAGAACATGCCTACAGGGGAAAACCCATCTTTGTACTGCACCCTTCAGCCTTATCCTTGTTCATCGCCTTGGAGTATGAACCGGCCCCGATAAGAGCCCTTTATGCCATCCTAGTCTTCTTCCTGCCCCTGATGGCTATCTCTGTCGCACTGCTGCTTCTCTCTCTACACTGGGCCTCGAAGCTCTACTCCCCTATTAGGCAGACACTCATCAAGTTGCCCAACCTGAACAAGGAGGGATCGACCATAGACGAGTTCAAGCTACTTGAGGAGAACCTCAACACCCTGCAACAGTTGAATCTGAAGCTTGCACAGGCCATCGAGGAGACCAACAACCTCACGGTGCAACGCTACTACCGTGAGCTCATCTTCGGCATCCCCACATCGAGTATCTGCCCTTTGGAACCCACACAGATGCATGCCAAGTATCTGGTTGCTCTGGTAGAGATGCATGCCATCAACGAGGATTTTGAAAAGAACGACTGGTTCCTCCAGCTACAGAAGAACCATATCCATCTCTATATCCAAACCCTCCAATCAGCATACAACCTCTACTACGTCAACATCTCCTACAGCTCCTTTGCCATCATCTTGCAATCCGACAATGAAAAGGAGGCAAAAGAGCTCATTGGAGGCATATCTTCCCTGAAGGAGCTTGCAGTGCACCTCTCCATTTTCCTCAGTGCATGCAGGGCAGGCATCTCCTCCATCGCCATCTCATACAAAGAGACACTTCACATTGCAGAGTATAAATATGCTACCAAAGAGAACCTGTTCATAACATCCCACGACATCCCAAAGGACAGAGGCAACAGCTTCTTCTATCCGCTTTCCCTGGAAAACAAGTTCGTCCAAGCTATCATTGCAGGACAGCAAGAGGCTCTGACCATCTTCGATGGCATCATTGAGGAGAACTTCGAAGTAACGACCCTTTCCAATGAGGCCCATAGAAACCTGATGTACTCGTTAATAGGAACTCTTATACGAATCATGCAGGAGTTGAAGATAACCCCGATGGAGCTTTTGGAGAAAAACTTCGACTTTCCCTGGCTATATGAGAACTGGGCAAGCGAAAGGATGGTGGAAAGACTGCGCAAGAACTTCGCCTCCATTGCACATGCCATACACGACAGGAAGAAATCTTCTGACGACATCCTCTTGAAGACCATGCAGGATTACATATTTGCAAACTTTGATGACGACATCATGCTCAACGACATAGCAGACCACTGCAACATCTCAGCAAAGTACTGCAGTACCCTGTTTAAGAAGCTCAGCAATGAGAACTTCAAGACCTTCCTCAATGACTATAGGATCGAACGGGCGTGCGAGATGATCAAGGGCAATCCCCTGATCAGGGTAGTTGAGCTCAGCAAGGCAGTGGGGTTCAACAGCTCAAGCAGCTTTATCAGGGTGTTCAAGGCAAAGACCAACATGACGCCTAAGGCGTATGCGGAGAGTGTGAAATCGTAAACGGCGTTTCAAGGGGCATTGGATTCCATATAGCCCAGAAACTCACAGAAAACGACATCAATGTGTGTATCGCCGGCAGAGACAGCAGAACCCTGGCAAGGGCACAGGAGCTACTTCTTCAAACTCCAATCGGTGGGAAAGTGCAACAAGAGGGTATCCGTGTGTACACACTCTCTCCTGGTGGGGTTGCTACCGAAATGATCAGTTCTATCAGACCTGATATAGACGAAGTGGATCTGATCGATCCTACAGAGATCGCAGACCTTGTCTGGTATATCCTCACACACAGAGGAAGCGCGATGATAGATTATCTGAGCCTCAGGAGAGCGACTAAGACAGTTTGGTCCTGACAAGACAACAACTTGACCTGTATAAGGTATGCCAGTACTATCTATTTAGAATAATATCTAAATAGTGAGGTACTATGGGATTTTCACAAACCATGAAAGCAGTATCTGATCCTGTACGACGGGAAATCCTTGATATGCTCAAGGAAGGCAGGCTCACAGCTGGAGATATCGCGTCCAGGGTAGAGAATCTCACCTCGGCAACAGTCTCTTACCACCTATCCCAACTGAAAAAAGCAGCCCTCATCACAGAGACCAAATACAAGAACTTCATTTATTACGAGCTGAATGCCTCAGTCTTTGAGGAAATAATGCTTTGGTGTGCCCAATACACAGGAGGCAATACAAGCCATGGACCGCAAGACTGACAAGACAATGGTCATAACCACCCTAGTGTGCCTGATGCCACTCATTCTCTCGGCCATCCTGTATGACAGACTTCCCGAGCAGATACCAATTCATTTCGATGTGGCCGGCGAAGCTGACAACTACGCCTCAAAAGCTTTGGCTATGTTTGACAATATGTATTGAAACACTACTATTCACCTGTTAAGTGTTGTATAATTGAAATATGAAGAAG
>JAEINL010000063.1 GCA_016342655.1 Sphaerochaeta sp. | reverse complement strand
CTTCCTTTATCTTTGATAAGGCTAGCATAGCATGAGTTTTTATTATTGTATACTTATTTCAGGAACGTTGTACTAGATACGGACGGGCCTTCGTTTCAGTTCGTTCAGTAAGGTCGCACCTAGGATCATCAAGCCACCACCAAGTTGCAACAGGGTTATACTCTCTTGCAGGAGTACGACGGAGAGCACTACCGCTACTATCGGATCGATATAGCTCAGGATTGCAACCTGTTGGCCTTTGAGGTGAGCAAGAGCGGAGAAGTACAGGTAATAGATGATTCCTGTGTGTACCACCCCCAGGATCAGGAGGCTCACAAGCCCTGTTCGATCCAGTTCCAGGATATGGAAGCCGCCGGCTAGGTAGGTATATGGAGCCAATACGATAATCGCAGCAGCAAATTGGATCCAGGTCCTGGTCAGGCCGTCGATCGCCCCAGTCGCCTTGTTGGTCAGTATCACCAAGGCATAGAGCACTGCCGCCCCAAGGCCAAAGAGGATGCCGACCAGGTCGTTTGAACCTCCTGCCGATACGCCGATGATCAGGACCAGGCCTGCTGTTGAAACCATGAAGCAGAGAACCTGCCTGAAAGTGAGCCGTTCCCGAAAAACAATGAGGCTTCCGATGACCATAAGGGTCGGAGCAAAGTAGTAGCTCAGCGTCGATAGCGCCACACTGGTGAATCTGTAGGCTTCAAACAACAAGATCCAATTGAACCCCATCGCCACCCCAGAAAAAAAGAGTTTTCCAAGCTTTGCTCTGTACTTCGACAGGCCGGAGTACCTGCCGGTGACCCACATGAACAGGGAAAGGACCAAGAACGCAATGAAGCCTCTCCATAGCGCTATTTCGGAAGAAGCCAAGGGAATGTACCTGACAAACACACCGATGGTGCCAAACACAACCATGGCTGTGATGATTTGCATACGCGCTACAATAGGGTTCCGTTCTGTATGTCCTGACATTGGCAGTAGGATATACGTATTCAGAAAAACAAAGAAGAGTAATTCTTCCCTTTTTCTGTTATGACCCACCTACATCTTTCATTGCCTTTATGCCTTCTCCATACTACCTTGTAGAGAGAGAGGTCATACATGAATACGGAAAAGACCATTGCCACGTATAGCGAGTTGCTTTCGGATATTGCAACTGAGATATCACAGACGTGTTCCACAAGAAACAGCGTCTTGAATATCTACATGGGTTCAAGCCTTCCCCAGCTGCAATTGAATCTGTTCAAACCAATCCTCTTGGAAAACTATGCCTACGTATGTTCTTTTCTGCAGGATGAAGAGATTTCCAAAGCCCTGCAGCTGGATATGGAAGAGATTGCAACGAGTCTGGAACTGGACCCTAGTGTATTCCAGCAGGCTAGAGTCCAGGAATACGCACAGGCAGACGATGCTGCCGGCCTGTATGCCAAATTCTGCATAGCCATTATCCGCAACAGGGCCAATGCATCCAACAGCAAGGCTCTTCAAGAGGATGATCTGGACAAACTTTCCAGCAATACACTTCTTACCCTCCAGCTAGGGGAACAAAGGATGAGAGAGGCAGCAGAAGCTGTCTAAACAATTATATGCAGGGCAATACATTGCTACCATTTGTAAAAATACTTTCATTTTTCCCTTTTTTTGTCTTTCATGGTATTGACTCATAGATAGAAATACCCAATTATGGGGCTACATTTCATTCATATGAAGGAGATAGCAATGTTCAAGCAAATCAGCACATACACACTTCTCCTTTGTATTCCAGCCTGAACACAGTTGTGCCGTGCCTTGTCTTCAAGGCCTCTTTCCTAACCACCGATCCAGGGTATGGCGTATGTTGTCCTGGACGGGCAGAATCCATGGTAGAGGAGGTTTTGCTATGAGCAGACCTACCAACAAACACCTTTCTATCGTATTCATGCTATTCGTCATGACCGTCTTGCTTTTCACCGGGTGCAGCAAAGCTGAAACCAATGAAAAGAACACCACAAAAAGCAAAAAGCTCTATGTCTACAACTGGTCCTACTATACCCCAGACTCCGTGATCGAAGCATTCGAAAAGGAGTATGGTGTTGATGTAATCCTCGACTACTTCGCCTCCAACGAGGAGATGTTCGCAAAGCTCAAGGCCAGCGGCAACGCAGGCTACGACATCATCTTCCCTTCAGGGGACTATGTCTCCATCATGATGCATGAGGGAATGCTTGAAAAAATTGACACCTCCAAGATTCCTAACTTGCAATTTATCACACCTCTAGCCCTTGAGAAGGCCACCTATGACCCCAAGATGGAGTATTCAGTACCCTACTACTTGGGAGCCTCTGGTATTGCTGTGAACACGAAGATGGCCAAGGAGTATGAGAAGACTTGGAATATCTTTGGCAACACCAAGTTTGCCAATCGCATGGTCATGATGGATGACATGCGCGAGGTACTCGGCGATGCGTTGGCCTACCTAGGGTATTCGGTGAATACCACCGATGAGCGCGAGCTCCAAGAGGCGAGAGTCCTCGTCAACACCAAGTGGAAGCCCAACCTTGTCAAGTTTGATGCTGAAGGGTTTGCCAAGGGCTTTGCCTCAGGAGAGTACTGGGTAGCCCATGGATATGCGGAGGCCATCTTCGAGGAGCTTCCTGAAGAGAAGTGGGACAGTGTCGACTTCTTCCTCCCCGCCGATGGAGGTCCGATGTACATCGATTCGATGTGCATCCCCAAGGGTGCCCGAAACTACGACCTGGCCCTGCTCTTTATAGACTTCATCCACCAACCCGAGAACTATGCACAGTTCCTCGACCGTTTCCACTTCCCCGCCTCAGTCAACACTGCAGCTGAACAATTCACTACCACCAAGCCATTCTACACAGTAGACATGCTGAATAACTATGAGCTGAAGGACGACTTGGGGGTCAACCTTGATATGTATAACAAGGCTTGGGAAAGCATCAGGTATGTAAATTAGGATGCATTGACCTAGAATAAAATGCAGGGTACATTCATGGGTAAAGCGAGGCATCAATGAGCAGCTATACCCATGAAACCTACATTTCCCCCTTTACCTGGCGCTATGGCAGCCCTGCCATGAAGATCCTTTTCAGTGAAAAGGAAAAGCGCCGCCTATTACGGCAGATATGGATCGCCTTGGCAACTGCACAGAAACAAGCAGGCCTGGTGACCGAGGGGCAACTTGCCGAACTAATCGAGCACAAGAACGACATCGATATCGAACGGGCCTCAGAAATCGAGGCCGAGATTCATCACGACCTGATGGCCGAAATCAAATGCTATGCCGAACAGTGTCCCCTAGGGGGGAGCATCATCCACCTCGGGGCAACCAGCATGGACATCCTGGACAATATGGATGCCCTACGCCTCAGGGACGCTACAGAGCTTATCATAGCACAGACCAAGACCTTGCTAGGGGCCTTCCTCGAAAAGATGGAAGCCTTCGCTGATGTGCCTTGCATGGCCTTCACCCATATACAGCCTGCTGAACCCACCACCATTGGCTACCGCTTTGCCCAGACGGCCCAGGACCTCGCTGAGGACCTGAAGGCGCTAGAGCTAGTAGCTCTGAATATCAGAGGGAAAGGCATCAAAGGTGCTGTGGGAACCAGCGCAAGCTATACCGAGCTGCTCAAGGGGCGGGGCATGAGTGCCTTCGAACTGGAAACGGCTGTGATGGACAGTATAGGCCTGAAGAGCTTCACAGCCGCTACCCAGGTCTATCCCCGAAAACAGGACTGGAGAATCGTCAGCGCCCTCTCAGGTCTTTGCTGTACGCTGTACAAGTTCTCACTGGACTTCAGGCTACTCCAAAGCCCTCCCATTGGGGAGTGGAGCGAACCCTTCGGATCGAAGCAGGTAGGCTCGTCTGCGATGCCTTTCAAGCGCAATCCCATCAACTGCGAAAAAGTCGACAGTCTCTGTCGTTTTGTGTCGAGTCAGAGCGAAGTTCTCTGGCAAAACGCCGCTTCCACCATGTTGGAAAGAACCCTCGACGACAGTGCAAACAGACGTATCACCCTTCCGGAGTGTTTCCTGGCAACCGATGAGATCTTGAGCACCCTTACCAAGGTGGTGAAGGGCATGCTGATCCACCGCAGTGGAGTGAAAAGGAACCTTGCAACCTATGGCCTCTTTGCAGCAAGTGAACGCCTGCTCATGGAGTTAGGCAGGAGAGGAGCCAACCGGCAGGAGATGCATGAGCTTATCCGTCACTACAGCCTCAAGGCATGGAGTGAGGTGCAGGAGGGTGAAGCCAATACCCTCGCACAGATGCTCAGCACTGACAAAACCATTCTTTCCCTCATGCAAGAGGAGGAGGTGCTCTCTTCCCTCAATGCAGAGGAGTATGTGGGCGATGCACCGACGAGAACCAGAATGGTTATTGAGGAAGTGAAGACAGCCCTTAGCTAATGTAGATAAGGCCGGCAAAGATAAAATAGTAAATTGCCATCCTGACGTACCGTATCAGAGTCCCCAAGAAGAATAGATAGGGATTGAGCTTGACGACCCCTGCAACGGTGCAGATAGTTGAATACGGAAGGGGGGTGAGGCCGCTGATGACAATGCCCCACACTCCATACTTAGCTATGAGCTCCTCAGCATGGGTTCCCGAGACCTTCATGACCCATCGTCTGATGGGAGGGATAAGTCTTACCAGTCTGCCGACCAGGTAGGCACTCAAGGCTCCAGCCACAGAGCTGGTTCCCATCACAAGGATTGCCTGAAGCGGATGCCAGGTCATTACAAAGGCCCAAATGAAATCAACTGAGAGGGGAAACACCAACAGGTCCATCAAATAGACATAAAGGGCTACACCCTTTACGCCAAAATCAAGGACAAACTGTCTCAGTACCTCTGATTTTCCTATGGCTGTAAATGACAACAGCTTCATGACCAGCAGGTAGAGGACAAGGATTGAGGCTGTTAGGGTAAGCGTTCTCCTTACGAGAACCTTTGTGTTAAGGGTTCCATCTTCAAGAAGGTAACTCTCTTTGGAGAAGAGTCTCTTGATCCAATTAATCATTTCCATAGAGCACCTTGGTAAATGAGGAGAAAAAAGTTTTAGGCACGCCTGTACCGACCCCTTGGAAGAGGGAACCTTTTCCCCCTCCCTTCCCAGAGATTGGGTCCAACAGTTGTTTCCTCGAAGCATTGAAATCCACCAAGGTGGAGGCTTTGCCTGCAAGGCCTACCATCCAGAGCAGCTTACCCTTCTCGACTTTTGCCGCACAGAGGGCGAGGTCTTCCACTTGGATGAACGCAGTGGCTACCTGCTTCATGTCGATGTCCTCCTCGACTTCCCAAAGGACAAGGGGTACCTCCTTGACCAGATCGGCTTTCCCGACAAGGGAAGATAACATCAGAGAGGCCACCCTCTCTGACTTCTTTCCCAGAAGGTATCGAGTCTGAGCCACTTGGTCCATGAATCTGGTCTCAACCTCCAGGAGGGTATCCCGTTGGGCAGAGTGCAAGGTACACAGTTGTTCGACCATGGCCTTGTTCTCCCGTATCCTCTTTTTAGCCTCTTTCCCTACAGAGAAGATAAGGCGAACATGCCCACGCAGTTTCTCCTGGCCTTCATACTGGAAAAGGACCACTTCGCTTGTATTTGCAAGGTGCAACCCTCCACAGGCCGCAATATCAACATCTTGGATGATTACCAGTCGGACCTCCTCGCTCTCCACCTTGACCGATCGTCTTAGCGGTAGCTTGAGGACATCCTTTTGTGACTGGACCTCATAGCGAAGGGGATGCCCCTCCCGAACACTCTGGTTCACCTTATCTTCGATGGCGTAGCAGGTCAAAGAGGGTATTTCATCTTGGTCGGTCTCTATGGTGAGGAGGCTCTCCCCCTGATGCACACTCACCGTCCCTATGGAGAAGAGAGAATGCATGATGCCGCTGGCCACATGCTGGGCTGTGTGCATCTGCATGTAGTGATAGCGATGATCCCAGTCGAGCTCGACGAGGACCGTGTCCCCCACAGCAAAGGAGGGCTTCTCAACCTTGTGCAGGATCACACCATCTTTGCCTTTTACCGTATCAAGAAGGGGGCAGCCGCCAACGCTTCCCCTGTCTCCACTCTGGCCTCCCCCTTCGGGATAACAGACGGTCTTATCAAGAACAACCCCCTCCTCGGTGACGGCGACAACGGTAGCTTCGAGACTCTTGAGATAGGGTTCTTCGTAAAACACAGGACTGGAATTCATAGTATTTCCTTACTCTTATCGGTACAGGCTCAGATGGTCTTCCACTGGCAATGCTGTCTTCGCTACTGGTAGATGCACCTTGTATTTGATGGCAACCAGGCGAATGATGAAGACCACCATCATGGTGATCAGAAACTTGGGCAACAGGCTCAGAGTTGTCATTTCCAACAGGAGATAGACAATGCCCCCCAGCAGGGAAGCTGTGGCGTAGAAGTCACTGGTAAGGACTGTTGGGACAGAGCGGCTCATGATGTCCCTGACCATACCCCCACCCACTGCAGAAAAGACGCCGCACAGAAGCTGTCCCACAGGACCAATGCCGTACATGGCGCCTTTGGCAACGCCCATGGCTGTAAATACTCCCAGACCCAAGGCATCAGAGAAGAGGATAACTCTCCACCTACCCACAAACGTAGGGGCTAGGAAAAATACGGCCAGGCCTGTTACTACGCATAGCATAATATACGAACTGTTTGTCAGAGCGGCAACTGGTGTTGCCCCTATCACCATATCCCTGAACATCCCACCACCACAGCCTACGGTGCAGGCAAAGACAACAACACCAAGGATGTCAAGTTTGCTACGGACACCTTTGACCGCACCGGTTAGGGCGAAGATAAAGGTGCCGAAGAGGTCAAAAGCATATATTATCGTATGTTCGGTTAGCATGAATTGAGAGTATCACCAATGGCAGACTTGTCCAAGAGAGAGAAGTTGGCTATCTTAGTAAAAGTTGGAAGGAGTACACAATGGCCATTATAAAATCAGCTTGGGAACTAGCCGTAGAGAAGACTGCCTCTTTGGAGGCCGATCCTGCAAAGATACGCCACGATCAGAAAATTAAGGAAGGGCGGCAGCTTGCAGCTAATTTCCTGATGGATATCGATGTGAAGGCGGAGGATACCCAGAAGAAGTACGATGCAGTTCCAGAGGAAGAGAAACAGACCATACGAGAGGGTATGGCCCTGACCCTGCTCTCCAACCTTGCCCTTCCCAGGACTCCTCACTTCAAGGAATCCTTTCCCCATCTTGTTTCCTTGGGATCAATCATTGCCGAAGGCGATGAGCAGATTACAGCCCTGCTATCGAAGGTAGAAGAATTCTTTACCCAATACCTCACAAACCAGGAGGATCTCATCGAAAGGATGAAACAACAGTTCGGTCCTCATCTGGAACAGAAGCAGGCACAGATGCGCCAGCAGTATGGTCCTAACTTCGTGCTCAGGCCCGAACAGGATCCTGAGTTCATGAAGCTGTTGGATAAGAACCTAGCCCAACTGGATGAGCAGTACAACACCATCCTCGACCAGGCTA
The DNA here is from genome assembly GCA_016342655.1 of Sphaerochaeta sp. Lineage (GTDB taxonomy): Bacteria > Spirochaetota > Spirochaetia > Sphaerochaetales > Sphaerochaetaceae > Sphaerochaeta. Next base: position 14,132 of record JAEINL010000063.1, on the reverse strand, counting down.
AGGACCAGATGAAAGAACTTCTGAAGATAGGATAACTACCAGAAATCCAGGACAAGAGAGAGAGGTGATATGACAGAGCAAGAAAAAACGCAAGCGAAACTATTGATTTTGGAAAGGATTGCCGAACTGAAAATATCCCTGGAACACATGGTGGACACTACGAAGGTCGTAGAGCCAAGTGTAAGCCTGGGGAGACTGACAAGGATGGATGCAATAGGGATGAAGGCAGTAAATGAGCATGTGATGGCTGTGAGCAAAAATAGTTTGGTCCGGCTCGAGAATGCCCTGAAAAGATTGGACGAGGGGACCTACGGGATATGTATCCGTTGCGGTGAAGACATTCCTCTTGGGCGCCTTGAACATGTCCCAGAGGCTCTCATGTGCGTTTCATGTACAGAAAAACGCAACAAGCGTTGAGATTCCTGTATCAGATATTTCCAAGGTTCAATTGCCTGCAAGCCAATCGGTCACCCGTTTTTGAATTGCGTCACGGATGGGTCGAATTGCCTTCAGCTTCTCATCAACGCTACCGCTTAGATCACTCGGGTCAGGAAAACCCCAGTGCAAGCGTTCGTGCTTTCCAGGAAACATAGGACAACGCTCGGCGTTGCTCTCATCGCAGACGGTCACCACGTAATCGAAGGCCTCGCCCCTGTCGATGAACTCCTTTGCCGGTTTTGCATAGTGGCCGTCCATAGAGATGCCAATCTCTGCCATAGCTTGTACCACCAGGGGATTGAGCTTGCCTGCCTCGATGCCGCTGCTGGACACCTCAAAGCGGTCATTTGCGTGATGACGTACAAAGGCTTCGCACATCTGGCTTCTTGCAGAGTTGTGGATACAGACAAACATGATCCGTTTCTTGTCCATGATGAGGGACTCCTTATTTCTTAGGAAAGATTCTTCCTTGGCGAAAGGAGGATCGATAATGCAATGCATCATATCCAGGACACAGGGCATGGTAAGAACACAATTGACTTGGGTTCCCTCCCTTCTCATATCAATGATACCTACACTTTTCAGGGAAGAAAGATGTTTTGAGGTCACCGACTTGTTCAACCCCAGCTGGCCGGCAAGTTCACACACACACCACGGGCGTACATGCAGTGCCTCAATGATGGACAGCCTCATCGGGTGTCCGAGGATTCGAAAGAGCTTGGCGGCATCTTCATGCTGACTGTCAATTGTATGCTTCATACGTTTAATGTTGCAAAAAATGGAAACTTTGTCAATCAATTGTATTGACACTTCTCCTATAGTTTCCAATAATGGAAACTATAGGAGAAACACACGATATGAATATCCAGATACTCGGGACAGGCTGTCCCAAATGCAAGGCACTCGAAGCAAATGCAATCAAGGCAATTGAAGAGGGCAACATAGATGCAACCATCGAGAAGGTCACAGACATCGACCAGATCATGGACATGGGCGTTATGATAACCCCAGCTCTCGCCATCGACGGCGAAGTGAAGAGCATGGGCAAAGTTCTCAACAAGGACCAGATTCTCTCACTCATCAAGGGTGGCAAATAATGGCTGCCTGTTCTTGTGGTGGTGATTGCAAAGTCACCCTTTTGTATGCGTGCTCCGGTGCTGCAAATACCGGCCTGCTTGCAGACCAGGTTGCAAGGACTCTTTCAGAGCGTGGGGAGGGAGGCATGACCTGCCTTTCGGCAGTAGCAGCAAACCTTTCAGGATTTGTGGTCTCTGCAAGGGAATCGGATAAGAATGTGGTGATCGACGGCTGCAAGGTCGGCTGCGGTGCAAAGATTTTTACTGAGAAAGGCCTTTCCTTCGAGCACTTTATCACCACTGACTTCGATGTCATCAAGGGGGATACCCCCATCACAGCAGAATTGATCGAATCTGTAGCAGATCAGATTGCCCAAAGGATTGAATAATGGCTTCCAAGAATCTTACTCCCAATAAGAAATTGCTGATCATAACCGGCATCTTCCTCACAATATTCTTTATCCCGTTCACCAACCCAAGGGTTGTGGGAGCTGTCCAGGAAGCCTTCCTGATGCTATCTGACTATGCGCACGAGCACGTGTTGCTCTGTGTGGTCCCCGCTATGTTCATCGCAGGTGCGATAGTGGTCTTCCTCAACCAGCAGGCAGTGATGAAGTACCTGGGACCAAAAGCAAATAAGATGGTCGCCTACTCGGTCGCTTCCGTATCGGGTGCAATTTTGGCTGTCTGTTCCTGCACAGTGCTCCCACTGTTCAAGGGCATCTACAAGAAGGGTGCAGGTCTCGGACCGGCAGTCTCGTTCCTGTACAGCGGACCTGCGATCAACATCCTTGCAATTGTACTTTCGTATAAGGTATTCGGATGGAAACTGGGGCTGACCCGTATGGTGGCCTCTATTGTATTCGCTTTCCTCATCGGTCTGATCATGCAGGCGATTTTCAACAAGGAAGACGAGAAGAGGCTTGCCGACGAACGACTCTTCCAGAACCTGGGTGGTCCGGACGCCCGATCCTTGGGACAGATGGTACTGTTCATGGTCTCCATGATCGGCATCCTGGTATTCCTCAACTGGGCTCCCTCCAGTGGAGCAAGCTCGGTTTGGGATTTTATCTTCCGCGCCAAGTACTGGATTACAGGCGCCTTTGGCCTTGTGCTTATCTACTCGTTGGTCCGTTGGTTTAGCAAGGATGAATTGGTCGAATGGGGCGGAGCTACTCGCGACTTTGCTCTCCAGATTCTTCCCCTGCTCTTTGGCGGCGTCTTGGTAGCAGGGTTCCTGCTTGGAAGACCTGGCCATGAGGCTTTGATCCCTTCAGCATGGGTTGCCTCCCTTGTCGGGGGGAACTCCCTTTTTGCCAACTTCTTTGCTGCGATTTCCGGTGCCTTCATGTACTTTGCTACGCTCACAGAGATTCCCATAATCCAAGGGCTCCTCGGGGCAGGCATGGGACAAGGTCCTGCCTTGGCTCTTCTGCTTGCAGGTCCCAGTCTCTCTCTTCCTTCCATGCTGGTCATCGGAGGCGAACTGGGATTCAAGAAGACTGCAACCTATGTAGCATTGGTTGTTGTTTTCTCCACAGTTGCAGGGTTTGTCTTTGGGATGGTTGCCTAGCCTCTTATCTCTCCACTATTTCCTGGCAGGCAAAGAGCATTGCTTTCCGACAGATTGGAATTCTGTGCAGAAGTGTTGGTCAGGGTATCGTAATCAGGTATGGGACGATCCTGTTGTGGCCAGTCTCATGGAGGCCTCAGCACCATGAGACTACAGGCCCATAGTACTGAATGGGGCAGCAATTAAGCAGTTCAAGGATATCCAGCACATCCATTGCTGGATGGCAAACCGAAATAGACCGCTATTGCAACAAGGAACTATTCAAGGCATGATACAGTGCAAAACACACGAGGTAAGCAGATGAATGCGATTCTCTATACTGTAACAGGGGTATTGGTACTCCTCTCTTTCATGAAGGACAAGGCCAAGACCAAAAAGGCCCTGAAAAAAGCCTGGAAAGCGTTTGAAAATATCCTACCCCAATTTCTCGTGGTGATTGTGTTGGTAGGCCTTCTCCTTACCATTATGGACTCTGCCATGATCCTCAAGATCATCGGCTCGGATTCGGGCTGGCTTGGAGTTCTGCTTGCCGCAGTGGTTGGCGCGATCACCTTGATCCCAGGATTTGTGGCATTCCCAATGGCCGCCATGCTGTTACATGGGGGAGCGGGTTACATGCAGATTGCCGCCTTCATCTCCACCCTCATGATGGTAGGTATCGTGACGCTCCCAGTAGAGATACAGTATTTTGGCAAGCGTCTGGCAATCTACAGAAATGCTCTGGCCTTCGCCTTTTCTTTTCTAGTCGCCTATATGATAGGATTTGTGATGGGTTTGGTATGAAAATACTACTGAAAAAATATCGCAATCTGCTGGTGATGGTCGTCATTCTTCTCGGTGTCACTGTTTTCAACCTTGATTTTGGGAAATCGGTAGCTCGCATCACCACCATGCAGCTTAAGGAAATGGCCCTGGTGATTCCCCCAGTCTTCATTCTCCTTGGTCTGCTTGACGTGTGGATCTCCAAGGAGACGATGAGCAGGTACATGGGAGAGGGCTCCGGACTGAAGGGTATATTGCTATCTATTCTAATCGGATCGGCCGCTGCAGGGCCCCTGTACGGGGCATTCCCCGTAGCGGCGGTATTCATGAAGAAAGGTGTGGCCTTCAGGAACATCCTAATTTTCATCGGGGCGTGGTCAACCACCAAGATACCCATGCTGTTATTTGAGATTGCATCCTTGGGACCTCGGTTTGCACTAACGCGGCTTTTAGTGGATATCCCAGGGATCATCCTCATTGCCTGTATTCTTACAAAACTGATCAGCAAGGATGAGGTCAAGCGTCTGTACGAGAGGATGGCTTCCGAATAGCCATTTGACTAACCTATCCCCAGAAGAAAAAAGAAAAAGTAAAGACAACACGCCACCTGGAATTCCAGGTGGCGTGTTGTACTTTTACCTTTGCGTACCATCAGCCCTTGGGGAACCAGCCTTTGGTCTTGTTTGCAATTTTTACCAAGGTCAACATGACCGGCACTTCAACTAAGACCCCTACAACCGTGGCCATGGTCGCCCCCGATTGCAACCCGAACACAGAGATAGCCACAGCCACTGCCAACTCAAAGAAGTTGGAGGCTCCGATCATCCCGGCAGGTGCAGCCACATTGTGGGGAAGCTTCCAGGCCTTCGCCCAGAGGTAGGCAATGAAAAAGATGAAGAAAGTTTGGATGATCAGAGGAATGGCGATCAAAACTATGTGCAGGGGGTTGTCCACGATGGTCTTTCCCTGGAAGGAGAAGATGATGACCAACGTAAGCAAGAGACCGGTGATGGTGACGTTGCCGAACTTGGGGATGAAGGTCTGTTCAAAATACTCCAGGCTCCGGTGTTTAGTAATCAGTACACGGGAAAGCCACCCTGCACCCAAGGGAATTACCACAAAGAGTATGACCGAAAGAAAGAGTGTCATCCAGGGAATTGCTATCCCACTAATACCAAGCAGCAGCCCGACGATGGGGACAAAGGCCACAAGGATGATGAGGTCATTGGTTGCAACCTGCACTAGGGTGTAGGCAGGGTTGCCCTTGGTCAGATGACTCCAGACAAAGACCATGGCGGTGCAGGGAGCGGCTCCCAACAACACGGCCCCAGCCAGATACTCCCGTGCAAGATCACGAGGGATGAGGGCCTTATAGACCACATAGAAAAAGAAGATTGCGATTGCATACATGGTAAACGGCTTGATCAACCAGTTTGTCACCCAGGTCACGATCAGGCCTTTGGGATTCTGTCCCACTTGCTTGATACTGGCAAAATCCACCTTGAGCATCATGGGATAGATCATGAGCCAGATAAGGATAGCCACTGGAATAGAGACGTTGGCATATTCAAACTTGGAGAGGAAGTTGGGTATCTGGGGAAGGAAGACTCCGATCAACACGCCTGTCACCATACACAAGAGGACCCATACTGTCAGATATTTTTCAAAAAAACCTATTCCTGTCGGATTTTTATGTTCGCTCATGCCAAAACCTCCCTAGGTGGATATACAAGTTGTACGATGAAAAGATAGAGAAAATATAGATTTAGCATTCATGTTTGTCAATATGATAATCGTAAGACAAACAAGGTATCGGCAATAGGGGTCTCACAGAAAAAAATATAAAACCTTTCTATACCATAAATTGATAAATTCATAGTTTTTACTACGAGAATATACTAATCACGACACATCGATAGATATCATATTTAAAAGAACTATGCTATCGTCAAGGCACTATTGGATAACAGAGGTATGTATGAGCATTGATTTTCCCAAAGGTTCCCAACTATTGAAAGCCATTTCAGATCCGACAAGGATCTGTATTGTCCACATCCTAAGCTGTCACGAGATGTGCGTGTGTGATCTGCAGGATTACTTCAAGCTGGCTCAGCCTACCCTGTCCCATCACCTTGGGCTGCTCAAGTCGGCTGGGATCGTAACATCAAGGAATAAGGGAAAATGGGCTTACTATACGGTCAACAGGGAAACGGTTAAATTCCTGACAGGATTCCTCGATGCGGTCTTCCTTCCGGGTGACGATTGCCTTTGCAACAAGATTGTGAAGGACAGAACCAACGAATGCAGTACGTGCTCGTAGGTCCTCTTGGGAAGGGTCTTTGTCCCCACCACAGCTTCTGAAGATTTTTCTTGTGGATAGGGTGCATTGACCGAAAGACACGTATGGCCGCCTGTTTCCAGACGGCCATACACCTAGACACATGCAAAAAACCTAGTTCCAGTACTTCTCCATTCTCTTGACCAAGGAAGCCCTGTAGGCCTCCCAGTCAGTGATGGGTTTTGCAGCCAGGCCCTCTTCACAAGCGGCCTTTGCAACTGCAACAGCCTCATACTCGATTACCCTCGGGTCAAAAGGCTTAGGAACAATGTAGTTCCTGCCGAAGCTGAACTTCTTCCCCCCGTAGGCCTTCGAAACAGACTCAGGAACGGGTTCCTTCGCCAGCAGGGCAAGTGACTTCGCAGCTGCCATCTTCATCCCTTCGCTGATGATGACTGAACGGACGTCCAGGGCACCACGGAAGATGAAGGGGAAACCAAGCACGTTGTTGATCTGGTTGGGATAGTCACTTCTTCCAGTCGCCATGATGAGGTCGCTTCTGGTTGACATGGCCAACTCGTAGTCGATCTCAGGATTGGGATTGGCCATGGCAAAGACCACAGGGTCCTTGGCCATAGAAAGCAACATCTCAGATGTTACGCAGTCAGCTACAGAGAGGCCCATCAGGACATCAGCATTGACCATAGCCTCTGCAAGAGTACGCACCTTACTGTCGGTTGCAAATTCCTCTTTCTCTGAGGTCATTCCGGCAATTCGGCCCTTATAGATTACGCCCTTGCTGTCGCACATGATGATGTTCTCATATTTGGCTCCTGCAGCAACAAACATCTTGGCACAAGAGATACCAGCAGCACCGGCTCCGTTGACTACAATCCTGATCTCTTCCATCTTCTTTTCAACAATCTCACAGCAGTTCATCAGGCCTGCGGTGGCGATGATCGCAGTACCATGCTGGTCATCATGGAATATGGGGATGTTACAGCACTTGATAAGCTCCTGCTCGATCCTAAAGCACTCAGGTCCCTTGATATCCTCAAGGTTCACCCCACCGAAGGTAGGGCTCAGGGCCTTAACAATGGCTATGATCTTGTCAGGATCCTTCTCATCCAGCTCAAGGTCAAAGACATCAATGTCTGCAAATCTCTTGAACAGGACACCCTTCCCTTCCATGACAGGCTTGCTGGCAAGCGCACCACGGTCACCAAGACCGAGGATAGCGGTGCCGTTGGAGATGACGGCCACAAGGTTTCCCTTGGAGGTATACTTGTATGCATCCTCAGGGTTCTCTTCAATGGCGAGCACGGGTTTTGCCACACCAGGGGTGTAGGCAAGGCCCAGGTCATCGGAAGTCTGACAGGGCTTTGTCGGTACTACCGACACTTTGCCTGGAACTCCATTAAGGCAGTGGTATTCCAGCGCCCTTCTCTTCAATTCATCTTGTTTCTGCATTACAGGAATCTCCTTATTCATTCTTACTGTTATTTATTCTCAAAATCCCACGTGTAGTCCATCTTGAAACGATCACGCAACGTGACCATTACCTTCTGCAAGGATGGGGGAACAGGACAGCCATGTTCCTTACGGAACTGCCAGGCAAGATACTCTTTCTCACCAGCGGTGAAGATGTAGTCTTCCCCTGGAGCCTTCTTGCTTGCTCTCAGTTCGCGACAGATGGTTCCTGCAATGCGCTTGAAGGTCTCAAGACCCATGAAGTGCTCGGGGTCGATTGCAATGAAGAAGTGGCCGAGGGGATACGGAATCGGATTGTGGTCATCATCAAAGCCATTGAGGGCCTTCATCCAAGCGCCATCCTGCAAAGCAGCACAGAGGATCTCCACCACAGTTGCATAGCCAAAGCCCTTGTAGCCACCTGTCAGGTCCCCGATACCTCCAAGAGGGGTAAGGGCTGCCTTACCGGTGGTAAGGTCCTTGAGCACCTGCTGTGTATCAGTCCTGGTCTTGCCTTCGTTATCGAGGACCCATCCAGCAGGAAGATCCTTTCCAGCTCTTCCATACACCTCAATCTTTCCTCTCTGGCTTACAGAGGTGGCACAGTCTAGGACAAAGGGAAATTCCTCATCAGTAGGGAGTCCGAAGGTAAGGGGGTTGGTACCCAGCATGTTCTCCACACCGAAGGTAGGGGCGATTGAAGGTCTGGCATTGGTTCCAGTGACCCCGATCAGACCGGCATCAGTTGCCATGGTGGCAAAGTAACCGGCGATACCATAGTGGTTGGAGTTACGTACTGCAACCATACCGACACCGTACTTCTTGGCCTTTTCGATAGCCATCGCCATGGCCTTGTGCCCTACCACATGGCCCATGCCGTTGTTGGCATCGAGGACTGCTGTAGCTTCACTGTCCTTGATCACGTCGATCTTGGTGACAGGGTTCATGATGCCAATATCGATACGATCGATATAGATTGGCTTCAGGCGCCCGATACCATGGCTGTCGATACCACGCTTGTCGCTCTGTATCAGGACATCACCGATGATCTTTGCATCGGGAGCAGGAATTCCTGCATGCACCAAAGCCTCTTCCATGAACGCTTCCAGTTCAGGAAATCCTACCCAAGCACAATCAGCATAATTGTCAGCGTACTCATCCATAAATTTCATATGTTCCTCCTACTTTTCTCAATCTGCTATTACTATTGTCAGACCCTCAGGGGTCACCATCTGTTCCATAAGCTGCCCACCCTTCCGGTCGGTCACCAACACATCAACCCGGTCAAGGGACGTTGTCTTGAAGTTCGAGACCACCCCAATCTTATTGCTGGTGGCGACCACGATAACCTTTCCCATAGTGTGCTCTATCATAGCCCTGGTAGTCTCAGCCTCTTCCAGGATGGGGGTGGTAAGACCTGCTGTGGGAGAAAAGCCATCAACGCCGATAATCGCCTTGTTGGCATAGACCTCTGAGACCAGAAGTGAAGAGAGCGAGCCCGAAACTGAGTGTGATCGGGGGCGGTATACGCCTCCGGCCAGGATGAGCCGGACATGCTCAGCATCCTTACAGATCCAAGGTGCATCGATATTGTTGGTCACTATGGTGAGTTTCTTGCCTAGGGCTGCGACACAGCGGATGACTTCAAGGGTGGTTGACCCACTGTTGATATAGAGGGTGTCACCCTCCTCTACCATATTGGCAACAGAGGCACCAATAGATGCTTTTTCGACGGGAAATTCAGACGCCTTCTGGAGATAGTCAGGCTCGATGGGAAGATTTCTCCGTACGGTAGCCCCCCCATGGGTACGTTCGACCAAGCCTTTTTTTGCAAGCTGGTCCAAGTCACGCCTGATAGTGAGTTCACTTACTGCCAGAACTTCTGCAAGCTCGCCTACGTTAACTGTACCGGTCTCTTCAATCAGAGAGAGGATGTACTGGTGTCTGCCTGCTGGAATGGTTGACATGTGATACTCCATGAATGTTTTTGAACATTTATCGCTTCCATATTCATAATACAATCATAAACATTCACATGTCAATGTAAAAGATCCCCTCTTATGAAGAAAGGGAGCAAAAAGGCAAATTAGTCTTGAATGAAAGGTATCAATACCCCAGGGCACGACCTGGAAAGAGGAGGCGTTGCCTCCTCTTCCGCCCCAAGGGGCTCACGTATCTCACCTTGCTTTCCCGCCACTCGCTCGGTAATGGACCCATGGTAATGCTTGTGCTACTCTCGCTTCGTTGGGGAATGAACTTCTTTGGCATGGAGAACCTCTTTGTATGCCTTGAAAAAATATCTCTTGATTATCATGGAGAAAACTGGTATGGTCAACATTGTCCTAAACATGGTGCCATACCCAAGTGGTAAGGGAAAGGTCTGCAAAACCTTGATACATCGGTTCGAATCCGATTGGCACCTCTAAACAGCCGCTGAGCGATCAGCGGCTGTTTCTATTTAAAAGGGAATTCAGGTATCCGATATTATCCGATACTATCGGATACCTGCCAGTTGGGAACTACAGAAGGTTGCAGTTATTCGAAATCTTCGAATAACTGCAATTAACAAAAAACGATAGTTTCAAGAGTCGGTCAGGATTGACGGCAGCATACGCTTGGTGTAGTATTTTGTTGCTGAACAAAAAAGATGTTGAAAAGCACTTTTTATAGGAGTGGGTCCCGCCGGTTTCCGGACAGATTCATTCCGATTTTTTTTATTCAATCGTTCTAACTCCACAAGCAATTGAATCAGCTCTTATTGCTAAGCAAGATCAACATATCGCTTTACCGAACCTCTATTCAACGCTTAGCCACCTTTCCTCAGGCATAAAGAATGGCTCAAGCACAGGCACTCCCCCATACCTGCCATCGAGATAGGCCTTCTCTATCCTTTTATCAAAACGCTCCTTGAACCTGTCGAAGGGAAAGATCGTACTCGATCCTGTAAAATCCTTCTCGACAAAGAAGATTTCATCCTGCCGCAATATGTTCAAGTCCAGCAGATGGCTCTCATGGGTGGTTATGACAAGTTGGATGTTCCTTTGCTTGGCAAGCTCCAAAAAGTTCTTCACAAAGTGCAAGGTCAGTTGGGGATGCAGGCTCCGGTCAATCTCATCAATGACAAAGACTGAATGCTCCTTCACCGTCACCAGTACAGCCAGCAGGTCCAGAATCCTCTTTGTTCCTTCGGACTCTTCACCCAATGAGAACCACTGGTCCTTCACATTGTTATGGGCAAACAAAACTTCCTTGAACTGGGGCAGACCATCCTTGCAAGTGACAAATACCAGCCTACCCTGCAGATTCAGGCGCAACGCACGATTGGCTATCTTCGTATCAGTACATACGTACTGGATGCGCTGCTCAAGGCCTGATCTGATGTCCTTAGCGGTTCCTTCAAATACTTTCTCTTGCGATATCTCTTCAAACACCACTTGTGTTATTCCTGTAGCAAATGTCTTGAAAGCCTTCTTAATGAGCTGAGGATCTTCTGTTGCCAAGGAGTCATACCCTATGGCTGGAGCATCAGGATAGATGATTTCAAGGGAAGAAAACCAATCGAAGACCTGCTTTAGGATAACCAGCTTTGGGTTGTCCCTATGCAGGTCATCCTTATCGAGCATGATGTAGTTGAGGAAGGTCTTGTTCCTGACAGTTCGAATATCACTGAGATATATCTCAAACCTTTCCACATACTGCTGTTCCAACAGGGAGGCATCATAGGTGTAGTGTCCAGTGCGGGTATTCCGGTAGAAGATTTTCTTGTCCTTAACCGGTCCTAATTCTACCAACCACTCCTCGACTATTTCCTTTGTGCTGATATGCAATTCAAACCCATAGGCATACATCTTCTTGTCTATGCAGATCTCGAATTCAAAGCTAGAGGACTTTTCCCTGTTGGCCTCATCAAGGCATAATAGCTTTGAGTAGTGGGAATACTTGCAGTCCCTGAGAAGAGGACCTGCAAGGCAAAGGACATTGCCTTGAACAGATTGGACTTTCCTGCCGCATTGGCGCCATAAATGGCACCAAACTTGAGTAGCTTCATGTCCTCTGCCTGATAGAGACGTTCTTTGTTCTTCTGCACGTCACCTGCTATGAGCGAAAGTGTCTGGTTCTTATTGAAAGAGAGGAAATTCCCAGCGGTAAATCGAGCCAACATAGATACACCTCCACCCCAGAATAGATCAATACCAGTTAGCTCAGTGCCTGCGAACCATGAGGCTATATAGATTTTGCTTGATCGACAAAGTCTGAAACATCAAGAGTTTGAATAATTGTCAGAACTTCACTTGTGCGTTGCATTTCAAACTTTTTTAGGATTCTACCTACATGAGTTTTTACAGTTACCAGTTCAATACATTTCTTCGAGGCTATCTCTCTCTGTTTCATTCCTTTTAGCAACATTTTAAGAACACCTGTTTCTGCTGGAGTAAGAGTCATAAATGCCCGGGTAAATTGTTGAAGGGCTTCCTTGTAGCTTCCCAGTTCCTTCATCTTTTTCCTCAAGGCTGAGGCAGCATGACTATGTATCGGAGATGTTCGAAAGTATGCATTCTTTATCGAAGCGATGATATCAGACATGGAATCCGTTTTCAGGAGATAATCGACAGCTCCTGCTTCAAAGGCCGCCAGGATTCTCTCCTCTTCTTCGTGACAGGTAAGAATCACAATGCGTATGTCGGGAAATCTTTGGCTTATCAGGCGGCAGTAATCAATTCCAGCATTCTGGCTCTCCATCTCTATATCCATGAGAATTACATCGGGATGATACATCTCAACCGCTTTGACCAATTCAGAACCACTGCTTACGGATGCAAGGACATTGATGGTAGCCTCATGATTCAGGATACTGCAATAAATCTGATTTAGCTCCAGAAAATCTTCGGCGATTATGCAGCCAATTACCTTGTCAGGATTCATATTGTTCCTCCGGAATATATATTTCCATTTTAGTGTATTGGTCTTTGACACTTTCAACTCTCATAGCCCCACCGAAGGATTCTACAAGTTGCTGTGCAAAAGCAAGGCCCATTCCCCAGTTGCTGATCGAAGGCTTTGTGGAAAAAAAAGGTTCGAAAATGTGTTTTTGAATAGCAGGCTCGATCCCCTTCCCATTATCTTCAATGATGAAAACAATATAGTTTAGTTGTCGATCGCAATGCAGGACTATTCTGAAGTTCTCACAATCTCGGACTGCTTCTTTGCTGTTGGTGATCAGGTTTCGAAGAACCTCCAAAAAATAATGTTCGTCAATGCGAACCATTGCATTCGGGACTGTGTTTTGGATATGTATGTCACTGAATTCTTTTTCGAGCATAAGGAGAAGTGCCGATGTCGATATTGACTCATAGGTGAAAGAAATTCGGTCAGGGAGAATGTGAAGTGAGCTTAACCTCTCAATTGTCCTTTTGCAGATTGACTGGATACTTTCCAGTTGTTCAATACCTGAGCCTGAGACAGATCCCTGCTCTGCAAGCAATTTAACCGCAATAAACTGGTTCTTGATCGAATGGGTAAAAATCCTCAAACCGGAACCTGCCGTTTTCATGCGTGCCTTGAATCCAGACTGATGACGACGTGCATTAATTTCAAAGGAATTATAGACAATGCTCGTATAGATCAAGACCCCCACCGATGTTACGGAGAGAAAAAAGATGAGTGTGGCCATTAATCGCGAATAAGGAAGGCTGATAAGATTCAGGGTAGCAAGTCGCCAGGTATGGATCGAATGACTGGGGAACCAGTAAAAAAGCATGAATACCAAGATATGAATTGGCACTAGGCCTATGATGATCAGCTGTGACCGCTTACGAAAGATCTTCGGTATCTTATGGTGAATCCAGAGGGAGAGGATGATGCTGGAGACAAGGGCTGCCTTAAAAAGGTAGTTTAATAGCCGGTTCATGATATTCAGCCCGATGTAAATATTCTGCATTCCCTGAAAAACGTTATCAGGTTTGAAGATATACTGAAGGAGCCCGGGATCTGCCAGAAGAATGAGAGTTGCAGGTATTGCAACAAGCAGGCTTCCTTTTTTCAGAAGTTCTCGCCGCGGGTGCTGGGAGAGAGGGAATCCTATTGCCCCTATTATGTACAAGGCAATGCCAATATTCATCATCCGATACATTCCAAATATTGATAAATCCAAAAAATAGTTTATTTTCCAAACAAAGAGGTCCATGCTGATAAAAAGGGGATTCTTGATGAAATTAGCGAATGAGACATATTCGGTGAATAACATGAGACCAAACAGAGCAAAGGAAAAACCTGGCTATTCGCTGAATCGTGTGGGTAAGGCTACATGATGGTAGCTTTTGGAAGTTCCAATTCACCACAAACGAAATAGATCATAGCCATGAAATTGTCCATGTTCTTGAAGCCTCTAGCCTTGCGTTTTATCAATCCGATGACAGAGTTTATGATGCTACCCACTCAAAACAGCGAAAGGCCAAAAAGGCTATTCGCTGAATCGTGTGGGTAGGGCTACATGATGGTAGCTTTAGGAAGCTCCAACTCACCACAAACGAAATAG
>JAEINL010000062.1 GCA_016342655.1 Sphaerochaeta sp. | reverse complement strand
CTCTTTGATGCCAGCAGAAAAACCTATGTCAGGAACCCTAAGACTAACAAAATCCCACAAGGTTTATGATTGAGCCAAAATTTCTCATATTTTAAGCGATATACTTAGTTATCAATTTCTCTAAAAGGAGAAATATATATGAAAAGATAAGAACATCATGTAGTACCAAATCCAGATGGCGTTGGGATGTGAAACAAAGGAAGCTAAACAGGCAAGTGCCCATACTAACACAAAACAAGTAGCTATAGATAAAGGGAAAAAATCAATCAAAATCAAGGTTCTGAACTTATCATCCACGGCAAGGATTCAAAAATCCAAAGATCAGATAGTCATGGCAATGATCCTTGTCCGCCAAAGGATAAAAAATAGAATTACAATTTCAATCAAAGGAGTCTAAAATGGCAAAATGGGCTGATTATGCAATTACTGCAGTTCATTATGATTCTGATCATGATCGGATCATAGAAGTAGAGATTAGGGAAGATACTGGGGAAACTCTTAATGCTCCAACTAAGATGCTGCGCGAGAAAGTTGTCAAGGAAATCCAGGATGGAACCACGTTTGTTACTGCATTTAAAAAAGGCGACAATTGGTACAAGGGAGATGCAGTAGAGATATATCGCGTAAATGGAAAAAACTATATCCGGACGGTAGGCAATAATAAAGAAAAAGACAACCTAGAAAATCTCCCTGAGTACTAAGCATCGATAATAATCGACAGCCTCATCCATAAGATGCTAGTAGCATTAGCATAAAAGCTATCTAGCCCACATTGCTTTCATTAGAATCCAGTAAATCACCGACATAATCTTCATATTTCTTCTTTAATGCATAGCCTGATCTTGTGGTTTTAATAAATATGAAGCCAGCAAACAATGAATGCTTGCTGGCTATAAAGCGGAGGGGACGGGATTCGAACCCGTGGATGATCTAAACCATCACCTGTTTATCAGACAGACACCATAAGCCACTCGGTCACCCCATAATATTGTCTGTAAATAATATTATGCGCTAACCAAATACGGTTTATGATTATATCACTACTTCATTTACTACGCAAATATTATTTGAATTATGTGAGAAAAATATCTATTTGCGATTTTTCTAGCTTTCCCTTTATTGTCGTTGTATCTTTAATTATTAATTATTTCAATTGTGCCAAACATAATTCATTATGTGAGTATCACCTTTTGGGAGACTTAAAATACCCTATCTCGAGGAGAAATTTTATGGCAGACACTGGTTTGATTGTCATTTCTTCAATATCAGAATTAGAAGCATGGGCAGAAAAAATTATTCAGAACTTTGAAGAATATATTGATCTCCCAGCAAGCAACTTAAAATTCTCGGTTCCGGCAATGCAGCTAAAAATTTATGGCGAAGGATATGAATCATCTATTGACACGCCAACTATGAAAGCGTTTCTGAATATCCAGAAGAGAATAAATGATGTATTTTCATGGGCAAAGTATGGGTACGTATCTAAATTATCACAGGAAGAATTGGAAGCAATAGCTCTTTTTGTTACTGTAAACCCTGGTTGTTCGCTTTTTAACATTGATTTCTCAGGTATAATGGAGAAACTTATGGCAAGAATGAATGGATTGGAAATTACACTCGTTGCATCACTAATAATTGGAGCTGTTGCAATTTTTAGCATAAATTCGCAAAGTACCCGGTATAAACTAGAAGAATTAAGGCAACAAGCAGAGAATAAGAGACTTGAAATATTTACTGAAAACAATCAAGTCTGTTTTGATAAATATATTGAATCAATGGTGAAAGTTTTTGAAGATACCCAAGAAACAAATAAACAATTCTATCGTAATTTATCAAAGGCTTCAGGCACCGTAGAAATCGACGGTATAGTATATACCAAAGCTGAATTGAAGACACTAGGAGAAACACCTAAGAAAACTGAAGACCTACCAGTGGCAGTCTCTGTTAAAGGAACTTTCAGAGTTACAGCTTTACATTTTGATGATACCGGAGAAGGGTCTACTGATATTATTACACTTGAAGAGATTACAACTAGACAAAAGTTTTCAAAGATTACAGTTAGAAAAAATAATATTACCAAGAAACAACAGGAAGTCTTAAAAGCTGCATTAGCTCACGAATATGCAGAACTTGAACTCATGGTCGTCTACAAGTCGGAAAAAAGTGACGAAGTCCTGAATGTCTCAATTGTAGAAAATGAAGAACCACAACTGCCCTTAATCTAGGGGACTTATGAGTCAAGAACTTTATAACCCCTTCATTTTAGGTAGCGACCAATACCACACATCGTCTTTCAGCCACTTCCCTGTACAAAGATTTTTTCTCGTATATTACAAGTGTTAAGTAGTCTTCTAAAAATTGTGACACTAATTGTGACACTAAAACCATGTATTATTTATTATTTTCCAGTATCACATAGTTTCTACTATATTGTTAATATACATATAGTTAATACCATTTATAACCATACATATTTTAGCCTTTTGTAGTCTCCTAAGGAAGGGGTCGGGCGTTCGAATCGCCCTCGGGGCAACAATGAATCCTCTGCAAGAAATAACTTGTAGAGGATTTTTTTGACGTCACATGACTAAATCACGTATTGAAG
This sequence comes from Sphaerochaeta sp., assembly GCA_016342655.1. Lineage (GTDB taxonomy): Bacteria > Spirochaetota > Spirochaetia > Sphaerochaetales > Sphaerochaetaceae > Sphaerochaeta. The sequence goes on along the minus strand of JAEINL010000062.1, from coordinate 19,631 downwards.
GTGATCACCAAGATCCGCTAGACTGGTACAGAAAGAACGTGCTACTCAAAAGTCTTGAATATGCCAAGAGAGTAAACGATATCTTCAGACAAAGTAACACTGCCCTTATGTGTTATGAAAAGAACTCTAAAGAGTGTCATAGGAGTATGTTTGCTCAGTTCTGTAGAGAGAACTATCCTGAGAATCCAGCCATTACCCATCTCAGGGATGATGAGGGACCTCTATTGGAGGCTTTATAACACTAGAGACTGATAAGAATTACCAACCACAATATTCTGTCGAAACCCTAATCCTAAGAATCCTAAAGACCTAGTTCTGCATGAAAATATTGCATCGATGAGAATATGCACCATGGTGCTAATGGTATAGTGGGATTTTTCCTTACACGTTGTATTTGTTTTTTATACTTTTTCAAAAAACTCTCAAAACGTTGAGTAATTTCGTATTCATTTTTTTTCAATACATCGAATTCATTTTGTCGAATTGTTACAGCATTTGGTTCGATGTAACGCTTGTTATCCGTGATTACAACAGCTTTGGTAAAATCCAACCCAGAATTGCACCCATTGGCAATGAAGCAAAATTTATGGGAAGGCAAATGCGAACGCAACGGTATCGCAAAAGTATTCCCCATTACCAGTAATAGCACTACATAATTCTTAGCATTCATTTCCAAAATTCGTTAGAGACGCAGACAAGAGGCTTCAATCCACACGTGCTGAGTTGAGCCTTGTTACAGAATTTTTGAAATAATGCCATTGAACTAATCCCAGCTGCTATGGGGAAATCAAAGCTCCCACTCTTCCATAAAATGCAATATCGGGTGCGTCTGAAGTGCCGAAGAACCGGCAGACCTGTCTTTTCTACCATGGACATGCCATTTTGACAATAGACCCCCTTACCCCCAGGCAGTGCAGAGGGGTCTGAATACAAGGAATATGCTCTATTGTGTTTAGGGAGGACCGCCCGGCATGAAGATGCTGCTTGAGAGCAAGAGCCCACATTCAGGACAGACCGAGATATTGACCTTGTAGAGTCTCAGGACGGTCTCCTGCAGGGTCTCCTTCTTCAGTACCCTGCTCTTGGTCCTGGTCCATGTCTTGCACTTGGCAAGCTTTGTCTTCTTGCTTGCCGAGGAGTAGACTCCATAGTGTCGGATCCTCGTGAACCCGGACGGGGGAACATGCAGGAGAAACCTCCTGATGAACTCCTCGTTATCCAGGGTCATGTTCTTCTGCCGGCACTTGTCCTTGTAGTCCTTGTAGGTGAAGGTTGTCTTCCCAGCAGTCACGTCTACAAGCCTGCTGTTGGTAATGGCAGTCCTGTGGGTGTAGCTGCCCAGATACCTGAACACCCCCTCAGAACCCTTGAAGGGCTTCTTGCAGTAGACAACCCAATCCTTACCCATGACGGTATCCAGAAGGGCATCGAACTCCTTTTGTTCGAACACGATTATTGAGTTGCACTTTATTTTGTACTGAATGATGTTGTTATTTACGAATTGCTCTAGAAAGTGAGGGTGCCAGGGAGTATCATTTTCCTCATCTTTCAAAGGAAAAAGGGTGAAGACTCCCCGTTCAAAAGTTGTCTTCACCCTGCAAATAATAATGCTTCTAGAGTTTGCAACATTCTTGCTTGTTGTGCAAGTATTCGGACAGGAATCCATGGCAATAGCGATAACGCAGGCAGAAAGGGAAAAGTACCTTTCTGCAGAACCGGGGGTCTGTCCCATCTGCGGAGCACACCTGCAGGGGCATGGGTGGCGCAACCGGTATCTAGCCGGTCTGAATGGCTGCTTTATAATCCTAGTACACCGCAAACTGTGCCCCAACTGCAAGATGACGTTCACACTCATTCCCAAAGGCCTCCATTCCATGAGGATCTACGATGTGGACATCATAGTCACAGCGATACGTTCTTTCCTTGAGATGGGCCGTCACATCAACTCCATTGCAATAGAGAAATCGCTGAGGAAATCCTGGGTGAACGCCTTCCTCAAACGCAATTCACAGGGTGAGGCCAAAGGGAAGGATGAGCTTCTTGCAATCCTGGACAAAACCAAAAATGCTTTTCTTGCGGCGCCATTATCGCTGATGCAACTGGCAAGGGAGGAGATCGGATCGAGGCAGAATCTCGAACGGTACCGAGTACCCCACCATCGGCTTCTCCTTGGCCTCTGCATCCCCTCGGGATAGCCTTCCTACAGGTTTTTTCCAAGGAGGAAAGTAATGGACCAGGTTAAGAACGAGGAAATAATGATCTTCCGTTTCGGTGTCATATTCCCACTGCTGGGTGGGGATATGTGCTACGGACAGAAGTCAAGGATCCTTACGGAGCTTGCAGCCAAGGAATATGAGATTCCGGGCTCCGGACGCAGGACCCTGAGCAAGGCGGCCATCTATTCGTGGCTCAGGGTCTACCAGGAGAAGGGCCTTGAGGGACTTGTCCCGAAGACCAGGAGTGACAAGGGTGGCCATCGCGCGATAAGCACTGAGACCGAGCTTGCGTTGAGGGGATTCAGGGAACTGCATCCAGACTGGAAGCTGACCACTCTTGCAAAGGTAGCGGCGCAAAAAGGTATCTTTCTCCCTTCCGAACGGGTGTCGATGTCCGCCATCTACAGGGTGTTCAAGGACTACGAAAAGGAGAAGAAGGCCCGAAAATCGAAGGACATGCGCCGTTTCGAGATGGAGAATTGCAATGATGTGTGGATGCTTGATGCCATGGTCGGACCCAAGGTTACCATCGTAGAGGATGGGAAGGAGAAGACGATAACCGCCATGCTCTGGGCATTCATCGATGACAAGAGCCGGCTCATTACGCATGGGGAGTTCTATAAGAACCAGAAGGCGGAGAGCCTTCTCACCTGCTTTTGGGAGGCGTTGTCAAAACGTGGGCTACCCAGGAAAATTTTCACGGACAATGGGCAGGCGATGAAGGACAACAGGCTTAGGCTAGGATGTGCAGATTTGGAGATATCTCTATCATATGCAAAGATTTATACCCCTACAAGCAAAGCGAAGATAGAGCGTTTTTTTTCTACCGTGCGTATGCAATTCCTGCCTTTGGTTGAGGACAGCATACTCTCGCTACGGGAGCTCAATGCCCAATGGTTCCTGTGGCTCAAGGAGTACAACAGCCGCTACCACAGTGGCATAGGCGCCTCCCCCCTCGACTGCTATATGGACAACATCAAGGCTGTCAGGCCGGCCCCTTCGGACATGTCCAGGTACTTTCGCGCCCGTCTCGAGAGAAAGGTCTCCGCTGCCCGCACCATCCGATTCAACAACAAATGCTACCAGGTACCGCTTGGATACGCAAACCTTACCATCGAGATCCGTTTCTTCACTCCCGAGGGGCTGATAGAGGCCTTCTACAATGCACAGAGCCTTGGATTCATCGAGGAGGTCGATTTCATCGCCAACGGCAATGCACACAGGCAGGGCAGGGAGGATCAATGAGAATGGCGTCAACCGAGCGTGCAACGGACATCAGGAACTATTACGGGTTCAAGAACTACCCCTTCGCCGCAGACGTGAGGGTGGAGGACATGTACAAGCTCAAGAGCATGATGGAAATCAGCGAAGGCATCGAATTCGCCATGCAGCAGTCCATGTATTTTGCCATAATCGGCGATGTCGGCTCCGGAAAGACAACGGCCCTTCGCTACAGCATGTCCCGTTTCCCCTCAAAGAGATATGCGGTGATCAACCTCGTCGGTGGAGACTATTCCTTCATCGAAATGATGCGGCATACCATGGCATGCCTGGGCATCTTCACCCGCACCACCCAGCAGACGGTGATGCTCCGTTCCATCTATGAGGGGCTTGGGGCCCTGAGGGAGGATGGGAAAACACCCATTCTCTGTCTGGACGAGGCCCACTTACTCAAAATAGATGTGTACTCACAGTTACATTTACTGAGCCAGCAGAGCCACCAGCAGCCAAAGGTGCTCCCCATGGTGATATGCGGGCAGGAAGGTCTCTTCGAGAAACTGAACAACTACCAGGCAAGGCCCATCATGAGCCGCATCCTCAATGGCTATAACCTGAAAAGCCTTTCCCAGGACGAATGCATAGGCTACGTTCAGCATCAGCTTTCCACCATCGCTGGCGGGGATCCCGACCTGTTCGAACAGACAGCCCTCATTGCTGTGACCCAGGCTTCGGGGGGACTGCCCAGAAGGGTCAACGCCGTCTGCCTCAAGGCGCTCAAGGGTGCCATGGATTGTGGCAGGAGAAGCGTGACAGCAGAGGACATCCGCCTTGCAAGCAAGGACTGGTGGCAATGATGGACCGTCTGTATTCCACTATCCGTCCTCGGGACAGAAAAAGGGTCAGGGCTCTTCCTGCCAAAGGGAAGAGAGATCTTGTCTTTCTGTTCTCCCTCATGGGGAGTCAGAGGGAATGGCTTGTGGACAACCTGAAATGGATATTGAAGGACAACGGCGGCGATGTCATCGCCTCCTGGCTCTTGCAATACATCTACGACCCCATGGGGTATGCAGAACCCCTGGACGATTCCGTCTGGGAAGGCTGTTTGGCCGACTATTGTGGTAAACGTAATGAGATCCTTGACGAATGGAGAGGTATGAAACATGAAAGAGAAGATTGCACTGGCAACCGATTTCGACAGGGAGAGCTGGATCTATAAGGCCGCCGTTGACGGCATATGCATGAAGCTACTGCACTCAGAGATGCTTGACGAGTACGAGCTGTTTCTTGACGATGAGGATCCTGAGGGTCCGTCTATAAAGGACCAGGGGGCGATGCTTCTGGATTCCATTGCGATGGTTTCCCTCGTCCAATAAACCATGATCCCCCTGCATCCCGACCCTGTGGCGTTTGTTTCGCCATGGGGCCTTTTGCATCTTCTGCTTGTAGCCTCGGAATTGCCAGGGGCTGTCTTTCTGCATTGCATACTACTGGAAACATCCCTGGAATTTACAGAAAATGTACTTCTCCGACGCTCAGTCCAAATGTGTCATTTGTTTCCTGCCATGCCTCTTTTTCACTCCAAGATAATTCGCAAGAAGCATTCAGAATAATGTGCTAGTTAATACACGATGTCCCCTGACTCGAAGGCCTTGCGCAACAACGATACGAACAGGCCCCTGAACTTCCTCGACATGGCCCTCACAGGCAGGAAGAATTTCTTCTTGCCCGCAACCCATCCCATCTGTGAATATCCACCTCCGGTGATAATCATATGGATATGGGGGTGGAAGACGAGAGTCTTCCCCCAGGTGTGCAACACCGCTGTCATCCCCGGCAACGCCCCAAGAAGCTTCCTGTCGGCGGCAAGGGCCTTCACTGTCTCCGAGACTGTCTTGAAAAGCAGGGCAAAGAAGACTTTCTTGTTGGCCAGAGCCAACTTGTTGAGTTCTTCCGCCACAGTGAAGACGGCGTGAAAGTGTCTCACGTCCAATATGCTGCAGAGCCTGCCCTCAATCCAGGACTCCCTCTTCATGGACCCACATTTGGGACAGCAGCGGCAACGGCAGCTGTTGTAGCTGATGCGCGAGAACCCGCAGGAACAGGAGTCCTTATGGCCACCCAGAGCTGCTGTCCTGCAGTGGAGGATGGCGTTTACGGCCTTGTACTGGTCCTTGTCAAGCGGATTGCTGAGCCTGAAGCTGTCGAACGAATGCTTGAGGATGTCCTGTACCTCAAAGGGTTGACGTGTCAACATGGCGTACCTTGTACTCTGCCCAGAGCAGGTCGCAAACCTCTGAGGGACTCATCGTGTTTGTGGAGTCGACATAGCTGACGGGCAAATACTTTTCGGTGGAGGCGAGTGAAGCGTGCCCGAGAAGATGCTTGAGTGTCAGGATGCCATTTTTGTTGTTCTGCAAGAAGTGGCAGCTGAAGCTGTTTCGCAGACTATGGGGATGAAATTTCGAAGATAATCTGCTATTCTTCAGGCAGGTCTTGAAATCATTGTTGGTAACAGTGCACTTCGAGCTACCTAGTATCGTTTTGGCCGGGAACATCCATTTGTCTGGGGTTTCCGGCCTGTTTTCCGACCAATAGTGGCGCAGTGCCTGGTAGCATACCTCCGGCAGTATCACCATCCGTTCCTTGTTTCTCTTCCCATGGGGAATCCTCACGAATCTCGTCCCCGAATGGCTGTCGGTCTCGATATCGGTATACTTCATATTCTTCAGCTCAAACGTTCTCATGCCGGTCGCATACAGGATGAGAAAAAAGATAAAGTCCTTGATGTTGTTGAGATGTGCAAAGAACTGCAGCAGCTGTTCCACCCTGAAGTAGACAGGCTGCTTGTGGTAGGCACGTACATTGGGGACCTGCTTGCGGTTGATTGTCTTGTCGAGCACAACCTCCAGGAAGAACTTGCACCCTGCATTGTAGGTGTTGATGCTGGTCCCCTGAAGTTTGCAATCCTTGCGCAAATGCAACAGGAAGGCCCTCAGGTCATCCTGATTCAATTCGGCAAGCCTGTCCTGCTTTCCTGCGAACTCGCTGAACCGCTTCAGCGCAGTGAGATAGGTCTCCTTGGTCTTTTCAGAACTTCCCCGAAGCAGAAAGTCCTCTTCCATCTTCTCCAATGCCTGTTCATTCGTCATCATTGGTAAAATCCTCCTGTGAAATAGTTTGGTTCTAGGAACCACAACCATGGTACAAGAGGATTTGGGGAGGACTCAATTAAATATGGGAAGAGACCGAAGGAGTATGGATGAGACTCACGAGCACAATGTCTTAGAAGCTTCCGCGCAGCGGATTAGTTCAATAAGGCCTAGTTTGTTTTGAAGTATTTCAGGAAACAAATTTCCATAATCCGAATAAAATGCGGCAGTCAAACGATAGAAATCCATACTTGCTCTACCCACTTTCCAAAATAATGCCCCCATATGAGCGGGGGCATCATCGATTGAGCTTTCTTTATTTTAACGTGGTTGCGCTCTACAACCATGTACACCCATAATATACACCATTCTCCAACAATTGTAAGGATTGTACAGAAATAAGATAGGTCATTCTCCAATGGAATTTCCTGCCTCTAAACGACTTCTCCCTATCCAACAAAGAACCGCTACCCTAAGGCAGCGGTTCTCTGTGTTTCCATTTTCTTTTTTTTCATTCATTCTTTCATCGGTTCAGTCTTACCTGAACTCAGTAGCCTTTCTTTCAGCTATGCTTACCCTGCAATAATGTAAATCTCAATAGCCAGCAAAATCACGATAACCAACACAAGACTAAAGACAAGCCAGAACTTCTTTCTCCTGCGCTCGAGTGCCTTTGCAACAGTAAAGACAGGTTTCATCTGCTCTTTAGCCAAAGCCTCTTGCTGAAGACGCTTCTGTCTGGCCTCTTCCTTCTTCAGCTCAAGCTCGCGCTTCAGCTCATTGGCAGCTACCTGCTTTGCCTCTTTTTCCTTCAGATCAATATAACAACGACTACAAAGTACAAACCCTTCACAGTCAACCAGCTCGTCATAGTAGCTTTCGTTGCACTCAGGACAGACATAGCAACGCATAAGCCTGCCTTCTTCAAGCAGCTTACAGACAACCATCCTGTGGGAAATAGGTGCTCGCTCTTCAGCAGTGGCAAACAGTTTTTTCCACCAAGGGAGCTTGGGAAGCCTATCGGGTTCTTGTTCAAGCTTATCTGATAGGGCAACAATCCTCTCACTCAGTCCACGGTCTTGGGTGATGAGCATCAGACTCTTGCTGGTGCCTATGCTGGCAAACAGCTCCACCAGATGGTCATCAGCTATACCGGTGCTTCCGGTATCACCAATACGTACGACACCCCTTCGGGCTAGGAACCTCAAAAGATCGGGTCGAATGGTAGAGCGAACCCGGACCTCCCTGTCCTTCTCGGGATTGTCCTTGAGGCCATGAAGCTCTTCCATGGTTTTCTCCAGAACAAGCAATTTCTTCTTGCGCCGCTTAAGGATTGGTTCTGCATTGGAAACAAAATGCAAAAACCAATCCTCTTGGATAATGGGCGCAGTATCCACATAAATTTCATCAAAGGCGCGTAGTTGTTCATCCAACTTTGCCAAATATGGCTCATTTCCACTTTTGAACCGGGAGAAGTCCCCAACTTTGCAAGCGAGGACCTCACGATAGAGGTCCATCTCTTCTGCAGAACTGGATGCTTCAAGATTAATTCCTACGCTCCTGAGAGTACTGAGCACCTTCTCCTTTTGCATGCGAAACTCGGAACCAAGCACCTCTACGGCATCGCCGGAGGTGATAGTATCCTTTTTTCGCTGGGGAAGGCTCTTTCTCAAAAGTCTAGCCATCTCTTATTTCTTATCCTTCTCGCGTTTTGCGCGAATTATTTCTATGGCTTCTTCCAGGGTAAGGGCCTCAATGAGCGCCTCATCCTTCTTGAACTTGGCAGGAAGAGGCACATTGCTCTTTCCAACCTTCAAATACAAGCCATATCGACCGCTTGCCAAGGCAACGGTCTCTTTGCCGTAATCCCCAATTTGTCTGACTACTGCAGCAGAACTTTTTGCTCGTCCAGTGCCTTTCTTTCCCGGTGCGCTTTTCTCTTCTGCAAGAAGTGCCTGAGCCTCTTCCAACGTTACAGAAAACAGCTGCTCATCATGATCTCTCTTGTTCAGGTTCCTGTACTCACCATTGCACTCAATGAAAGGGCCGAACTTGCCCTTTGCCGCGACAATGTCGTTGCCATCCTTGTCCTTGCCCAAGATCCTAGGCAGGGAAAGGTACTTGTTGGCAATAACCAGATCATGCTCCTGACCACTTTCACCGATCCACTTGGGTATGCTGGCACGCTTTGCGTCCTTGCCACTCCCTTCCTGCCAGTAAGGTCCAAACCGACCAGTCATAAGCTGTACAGGCTCTCCTTTTACCACTCCCATGCCCAACTCTTCAGGTTCTGCCTTTACCTTGCCTTTTGCAATAAGTGCCTTAACCTCCTCATCGGTAATGGTTCCTGGAAGCCAGGTAAGGGGGAGCGAGATATACTGACTCTTTCCATCAACCTCAGGGCCTTGCACATAAGGGCCGTAGGGACCGATGAAGATAGGATTCTCATCATTGATATGGGGAAGGGACAAGGTCTTGGATTCTGTCTTGTTGTCCTTTTCCATCTGTACCTTATTCTGGTTTTCTAGCCCGCTCTCCCCAAGGTAGAAATCCTTGAGGAAGGCGACCTTATCCAGTTCGCCATCGGCGATCTGGTCAAGGGCATTCTCCATAGTGGAGGTAAAGTCATAATCGACAAATTGGGGAAAGTTATTCTCAAGAAACTGACAGACTCCGAAGCCGGTAAACGTGGGAGCCAGAGCAGAACCCTCCTTGACCGCATACTTGCGGTCCATGAGGGTCTTAAGGATTGTCGCATAGGTTGAAGGACGCCCGATGCCCCGCTTCTCCAGCTCCTGAACCAGAGACGCCTCGGTGTATCGTGCAGGTGGCTTGGTCTGGTGCTCCAGGCTCTCCAAGGAGACCAAGGGACACACTTCGCCAACAGAGAGTGGAGGCAGCAAGGTCTCCTTGTCCTCCAAGGCCGCATCAGGGTCATCAGAACCCTCTACGTAAGCCCGAAGGAAGCCAGGAAACACTATCTGCGTCCCTGTGGCAGTGAACAGGGCATCCTTTGCCCTAATGCTGACACTAGTTGTTGCTTTCTGGGCATCAGCCATCTGAGAGGCAAGGGTACGCTTCCAGATCAGCTCATACAGGGCGAGATCCTTTCCACTGAGATTGGTATCCGAGGGAATGATAAAGGAATCGCCGGAGGGACGGATGGCTTCGTGCGCTTCCTGAGCCCCAGAGTCCTTCTTCGCCTTGAAGTATCTCACACTAGGGGACAGAAAGTCCTTCCCGTAAAGCTTTTCGACCTGCTTACGTGCAGCCTGGGTCCCTTCCTGACTGAGGGAGGGACTGTCAGTACGCATGTAGGTGATAAACCCATTCTCATAGAGTTTCTGGGCAATGCGCATCGTATCCGAAGCGCTGATGTGCAGCTTCTTGATAGCATCCTGCTGCAACGTACTGGTGGTGAAAGGGATGTTAGGTCTGGTGACAAAGGGCTTGCGCTGGATATCGGTGACCATATAGGTTGCATTCTCAAGTTCAGCGACAATAGCAGCTACTTTATCCTTGTCCAGAAGCAATTTCTTGTCTCTGCCCTTGTAGGCCCCCGTCACTGAATCAAAATCCTTACCTCCGGCAAGATTTTTGTCCTTGTAGGAGGTCAGCCTTGCCTCATACCCCTGCTGTGAAGAGGAAAGCAACTCTGCCTTCGCATCGAAGTAGGTGCTTTGCGAGAAGACTATTCTCTGACGTTCACGCTCCACTGTCAGGCGCAGCCCCACTGACTGCACACGCCCTGCAGAGAGCTTCTTGTTTGCAAGCTTCTTCCACAGTGTAGGAGAAAGGGTGTACCCGAAAAGACGGTCGATCACCCTTCTGCCCTCCTGGGCCTGCACCAGATTCTGATCAAGGTCCCTACCACTGGAGAGAGCCTTCTGTATGGCACTCTTGGTAATCTCATGGAATACCATTCTCTGATGGGGGATCTTAGGTTTCAGCACCTCCAGAAGATGCCAGGAAATGCTCTCCCCTTCTCGGTCCTCATCAGTTGCCAACAAAAGTCTGTCGGCACCCTTGAGACTTTTTTTCAGATCCCTGATCAAAGACTCCTTGCCTTCGACCACCTTATACTCAATTGCAAAGTCGTTTTCCACATCGATGGCCATATGCTTTTCGGGAAGATCCCGGATATGACCTTTGCTAGCGACGACTGTACAAGTCGAAGGGAGAAATTTTGATATCGTCTTCGCCTTGGTTGGCGATTCGACGATGATGAGAACTTTAGAATCATCCATGCAGTGCACTCCTCAATGCCTCGAAACCTTATAGCCTATCACTATATAATGCCGCACAATGGTTTTGTCAACGCATTATTTGTTGGGAATGTCTGCCAAACTCCCCTTTTCTACAAAAACAAAGGCCCCATTCTCCCCTGGATTGGGAGACTTGAAAATACCGGCAGAAGCCAATCCATCGCCTGTATTATGAAATAATACCCTTTTCTCCCCTGCCCCCGAAACTTCAAAAATATAGAGCGATTCAGTCTTAAAAGAAAATATTCCTACTTTTGTAGAAATTTTTGTCCTAAGAGAAGAATTTTTCTCCTCCAACTCCACAATCTTCCAACTCTTGGGGTCGAAGTTCGTAGTGTTGAAAATAGAAGCATTGATACGAAAGGCAAGTTCACTATCCCCATCACCATGATACTCAAACTGGGGATACTCCTCAGCAAGAGGTACCAGCGGGAACAGTCTCAAAGCATTTCGTTCTTCAGGAAAATACCCATAAAGCTCAAGACCCTCAGCAGTATCACGCACTTCCAAATGGAGTCTCTTGCATTTCCCCCCATTGTCATTGTTGGTGAGGTTCTCCCAAATATAGTGGCCTTCCCAGCTGGTTGTCCTCACGGAAATCTGCGTGGCAGCCAAGGTCACATCCTTGGCAGTACGAGCCGCCACGATCACCTGATATTCCCTGTTCGATTCCAAGCTCTCCTCGTTAGAGCCCAAATACTGCCTAAGCGTCGAAGCCTCTACCCGCTTTATCGGCTGATTATCAAGATACAAATCATACCAGACAGCCCCTTTGACAGCATCCCAGGAAATTTCCACTTGGTTAGGAAAACTTTCCAGAAGTCGGGCTTCCATAGCAGAAAGAGAAGAAAGGAGAACAGACAAGGAGAACATCACAACTAAGAGACGTTTCATAAATACTCCGTACAAACTCTATCATTACTGCCATATGCTTGCAAGAGAATAGCAGAGCCAGTACTATCGACTCATGAAAATCCAGATCGTATCCTGCTGTCTTGAAGAGGGAAACCTCAGTTTTCCCCTTGGAGCCCTCTCTATCCAGACAGCAATAGAACACCACCCTACCCTCAAACACCACTCATGCACACTAGCGGCCTACACCCTCGAAGATGACCCCATAAAGGCAGCAGAGAAAAGTGCAAACAGCGAAGCGACCCATATAGGGTGTTCAGTCTACCTTTGGAACAGAACCTGGTTTGACCAGTTCTCCCGACATCTGAAAGAGTTGGCTCCTGCTATAACACTTTTTGCCGGAGGCACCGAAGTTACGGCCAATCCCCACAGCTTCGACCTAGGCCTCTACGACTTCCTTACCCTAGGAGAGGGAGAACAGAGCACACCCTTGGCCCTCTCACTTCTGCTCGAAGGCAAAGAGCCCCAAGGACAGGGCATCCTGACCGAGGGAAAAGAGCTTTCCTATGCCTTCCCTCAGGACCTGAGCATCCTAGACTCGGTATTCCTTTCGGGATCAGCTTCAGACTTTGTGAAGCCAGGGGCCTCGATCCTCTGGGAGATGACCAGAGGCTGCCCTTTCAGTTGCGCATTTTGCTTTGAGTCCAAAGGCATACGAGCAGTACGCCACTTCACCTATGAACGAATCAACGAGGAATTGGAATATCTGCTAGCCAACCAGGTTGATGAGGTTTTCATCCTCGACCCCACCTTCAATATGGATAAGGAAAGGACCGTGCTGATGCTCTCCCTTTTGGTCGAGAAGGCACAGGATATCCATTTTATCTTCGAACTGAGGGCAGAGCTTCTTGATGCAGAAATTGCAGACCTATTTGCCCAACTCAACTGTTCCCTGCAGATAGGATTACAAAGCTCAAATCCTGAAGTTCTCCAAGCTATCAACAGACGTTTTGAGCCTGCATTGTTCCTAGAGAAAATAGCACTCCTCAATGAAAGGGGGATTGTCTTCGGGCTCGACCTTATCATAGGTCTTCCTCTAGATTCCTTTGCTGTTTTCTGCAGCAGTCTTGATTTCACCGTAGTATGCAAACCCAGCAATATCGACATCTTTGCACTTTCGCTCCTTCCAGGAACAAAACTCGCCGATGATGCAGAGAAACTCGGTATAGAGCACGAGAAAGACACCCCCTATACGGTCATAACCACCCCCACCTATTCTGTGGAGGATATCTCCAAGGCCCTGAAGCTTAAGGATGCCTGTGACCTCTTCTACACAAAAGGAGAAGCGAGCATGTGGATGCACACCCTCTGTGAAGCATCACAGTGTTCACCTAGCACCTTGTTTTCCTACTTTGCAACCTATACAGACTTTCTCAAACAAAACCGCAACGTCGATCCTACCGAAATGGACATCTACGAACTACAGGAACAGTTTGTCCGCGACCTGCTAAAGAAACTCAACCGACAGAAGTTCCAGGGTCCACTACTCTCCTTCATGGAGCTCCACCAAGGAGTGGCTTTCCTGCGGGAAACAGGGGAGAATCCAATCATTACAATAGGCTATGAGCTGGATGACCTCGCCAAGCTCGATACCATGCACATTGAGAAGTTCGTTGCAAAACATCCCAATCAAAAACGACGATCGCTGGGGATTATTGAGCATGATGATGGCTCAATTGGCTTTGTAGATCAAAAACTGTAGCTTTCTCCCTTGCTAGCAGAGAGAAAATCACATACATTAATGCAAGAAGGATTACCAGTTGATTAAACATAAACAGACCCAAATACTGCTTTTATCCCTGATTCTCTTACTACTATTCTTGGCAAGTTCATGTGTAGTGACAGAACAGCTCTCTTTCCATGACAGTGGATACAACAACTCGGATTTCGACTTCACCGTCGAAGACTTCTTTATCGCAGTGCTTGAAGACTTCAGCGAGTTTGTCCCTGATAACCAGGACTCCTCCTTGATGGACAGTGCCATCACAGACTTCGACAGGGCTCTTCGTTACAGTAGCACTACCAACAATGTCAACATACAGAAGCTGACGGGTAATGCCTACGAAGGGCAGTTCAATTTCATGAACCTGGACAAGCTGTTCTCCGATCTCGGAGCCGGAAACGACCAGAGCCTGCTCATCCAAAGCAACAACACCCTCACCTTTAACCTTTCGATGGACAATTATGACCAGCTTGTTCCAGTTATCCCCTTTCTTGCAGATGAGAACTTCGAGGCCTTCGGTCCTGTATATAACCAAGGTCTGAATGAAAGCGACTATCTCGAAATGATCAGCTTCATGCTCGGAGAGGAAGGCCCTCCGGCTATTGAGAAGTCCACCATAACCTTGAGGATTGCCACACCAAAGCCCATCACGGGCTTCATTAACGGAAAGAAGGTAGGAGCAAGCCTGTATGAGTTCAGCTTCCCGCTCATAGATTTCTTGTTGCTCTCAGAACCGATTACCTTCTCGGTAAGCTGGTAGGAGAAACCAGGTTGAACTATTAATACCCCATATCAAGCATGGAACAGGGAACCTCTATGATTCAATACAACCAAAACTGTCCCTATAGGGAGAGTATGTGCTGAACAACTCCGAGGCCTGTTCTTTTCATGCTTTCTTTTGTTCTAGATGATATATACGGACTACAAATAACATTGTCCATAGCTAAGAATTCTGAATCAACTGGTAATGGTTGCTCAAAAAATACATCGAGACCAGCCCCAGCAATATGTCCTCTTTCTATCAAATCTAACAATACAGATTGATCAATAATTTTACCTCTAGCTGTATTAATAAGATAGGATCCAGGCTTTAGAAGTGATAAGGTACGAGCATCTAGCATCATTTCTGTCTGACTATTCAAAGGAAGATGAATCGAAATAATATCACTCACCGCTAACACATGTTCAAAGCTAGATAACTGAACGTTAAGGCCTGCTGCTACCATTTCATCAGGACTAGTATCATACGCAATCATATGAACATCGGATGTCTGAAGCTTATATGCAATACGTCTTGGAATCTTTCCAAAACCGAGAAACCCAATAGTCTTACCACTTAACTCACTACACATAGGTCGAAACCAAAGACCGCTCTTTGTCTTTTTATCCAATTCAGGCACTTTCTTTAGTAATGCATACATCAAGGTAATAGCCTGTTCTGCAACAGCATTGGTATTACCATCAAGGACTCTGGCAATAATTATGCCTCGTTTAGAAGCAGCACTACTATCTATATTATCAATCCCTGTACCAAAGCGAACTATCATTTTTAAGTGAGGAGCAAGGTCCATTCGTTCAGAAGTCCATTTCTCAATACCGGCTATCACTACCATTGCCTTAGCAAGCTCTAATGAATAATGCTTAAAATTATACGGATATCCCAATCTATTGTCCACGAGATCCCAGCCATTAGCTTTCAGCCTTGCAGCCCCTTCACTGCATACTTGCTCAAACCTATCAACACATGATACTACAATTTTCATACTACACCTCTCGGTTTGATGGATTGAAGGGATATTCAATTTGATCGTCGCTGAACAAGTCAACACCTAAAGCAATCAGCCTATCTTGTAAGACAGACACATCCAAATCCAGCGGGCTGACACCACTCTCTACACATAGTGCTGCAGCAATTCCTGCGGCCTGCCCCATTGGCATACAGATATTCATAACTCGGTACGAAGCATGGGCCCTGTGTGTGCCTGAAATTGCCCGTCCTGCAATAAGTAAATTTTTAACATCTTTAGGAACCAAACAACGATAAGGAATATCATACGCTTGGGCACTTTTTGTCACACCCTCAGCCTGGCCTCCCCCATCAGGATTATGTATATCAATAAGAAAATTTGCTCTATGAACTACCACATCAGAGAATGTTCGACCCGTTTCAATATCATCATCCTGCAGTATATATTCTCCATTGATCCGACGAGATTCCCGAATTCCCATTGTTGAAGAGCTTCCCTGAATAAAGGAATTTTCATACCCGGGGGCAACAGTCTGTAAAAATGTATGAATTGTCTGAATTTGTTTTCTCACCTTGGCCTCTGCATCTGAAAGACTTTTGGAAGAAAGCGTATCCACATAATTTTTCTGAGTGGCGTTAATCATTCGTTCATTTGGACTCCCTGTATGGAATATCCTTATCGTATTGACCTTTGGAGGTAGAATACCTTTCTCGCAGGCTTCTTCACATACTCGTATAAAATTACCAGAGGGGACATGTACATCAGGATTCACTCCCTCACAGTAAATAGCATCGCTACTGACACCGCCAAGTATAAACATCAGAGAAACAGGTTGCACTAGCTTATCGGAACGCCCATATTCATAAGAAGCACCAGCTAGGAACGCTAGCGTACCATCACCTGTTGAGTCAATAAAACATTTTCCCAAGATTGCACTCAGACCCATTTGAGTGGCTAACACAAGTCCTGTTATCTCTTTCTCTTCTTCCATGAGAACATCTGCTAAAGAGCATTGTAAGAATAAATCAACACCAGCCTCTTGCAGTAAAAGAGCAAGCTCAATTTTTGCCTGTTCGAAGTTATGAACTTTTCGCGGTTCCACTTTCAATCGTCGATGAATTTCCTCACTTATTGTTCCATGCGAAGTTCCACCCATAATAGGCCCAATATATCCAGAAGTCAGATTCCCGCCGACAATGCCGTAACGCTCGATCAGGGCAGTGCGCTTACCTTCCCTGCTACTGCTTATAGCTGCACATATACCTGAAGCACCAGCTCCTGCGACAACAACCTCATATTCGCCAAGTACTGGGATGTCTTTTCCCGCAAATAAGACTTTCATACATACTCCACATTTGTATTAGTACATCCCTATGAATAACCATAGGGATGTGTATAATCGCTCACTTCCAAAATTACAAAGTAATTTTTCCGTTTCTACTGATGAAATCCCTATACCAAGAATTCATCTCACTTGTCATTGCTTCACCACCATTCTTTTTCCAACTCTCAACCATAGATTCATAGTTAGAAAGGTCCTCGGTTCCAACAAGAGCCCGAATACAGAAATCATCGACCTGCTTCCTCAATGATTGCTGATTATTTGCAACAGCCTCAACAGTTGGAGAAAATCCAGTAACGTCCAAATGACCAACTTCCGCAATATTCCCATTGATTTGTTCGAAATTCGAGTACATAGATTCATTTTTCTTGATTCGTGCTAACCACATATCAGGATACTTATATTCATCGATTCCCATGAGATACCAATAAGACCAGAAACGCTCTTCGTTGAATATCGGCATTATAGGTTCAAAGTTTGTACCTTCTTTGGTAAAGTGAACATTTTCAATCCCCAAAGTTAAGAACTCAAAATTTTCGTATTCAAGCATTTTATCCATGAATTTAATTGCATCCTCTCCATGCTTGGAGCTTTTAGGAACACAAATAAAATAATTTATTTTCCGTTCAATTCTCACACCTTCACCACGAGGGCCCTTTAGAGCATTGATATACACAAGCTCAGCATCTGAGAAGTTTCCTTTTAGTGCAGTAAGATTTGCTGCCGCATCATTATAATGGTAAGGATCTATAACAGCCTTTCCACTTACAAACTTCTCATTACAACTTGCTAATGTATTGACTGGCCAATCAATATCAATCAATCCTTCCTCATACAATCCGGTCATATAGGATAGATATTCTTTAAACCCAGGCATATTCACATAATGCACCAGTTCACCATCTACATCAGTCCACTCATTATAGATTCCAAAGGCACCTGCAATTACCGGCACAAAAGTATTCAAATACATCTGCTGGTCTATTCGTCCAGGCCCTGTCATTGGAATAAGATCAGGATACTGTTTTTTTATAGCACGCAATGTTTCAGTAAATTCTTCCAGTGTTTTAGGAATAGGAATTCCTGCTTTATCTAATAGGTCTTTTCGGATTGCAAGTGAATTTGCAATGTTAGGCCGTTCATTACTCAAAGGGATAGCATACGTTTTATCTTTATATTTTGCTACTTCCCAAGAAAGGGGCTTGATTACGCTTTTTAGAGTAGAGCCAGAACTCGCAAGAAAGGTATCAAGCTCCTGCAATGCACCTTGTTCCACTAAACGATAATACTGATAGGGTCTCAACTTTAATATATCGTAGTCTGATCCAGATGCGACTGTGATATTCAGTTTTTCATCTGCTTTCTCCGAATCTTGTGGCAACATAAAATATTCGACTTCATATCCAGTTCTCTCCTCAATTAATTCTTTTTGAGGATTTTTATTTGGATCAAAATTTGCATAGAAACTCAAAACCTTCAACTTAGTTGTTGACTGGTTGGACATTGATGAATCTACTGGTTGATTTTTCTGCCCTTGAGCATAAAGTCCCATACCGATCAACAAGATCAGCATCATAATTACCGATGATTTTTTTACCATGTTTCTCATATTATTTCTCCTTTAATTAATCGTTGTTCTACATGAAATCAAAGCTAAATTTTCTATCACACCTCCTTAACTAATTATTCTTTTACCGCTCCTATTGTCATTCCACTCATCAAAAACCTTTGTACCAAAGGATAAATGAGAATAATTGGAAGAGTCGCACATACGACAGCAGTCGAAGTGATACCATCAATTGAAATATTAACTAAATTACTCGAAGAAAATTGCTCAATAATCGTTTCAGGAGACTTCACAGTCTCATACAGAAATAGCTGCAAGGTTTTTTTTGATGGGCTATCTATGAATAGCATGGGATGAAAATAATCATTCCAGTAGGCAACTGAATAAAACATGGTTACAGTCGCCAATACGGGTTTAGACATCGGAAGTATAATTTTAGACAAAATTGTGAAATCACCAGCACCATCTATTCTTGCCGATTCTTCAATACTATCTGGAAGCTGTTCAAAATAACTCTTCAACACAAACATATTGAATGGAGATACGAGTAAAGCAACAATTAGGGAAGATAATGTGTCAATCAATCCCAAGGATTTCATCAGAAGATATGAAGGAACCATCCCACCATAAAAAACCATACTAAAAATATACAGAACTGTGAAAAATTTTCTCCCTCTGAAATGCGGACGAGACAAAGGATATGCTGTTAATATCGTGCAAGTCATCGCTAAAAGGGTCCCACAGACTGTCACAATTACTGATACTTTGAATGATTGAAGGAATGTGGATTTGAATAATATATGCTGATAGGTTTCCAATTGAAAATTTATAGGAAAAATAAATACTTTTCCTGAGGAAACTGCGGCAGCCCCACTCATGGATTTTGCAACAACATTCAGAAAAGGGAAAAGAGTTACAAATCCAAGGAGAGCAAGAATACTATAATTAACAATCTCAAAAACATTTCTGGTTTTTTTCATAGTTATCACCAAATTCCCCTTCCAAGTAATTTTTTACTTAATTTATTTGAGAGAGTAATCATGCTAAATGCAATTATTGAATTAAACAAACCTAAAGCTGTAGCCAATGAATATTCCATTTTACCTAATCCCATTCTATATACATAAGTTTGAATAACATCTGCAACTTCATACACTACTGCATTATACATGACAAGAATCTGCTCATATCCTCCACTTAAGATATTTCCAATACGGATAATCAACATCAACATTATCGCGGGAAGAATACTTGGGATTGTAATATGGAAAATCTTCCGAAATCGACCAGCTCCATCCATCTCGGCCGCTTCATATAACACGGGGTCTATAGCAGTAATTGCAGCAAGGTAGACAATGGAATTCCATCCCGTTTCCTTCCAACCTTCGGTAACAATCAAGAGCCCCCTAAAAATTTCGACCTGTGCGGTTGGAGACAACAAAAACATACAATCAATGAGAGTCATGTACTTTTCTGCGTGATTCTCTT
>JAEINL010000061.1 GCA_016342655.1 Sphaerochaeta sp. | reverse complement strand
AGACTGCCTTTCCTATTCTATGCACTTTGAAAAATTAATAAAATTACCTACTTGACCACCAAGAATGCGGAAGAACCTTTTAAACTTGTACCCACAAACATGAACGATCAAATAGATTGATTAGTCCCATAAATACCCTTATACTAGTACTTAAGATTGTTTTAAGGGATTAAGTACTACTATGATATCATTTATATCACCGTCAAAAGCCCAACGAACCATTGCAGAAAACATTCGTGAGTGCAGGTTGCAGCATAACCTTACCCAGGAGGGGCTCTCCGAGCGTTCAGGAGTCCCTCTGTCAACCTTGCGTAAGTTTGAACAACAGGGAACCCTATCCTTGGAATCGTTCTTGAAGCTGCTGATGGTGCTGGGAATGTTGGATACCCTAGTCAAAGCCACTGAGGTACCAGAGGCACCCTTCACTTCCCTTGATGAGGTGATTGCACTCGATACTGCACCCAAGCGGAAAAGAGGAAGACGAACATGAAGGATTTTCGTTCGGTACACATGGTCAAAGTAGGGCTCGACTTTGGAAAGGGTAGGATTCCTGTCGGTCGTCTGGCTTTGAGAGAAAGGCGCATCTACTTTGAATATGAGCCCACCTTCATCGTACAGAATATGGAAATCTCTCCTGGTATGCTCCCTTTGAAGGCCGGGGTGACAACCTTTGGCAACAGCCTGTTTGAAGGGCTTCCTGGCGTTTTCAATGACAGCGTTCCTGATGGCTGGGGTCGTCTCCTGTTTGATCGGTTTGTACAAACGCAGGGAGTACTGCCCTCTGAAGTTTCTCCCTTGGATAGGTTGGCTTCTGTAGGAAGTCACGGACTCGGTGCCTTGGTGTATGAACCGGAGTTCGATACTGCGATTGGGTATGGCCCGGTGTGTCTAGATGGTATTGCTTCCCAGGTGCAGGAAGTCCTCCAAGGATCGTCAGAAGATGTCTTGCAGGAACTTCTAGCCTTGAATGGTTCCTCTGCCGGAGCAAGGCCTAAGGCCTTGATCGGGGTTTCTGAAAACCGTAAGCACATCATCCATGGCAGATCTGAACATACTGAAAAGTTTGAACCTTGGTTGGTTAAATTCCCCAACAGCCAGGATGGCCCTGATGCTGGTTCCATCGAGTATGTCTATGCCTTGATGGCCAAGGACGCAGGCATCCAGATGCCAGATGTGCACTTGTTTCCAGCTAGTGAGGGGCCCGGATACTTTGCCACCAGGCGTTTTGACTGTGAGAAGAGCAACCGTTTCCATATGCACACTGCCTGTGGCTTGTTGCATGCTGATTTCCGTATCCCTTCACTCGATTATGAAAACTTGCTTACCCTTACCTTCATGCTGACACGGGATTTTCGTGAAGTTGTAAGGATGTATCGCCTTGCAGTGTTCAATGTCCTTGCACACAACCGTGATGACCATGCAAAGAACTTCAGTTTCCTGATGGATGCAGAAGGTCAGTGGAAGCTGTCTCCTGCCTATGACCTCACCTTCTCCTCTGGTCCCGGTGGTGGACAAAGCACCCTGGTGATGGGCGAGGGGAGAAATCCAGGGGTAAATCATCTGATCAGGCTTGGCCTTGAGGCAAAGATAGATAAGCTTCGTATTTCTGAGATCCTTGATCAGACTCAGGTAGCACTAGCAGCATGGTCAAATCTGGCAAAGCGGTATGGAGTGAGTGAAGCCAAGATACAGCTGATCGCTAAGAGGATTAATGCTTGAGGCAAGTCCTAGCAGAAAGGCAAATGAAAATCTTTGCAAGCTGACAATATCCACTGACCCAGAAAGAGAATGACCGACACATATCGACGTTTGGAAGCAAGAATCCCCGTTTTTATCCCGCATCAGAGGCAATAGGAATTGTGATATATAAATTGGTTGGAAACCATGCATAATTCAATTCACCAAATTGCGCAGATTTATGGGATTGATATAAGGTTGTTCTTTCAATTCTTCTCAATTATACTAGTTAGGAAATGCTCGTATTGATGTGTAGGAGGGTAGGATGCTCAAGCAATTTACCATAGACAATTTCAAGTCTCTCATAGAATTTAGTTTTCCTCCAATGCAGGATACAGATTCATTGCCACACTTTTCTTGTCTTGTGGGAACGAATGGAGCCGGTAAATCAACAATTCTCCAAGCTTTTGATTTTATCCACCACCTCGCCTCTGGAACCCTTGAATCTTGGCTTAAAGCCAGAGGTTGGAAACTCAACGAGCTGACCAGTAGATTCTCCGAGAAGAGAACCATCACTTTCAAGCTGGTTATTGCTGAAGGATCTTTAAGCTATCAATGGAGTGGATCCTTCAATACTGTGACTTCCCGATGTACGACAGAGGCCATATATATCAATTCCAATCCTGCTGCAGTAATGAGTATTTCAGAGGGTATTCTTCGCTATAAAAGGGGAAATGACCACATTACTGCTAGTGCAAAGGATTATTCCTACAAAGGCTCAATACTTTCCTTTTTGAAGAGTGATCCTGATTCCATGCCTGAGATTGCTGCTGTTAAGAAGTTTGTCGAAGGTTTGAAATCGTTAGAGTTGCTGAATCCCCAATTGATCAAAACCCGATCACGCGAAGCTGATGATGTCGGTTCGGGAGGAGAGAAACTGGCTGGATATTTATCCCATCTCCCCAAGGATCGTTCCGAAGAGATAGTAGTTGCGCTCAGGAAATTTTATCCGCAAGTGATACAAGCGAGACCACAGTCCTTGCGTGCTGGGTGGAAGACCTACTGGATTACAGAGGATTATAAGGCCACGCAGAAGATACGTTTGGAAACCGAAATTCAACACTTGAGTGATGGAATGCTCCGAATCTTGACAATCATAGCCCAAGTACTCTCCGATCGAGAGTTTATCCTTTTGGATGAGATTGAGAACGGGATGAATCCTGAATTGGTCGAACAATTGATGGATTATCTGGTGACTTCCAAAAAGCAGATACTCGTGACAACCCACAGCCCGATGGTACTGAATTACCTGGATGACGAAGTAGCCAAGGCCGGTGTATTCCTCGTGTATAAGAGCGAAGATGGCATCACCCGATGTGGGAGGTATTTTGGTTCTTCAATTACCCAAGAAAAGCTGGATCTCCTCGGTCCTGGTGAAGTGTATGTGGATACTGCGATAGAATCAGTTGCTAAAGATCTGGAGAAAAATCGGACATGAAATTCGTGCTCTCAGGTGAAGGCCCAACTGACATCGGCAAGATAGACTATGCTACCCGATCATTCGATCCTGGTCCCATGGCGTATTTCATAGACGCTGTCGTTCGTGAGAAGACCGGCGTCTCACCCCTTGAAACTCTTTCTACTGATGGTAATGTCATCCATTTCATCCATAAGACAGAACTGTCTGATCAAGAAATCAATAAGAAAGCAGTGTTGCCTGGAAAGAAATCTCCGCTAGGAACTGCCTACTTTATCAAAAATTCACGTGCATTGGGACATATAGCCAAAGAAATCGCTAGTAAAACTGGTTCACCGACGATTGCTGTGTTATTCAGAGATGCAGATCCTACAAGAGCACAAGATACTTACGAAGATAAGTGGAGATCGATGATAATCGGCTTCAAACAAGCTGGATTTGATCGTGGAGTTCCCATGATTCCCCGGCAAATTATGGAAGCGTGGCTGCTCGACTCCCTCGATTGGCAGGGGAAATCCCATCCAGATTTCGATACTGTGATAGGTGGAAGACATTCAGCATATCCGTACAAGAAACAGGTATCAGAATTGGTGGGGCAGACAGATCAACACAATCTTGTTGATCAAGTACTCAACAGTACTTTCGACCAAAGTCGTATTACATCAGATAGTTACAAACGATTCAAAGCTAGACTGGAGGATGTGTTAGTTACTCCTGACCGTGATTCCAAATAACCATGAGGGTACCCTAGCAAGGTCAGTCAGATGGGGCTAGCAACATGAGAGGGATGATTGTTTGTCTGCTGGGTGTCTGCTTACTCGTTGCTTATTCCCTTTTTGACCGTTCTTGGCTGCTTATATTCCCGAAGTAGGGCAGGGTTGCTGATCTCTGGAGCCCTTTTCTTTATGGTTATAGTCCGAACCCTCATTGCACATATCGGCATCATTCGGACCTTTATGACAAGTCATCGGTGCGGAGTTTGTGAACTTTGTGGCCAGCTCCATGGGGGTGCCGGGCTCAGACGACAGGAAAGCCAAAGAGACCCAGAGGCAGGCCTAGGAAGAATCCGGATCTCCAAGCTACAACGGAAAAGCTATAGTTCGATTTTGAATTCGTACCAATCCACCTCGAACCTCTGTATTGTAAGGGGGGGCTTGGGTGATGGGAGACCCTCAACCAAACCACCCCTGACCTTCCTTCATCTTATACCCCAAAGCCCTATATCCTGTCTGCCTTCTCTTGAACATGTTTAGCAGCAGCTTATTCTCTCCATCAACATAGTCATACACCCTTACCTCAACTTTGCCTGGGTACTCCCTGTTGAGCCTTCCTGCATATTGGTAGAGGGTGCCCTTCCAAGATATGGGAAGCGTCAGAAACAACGTATCCAATTCCGGCTTATCAAAACCCTCTCCTATAAGACTCCCTGTAGAAAGAAGGACCTTAGGACCTTCAGCCTCATCAAACTCTGTCATCGTTTGCCTTCTCTTCTTCACCCCCATCCTGCCAAGCAGGATATAGTGTCTCTGACCAATATTCTCCAACTCCTGAGCCAATGTCAGAAGATGGTCACACCTCTGTGACAGCACGAGGATATTCCTTCCTTCACCACAAGCCTCTTTGACATCCTGGGCGATCATCCTGTTTCGGTCCTTGTCTAAGGCCAATCTCTTGAACACCTCCTGGATAGGAAGGTCCTCAGGGATGCTGGCCTTCCTGATCATCTTGGAATACACCAGCATATGCATTTC
Organism: Sphaerochaeta sp.; assembly: GCA_016342655.1. Classification (GTDB taxonomy): domain Bacteria; phylum Spirochaetota; class Spirochaetia; order Sphaerochaetales; family Sphaerochaetaceae; genus Sphaerochaeta. The sequence goes on along the minus strand of JAEINL010000061.1, from coordinate 17,458 downwards.
CTGTACGCTTGAACGGGGAACCACATGCCGTATAGGACCCAACTGCATAGTGACGATAGGATGCCTGCCATCCCTTCTGATGGGGGTGGCAGTAAGACCTGCAACATACTTGGCCTTTACCTGCTTCAGAAGGGACTCATACGAAAAGGCCCCAAGGTGATGGCACTCATCAACGATGACCTGCCCATACCTATCAAGGACCTCTCTTCTGTCCTCTCTCTTGACCAAAGACTGAAACAACAGGACATCAACCTTGTATGAAAGCTTTCCCTTTTTCCCAAGGAGGCCCTCAGTAGGAGACAGAAACGTCTTCAACCGCATTTACTACGCTATCTTGGCACTGCTTCTTCAGTTCAGAACGATGCACAAGGATGAGTGTACTTACTTTTCTCTCTGCGATCAGAGCAGCCGCTACCACGGTTTTACCCGAAGCCGTGGGAGCATGCAGGATACCCATATCAAAGCTAAGCATAGCCTTGAGGGCTTCTTCCTGTTCGGGGCGTAACGTCTTTGTGAAAGAGACCTGTATAGCCTCACCAAGGGTTCGCTTGTCATCAATGATGATGGTTACCTTGTTCTGTTCAAGTAAGCGCTGTACAGCCTCCAGGCATCCTCTGGGAAGAGCTATGTACTGTTCGAGGTTCTCGGCACAAGAGATGAATCTGGGCTTGTCCCAGACAGAGAGACGCAGAGCCTGGGCCTTATAGAACTCAGGGTTCTGGAAGGCCGCCAACCTGATGAGACGATTCAACAGCTGTTGGGGGAGTTTGCCCTTTTCAATGAAGAGCATATTGGCAACAACTACCGTCAGTTGGGACGGAAGTGGGCACGTCAGCCTCTGATCGTCTCTACTTTTATTCTCCCAAGGTTTGCTGTTTTCAGGGTCAGTGAGTATCTCTTCCCCAAGAGGGAGGTCAGGAGAAAGATCCTCGCTTCTGGTTCTGTCCAACACTGCCTGTATCTGCTCATTGTCCATTTTGTCTACACTACTGAGCAGCTCCCACTGGTTCTGATAGGCCTTTCCCTCTTCATCAACAAAGACACTTCTGTCGTGCATTCTGGGGACCTTCTGCAGAGGAAGGGCTATCAGGTTACCAAACCCGCCTGAGGGTAGGGTATCCTGATTGGGAAAGAACCGGTCATAGCTGGTAAGCGACAGTTGACGTATGCGATCACAGGTAAGGCCGATGATCCTTGCGCCCATCTGTCTTGCTTCCTTTGCAGGCACAGCTTCAGACCAGAAAAGCCAAACAAGAAATCCAGACATGTGCTCCGTTGCCAGAACGAGAGACCTCGATATAGGCTGGGATGCCTAGCTCCCTACAGGTGGCAACATAACCCCTTGCATCATCTATCCAACTTGCCTTGTCAAAGTCACAGGCAAGGAAGTAGCAGGTGTTGTCATCAAGCAGAGGATAGACTCCTATGGTAATACTGCCCAGCAGATGTCCCTTGAGTACCTCCTTGGAAAGAGGCAATAGTTCTCGTTGCTTGCAATCAGAGCATTTGACTCTTCTCTTATCACAAACCCCATAGACACCTTCATTCCCCAACGAAGCGAGAGTAGTGGAAGCATTACCATGTTTCCATTACCGAGCGAGTGCTGGGAAAGCAAGGTGAGATACCCCGCCCCTTGGGGCGGAAAAGGAGGCAACGCCTCCTCTTTCTAGGGCTTGCCCTGGGGTATTGATACCTTTCATTCTTACAAGCAGGGGAGTACCCCTTCTTTCCGCTCTTAGCAGACTCCCAACGCTTGGCGTACATGTCCCGACCTCTAAAGAGCGAAGCAAAGACAGAGAGCCTCTCTTCTGCACTCATAACAGCATGTGATGACAAAGCCTTCTGGGAAACCAGAGGGCTTTTGGCATCTGAAGGGGTTGGTGGTGGTAGTACTGATTCTTTGAGGGGTGCTGTTATTTCCGGGTGATTCCCCAACGAAGCGAGAGTAGTGGAAGCATTATCATGGTTCCATTACCGCGCGAGTGCTGGGAAAGCAAGGTGAGATACGTGAGCCCCTTGGGGCGGAAAAGGAGGCAACGCCTCCTCTTTCCAGGGCTTGCCCTGGGGTATTGATACCTTTCATTGTTTTGGGATTGTCCTGTCTCTTCAAAGACAATTCCATGAGTATGCAGGAGAGCCTTGAGGGCAAGGTTCTCCTGCATAAGCTTCTCTATGATTAGCTTTGATTCGTTGTCCATCAAGAATTGTCCCCCTCCTGTCCAGCATACTGTGAGGTGGGGGAGATTGCAAAGAATTGTCATCCTTATAGGAAGGTAAGCCTGGAGGGGTAAAAAAGGAATTGGAAATAGAAAGAGAACCTGGATATAGGGAAGTCATACAGGTGACCAGGAGGACAATACGCATCACAAAGTATCCTTTTCATCTGTCTGCTTAATCGTCACCTGACAGTTCTTCTTCCTCTTCCTTGTCTTCATGCATCCTTCCAGGGATCATATCAGCACCTTTGTCGGTATTCCCTGTGACTTTTGCCAAGGGAAATTCAATAACAGAGATAGCTTCCAAAGGAAGGCTGATGGTAAAGTTACCATCATCAATGACCACTGTTGTTGGGATGAGCTTGAGATCAAGCTCTGCATACAGTGCTAAAGCAGAACTAAAGTCAGAAAGGATGTATGACTCCATACTCCCGTCAGCATAAAAGATACGGATACCGTTAGTCAGTTGCAGAATAGCATCTTCATCAAGCTTGTACTCCTCGACCATCTTCTTAACCACTGCCCGTAGACTATCAGAAAGAGAGTTGTCAGGGTCTTCTCCCAATCCCCAATAGGTCTCTTGCATGTATATTTCCAGGGCATCAAATATCTCCGGTGATTCATAGCCTGATTCATGCCAAGAGATTTCCCAGTCATTGGGGAAGGGGTCAGCAGCATCGTCTAGGGTGACAAAGCGTTTGATATGCTTGGGGTTTATGAAGACCAGCTTGTTGTTGAGGCTTTCAAACATAAAGGGCATACCGTCTTCAATCTTCTCTGAGGCGTCATTTACACTGCCTAGGGTAATTGGATACCAGATGGATGCAGTATGATGGGCTGGGAGCACTCCTATGTTTCCCCAGAATCCATCTAATCCATCTGGCTCTTGTTTGAAAATCAGGTGGTAATGGGAGCTTTGCCTGGAAGCCAGGGGTTCTCCAAGAAGAGCAGAGGTAGTAGTCCCTAATGTATAGGCTAAATCACGCAGGTTCGACAGGCTTGGTTCAGAGGTCCCGTTCTCCCACCTTCCAATGGTCTGCTGGGTAGTATTCATCAAGGTTGCAAGATCTTTCTGGGTTAGGCGAAGCTGTGAGCGAAACTCTTTGATTTTATTCATTGGATGATCTCCTTGTATTAAATACTATAATAACACATATTGTGTGTTAATACACGATATATGTGTATTTTATGTATAAATCAAATAATTCCTTCTGCAATCTCAGTCTGCTTGGGTAAGAGACTGACCTTGGATGCAAGATTTCCTTTGCAAGTGGAGGATTCAATAAGGAGCAATTGGTAAATCTGTCCCTAACGAAGAAGAGCCAATCATCTGATGATAAATAGTAAGTAAGGTAGTAGAGGTGAAGATAGTGGGAGGTGAGGATATGCTTATTGCTTCCACTCAATTGACATCCTATGGAATTATTGCTATTAGCTATTAAATAAACTAAGCCAGTTTCTGATGGATTATCCTGGTATGTCGACAGCACCATGCTTGGATGCAGGATTATGTCTGCGTGAAGGTTTCGATTCAAAGCTGATGTGTCCAGCAAATAAGCTACCTATGCTATTGGTGATTATAGAATAACTAGATGCACTTATACCCATAATCAAACAAGCTGAGGCGATGCTAGGCCTTTGAGGTTACCTTTCTCCTATCATATGCTATCCTTTACTCACCCTCAGCTCAGGAGCCGCCTTCTCATGGATACTATCGCAACAGTAAAGACCGTGAAGCTTGCCAATAAACCTATTCTTGCCTTACAGGTCTTTTCCCTAGGGATTCTCCTGCTTGTTGTCTATAAGAACTTTGTGGTTCTTCCTGTCTTGGATTACCTCTTTGGTATTGGCGTGCTACTTCTGCTGATACTGACACTTCTCGTTTTAGGCAGAACCATTACCGCTTCAGAGCGGATACTACTGGTGGTTATCCTGTTCCTGTTCTGGTATTCCCAGCTTGTCTCCCAACAAGGGCAGATACTGTGGTATGGAGAAGCAGCCTATCCCCTGCTTGGCTTTGCTTTGGGGCTGTTGCTCCTGCATACCAAGTGGAATATATGGGTGGTCAGACTTTTCTGCTACCTTGCATTGGCTCCCTTCCTCTACGGCTTTTTCATCAAAGGGATACGCCTTACAACCGGATCCAACTTTTATATCATGAACAGGAATACCATCCCCAAGCTCTTGATCATGACCAGTACCCTCCTGATCATGATTGAGCATGAGAGGGATGATTTTTTGTCTGCTCATTGCTGGGTGTCTGCTTACTCGTTGCTTATTCCCTTTTTGACCGTTCTTGTCTGCTTCTATTCCCGAAGTAGGGCAGGGTTGCTGATCTCTGGAGCCCTTTTCTTCATGGTGATAGTCCGAACTCTCATTACACACTCCGGTTTCATTCGGACCTTCATGGCAAGTCACCGGTGGTACTTCCTGTTTTCCTTGGCTTGTATTGCCTTTGTTCTTGGCATTGCAGTCCTCTACGCCTATTCCAATTCTAGGCTCCACATCCAAGGCTTGAGTAGCAATGGGAGAAGGGAAATACAGCTCTCTTGTATCAACGAGCTAAATCTGAAGCGAGTCCTGATAGGATACCGGCCAGAAATACTCAATGGCATAGGACTTCATAACTCCTACTTGAACCTGCTTGTACACTTTGGACTATTCTCCTTGCTGTTTGTCTTCATGTACATACAAGCTCTCTACCGGTTCCTTCAAAACTCCTTCACGTTCACAGGCCTCCTGGTCCTTTGGGGTATCTACTCACTTGTGGAGTCACTCTCACCATTTGCAGTAGGTGATCTGCTGATACTTCCTTTGCTCATGGTTTCATTGAGGAAATTCGAAAGCTAAGCCTTGTTGAAGCGAATTGGGAAAAGGCCCTCATTCTTCTTCCCTAGATTCAAGGCAATGTTTACTCAATGATAGTTTATCATTACGCTAAGCATATGTTTTTAGGTTGAATTACCTACAAATAGCTATAAGATTCTAAAAATGATATTTACAAGGATTTGAAAGAGTGGTAGGCTACCTTAGCTATGTATAGTGGAATGAGAAAATCCTTACCCATACTACGCTTAAATATGCAATAATGGTTTCATACTGTAGGTTCGTCCTGGTATGGAGACGGTATGCTCTAGTCTTTTTCTTTGGTAATCTGGGTTGGGGAAGTTGTGTCCTAATATTTAGCACCTCTTACAGTTTTGCTGGTTGGAATCTGTTTTTCTTGCGATTTGTTGTATGTCTTTTCTATTCGCCCAAGGACGTTTTGTTTGTATCATCACAGCACATTGGTTTTATAGGTAGGATATAGAATGTATAAGAAAATAGTACACCAGAAGAGGATCTACATGGCTTTTCTAGCCATGCTTCTCTTTGTGTTCCAATATCTCTACGCTGACCGCTTGACACCCTACAGAATAATCCAGTTTCTCCTAACCGACCTTTCCCTTGTTGCATTCATCTTCATATTTCATGGGTTTGAACTGAATACGCTGAAATCAAAAAATGCTGTGGTAATATCAACTCTGCTGGGGTCTTTTTTGGGCGTTCTGGTTGGGATGTTCTTTATCATCCTCATCTTTGGTGCCAATAGGGATGTATACAGGAATGAGTTTATTGCAACTACCCTAGCAGCAAGTCTGGTGATTCCCCTCCTATCTATGTTGTACTATAGGATGGTTCTCAGTAAGATTCCCACCTCTCATTGCATTATCATAGGAGACAAAGCAACGTATGGAGCTTTGCTTACTGAAGTGGAGGAGTCTGCACAGGGTAAAATCCTTATTGTACAATGGGCTTCTTCTGTTGCCCAGGCACGGGAGATATTCAAAGGTATTAGGAATGAAGCCATCATTATAGCGAACCTCCAGTTGTATAGGGAGCTTGCTCCTGATGTGTACGAGTTAGAGAAAAAAGGTAACCAGAAATATTTTATCACTGAAGTTGTTGAAGACTGGCTCTACCGCATTCCTTTGACTGTTGTAGAAGAGTATAAAGACTACTACGAGCTATTCTTCAACCAGACCCCCATAACCCAAGAGCAGAGGCTTATGGATATAGTGTTCGGCTTGGTCATGGGCATCATGTCCACCCCTTTTATCCTGTTGTTTGGCATCCTCGTGGTTCTGAACTCAGGCTTTCCTGTCATTTTCAGACAAAAGCGAGTAGGGCTGTATGAACAGAGCTTTACGTTCTATAAGGTCAGGAGTTTGAAGGAAGATAAACAGCTAGAGAACTCTGAAAACCCCAATGGTACCATTACCCAACGCATTACCTGGGTAGGGAAGATATTAAGAAAGACCCGGATTGATGAATTTCCCCAATTTGTCAATATTCTCAATGGTACCATGTCGGTAGTCGGCCCCCGTCCTGAGATGGGTATCTACCATGACAAGTGGAAAAAGGAAATCCCGTTCTATGGATTCCGCACCATGGTCCGTCCAGGCCTGACCGGTTGGGCACAGATTAACTACGGCCATACCACATCTCTGGAAGAATATATCCGCAAGACAGAGTATGATTTGTACTATGTAAAGAACAAATCGTTGTCTTTTGATATCCAGATCATGATGAAGACCTTTGAGACCTTCTTGGGTATGAAGGGTGGTAAATGAGCTCTCCAACGGTAACAGGGTAACAGTGTGCATATACTTGTTGAATCACAGTTCTTTTATCCTGAACAGATGCGAATCAATGATATATGTGTTGCCTTAGTCCAAAGAGGTCATTCCGTTACTGTTGTTACCAGCATACCAAACTATCCAAAAGGTAAATTCTTTACGGGGTATGGATTCTTTCATAAGAGAAGAGAGACTTATCAGGGTGTTTCCATTATCCACCTTCCTGTCATACCAAGGGGGAAGGGTTTTATAGGCCTTAGCCTAAACTATCTCTCCTTCGTTGTTTCAGGTTGGTTCTTTGCCCACTTCACACAAGAAAAGGCCGACGTAGTATTCATGAATATGAGTTCTCCTATGACCCAGAGTCTGGTGGGAGTCTGGTTTGCAAAGCGCAGGAAGATTCCCAGTGCAATATACATCCTTGACCTTTGGCCAGAGAGTTTTGAAGTTATTACGGGTATTTCTTTTCCTGTTGTCATAAATCCGATAGGAAGGATGGTCGATTCTATCTACCGCCGTACCGATAAGGTTCTGACCTCTTCCCGCAGTTTTATAGAAACCATAACTCAACGGGGTGTTCCTACTGAGAAGCTTTTGTTTTGGCCCCAATATGCAGAAGAGTTTTATCAGCCGATCGAGAGAGACTCCCTTGGTCAAGCACTACTCGCCCCCCATTTGAGACTTACCCTCACCTTTACAGGCAACATAGGGCTGGCACAGGGCTTGGATATTCTTATCCCTGTCTCATTGCTGTTGCAGGAACAGGGTATTCCTGTCCGCTTCGTCCTCATTGGTGATGGTAGTGACAAGGAGCGTCTGGTTGCTCTTGTTTCGAAAAACAAGCTTGAAGATTGGTTTGTATTCATTGAAAGACAACCAGCCCAACATATCCCTGAACTCCTCTCTGCCTCTGATGCGGCCCTAGTCATACTTAAGAAAAGCCCCATCTTTTCCAAGACCATCCCGGCTAAAGTGCAATCATACCTTGCTTGTGGAATTCCCATCCTGGTTTCTGCTGATGGAGAAGTGCAGCAGGTTGTCAGTGAAGCAAACGTAGGCTTTGTCTCTGATGCAGAAGATGCACAGGGGCTCTTCAAAGCTATCGTTTCCTTCTCCAAGCTTTCTTCAGAAGAAAGATTGGAAATGGGAAAGCAGGCCAGGCTCTACTCTGATACAATGTTCTCCAAAGAAATACTCATAGACCAATTGGAGAATGTGTTACATTCTTTAGTGAAGGATACTACCCATGTTTGAAAACAAGACACTGCTCATCACCGGTGGCACCGGATCTTTCGGCAATGCCGTCCTCGACCGCTTCCTCGACACCAACATCGCCGAGATCCGCATCTTCAGCCGCGACGAGAAGAAGCAGGACGACATGCGCCATCTCTACAACAATGACAAGATTAAATATTACATAGGTGATGTGCGCGACTACCGCAGCATCCGCGATGCCCTCAATGGTGTCGACTATGTCTTCAGTGCTGCGGCTCTTAAGCAGGTACCTTCCTGCGAGTTCTTCCCCATGGAGGCTGTCAGGACCAATGTGATAGGCACTGACAACGTCCTCACCGCCTGCATCAACGCAGGGGTGAGTAAGGTCATCTGCCTCTCCACAGACAAGGCAGCCTATCCCATCAATGCCATGGGGACTTCCAAGGCAATGATGGAGAAGATCTTTGTCGCCAAGTCCAGGACAGTCTCTGAAGACAGAACCCTCATCTGTGGCACACGGTACGGCAACGTACTGTGCTCCAGAGGGTCTGTCGTACCCCTCTTTGTTGAGCAAATAAAAGCAGGTAAGCCCCTAACCATAACCGAACCTAAGATGACACGTTTCATCATGACACTCGATGAGGCAGTGGATCTCGTGCTCTATGCCTATGAGCATGCCCACACCGGGGACATCCTGGTGCAAAAGGCACCGGCGAGTACCATAGGGGTCCTTGCACAGGCTGTGAAGGAGCTCTTCCACTCAGACACCGAGACAAAGATCATTGGTATCCGCCACGGGGAGAAGATGTACGAGACCCTGCTTACCAACGAGGAGTGTGCAAGGGCCGTGGACCTCGGCTCCTTCTACTGTGTGCCAGCAGACAACCGCGACCTCAACTACGACAAGTACTTCAAGGACGGGAGCAGCAAGCGCAACATATTGACCGAGTTCAACTCGGACAATACCGAGCTGCTCTCCGTCGAGCAGGTCAAGGCAAAGCTCCTCACCTTGGCGTATATCCAGGATGAGATCAGGGCATGGGAGAACCGCTAGTATGAGGATACTGGTAACCGGCTCGAACGGCTTTGTTGGGAAGAACCTCGTCTGTGAACTGAGGAACAGGGGCTATGATGATCTGTACCTCTATGATGTCGATACCGACCCAGCCCTATTGGATTGTTATACCAAGGATTGTGACTTTGTCTTCCATCTGGCAGGGGTCAACAGACCCCAGGACCCTAAGGAGTTCATGGAAGGCAACTACGGCTTCACCAGCCTCCTTTTGGACTCGCTGAAGAGACATGACAACAACTCCCCCATCCTCATCTCCTCCTCCATCCAGGCTGAACTGGACAATCCCTATGGCAGGAGCAAGAAGGCAGGGGAGGACCTGCTGCTGTCCTACAGCACTGAGACAGGTTCCCCTGTCTTCGTGTTCCGCCTTCCCAATGTCTTCGGCAAGTGGTCGAGGCCCAACTACAACAGTGCAGTGGCGACCTTCTGTTACAACATAGCACGGGACCTTCCCATAACCGTCAATGACCCGAGTGTGGTGATGAGCCTTGTCTACATCGATGATGTGATGGACTCCTTCATCAGGGCACTGGACAATGATGTATTGCAGGAGGGAGGGTACTGCAAGGTCCCGACCGTCCATACCGCCAAGCTGGGAACCATCGTTGACCTTCTTCATGCGTTCAAGGAGAGCCGCAAGGACCTCTCAGTACCCAATATGGGAAACAGCTTCGAGAGGGTGCTGTACAGCACCTATCTCAGCTATCTCCCTGAGGATAAGTTTTCCTATCCCTTGAAGATGAATGTTGATAACAGGGGATCCTTTACTGAGATAATCAGGACAGAGGAGCGTGGCCAGTTCTCGGTTAACATCTCCAGACCCGGTATAACCAAGGGTAACCACTGGCACCACACCAAGAACGAGAAGTTCGTGGTGGTGAGTGGGGAAGGGCATATCCGATTCAGGAAGATAGGCACTGAAGAAGTCATTGACTATGCAGTAACAGGGGACAAGCTTGAGGTTGTGGACATACCCCCCGGCTTTACCCACAACATTTCCAATACAGGCAAGACTGATATGGTGACCTTCATGTGGGCAAATGAGCCCTTTGACAAAGACAAGCCTGATACGATCTATGAGGAGGTGTGAGCTATGGCCAAGATGAAGGTGATGACCATCCTCGGGACACGACCCGAGATAATACGCTTGAGTGCAGTGCTCAAGAAATGCGACCAGTACTTCGACCATATCCTCGTCCATACCGGCCAGAACTGGGACTATACCCTCAACCAGGTATTCTTTGAGGATCTGGGGCTTCGGGCCCCTGACCACTATCTTGAGAGTGTGGGCAAGGACTTGGGTGAGACCATGGGCAACATCATTGCAAAAAGCTATGAGGTCCTTCAGAAAGAGAAGCCTGATGCCCTGCTTATCCTCGGTGACACCAACAGTGCCCTAGCAGCAATAAGCGCAAAGAGGCTGAAGATTCCCATCTTCCACATGGAAGCCGGGAACCGCTGCTGGGACTGGAATGTCAGTGAGATGATCAACCGCAAGATAGTGGACCACATCAGTGACATCAACATGCCTTATACCGAACACTCCAGAAGATACCTGCTCTCAGAAGGTCTTGATGGCAAGACCCTCTTCGTAACCGGTTCCCCCATGAGGGAAGTCCTGGACGACCACATGGAGAAGATCCTCTCAAGTGATGTCCTTACCAAGCTGAACCTGAAGAAGAACAACTACATCCTTGTCTCTGCCCACAGGGAAGAGAACATTGACAATGAGGATCACTTCATGTCGTTGATGACCGCCATCAACGACATAGCAGAGAAGTACCAGATGCCGGTCATATACAGTACCCATCCCAGAAGCAAGAAGTTTATCGAAATGAGAAACTTCACCTTCCATCCCCTGGTACAGAGCCTGAAGCCCTTCGGGTTCCTGGACTACAACAAGCTACAGATGAATGCCTATTGTGTACTGTCTGACAGTGGCACACTCAGTGAGGAGTCTGCAATGTTGGACTTTGCAGGAGTGCTGATACGGACCAGCACGGAAAGACCTGAAGTCCTGGACAAGGGAACTGTAGTCATTGGGGGAGTCACCACCAATGACATTGAGCAGGCCTTGGAAATGGCTGTGACTATGAGGGACAACAAGGAAAGGACAGAGATGCCTGGTGACTATCATGACACCAACGTGTCGATAAAGGTGGTCAAGCTGATACAGAGCTATACGAAGATTGTGAATGAGACGGTTTGGGGGAATCTAAATTAATTGAAGGAGAATTCATATTTTGAAAATGAATTAAGTATTATCAATCAATTACTTAGTGATCGGAGAAATTTTCGTTTCCTTTATAAACTGTCGATCATTGCAAGTTTTTTGAGTAATCTAGGGCTATTAGTTATACATATTCCTTTCAGAAAAAAAATTGAACAGGATAAGTTTGTTGCTTTCGCAAGAGTAGGAAGAGTAAAAGAGAAACTAACAAAAGTTCTAGTGAATACTTATTATATTGAAGACGAAATTCGGAAAATGAATTTTTCAATCTTCCATATTGGTCCCCGTAAAGAGCGTATTAAATTTATTCTTTGTGATTATGTAAAATTTTGTAAAATGGAATATAAAATTCTGTCTGATAAGATTCTATTAGAAAACAATCAAAAAGTAGATGAAAATACAATTGCCCAATATCTTATGATTAGGATTCCTCATGCAATGGTTTATAAATTTGCTATCGAACAAACCCTAGCGGAATATCAAAAAGGAATTGTTTTTACAGGCCAGATGTATGATTATTACGCACAGATAGAAAAAGAAGTTTGCCATTTGTATAACAAGCAGCTTATCTGTTTTCCCCATGGAATAGAATCAACCCAAAAATTACCTTTAGGCTATTCGGGGGATGTTTTCTTCGCCTCATCACAGAAGATGGCAAACTTATTAAATAACTTGTATAACACCCAAAAATTTTTGTATCGTAAAAAAATTAATGAGAGGTTATATAAAGTAAATTCAGAAATAAGTAAGAACTTACAAGGAAAAGTTGTGTTTTTTACTCAGCCACTGATGGTAGAAACAACAAAAATAATTATTAGAAAGATTGCACAGTATTTAAAAAGTCAAGATTGTGTTTTATATATAAAAGTTCATCCACTAGAATCGTCTAAAGACTATATTATTGAAAATACAATCCTAATCGACAACTTTACCTATGCAATCAGCAACAGTTTGTGCATTTCCCTTGTTTCCACTATTTTACTTGAAGCAGGTTTTAATAATTCTGAAGCCTTAAGCATTGTTGGGATTGTGGATGGGATGAGGTACGAAAATTATCCATACTTGGATCAAAATACAATTCCGATGCCGAATAGCGAAGAGGAAGTGTTTGCGATAATTGATTTATATCTAAACGTGTAAACGAAAATGAAAATTTCCTCCTACCGTAACGATCGTGGGTAAATCCGGTAAATTTATCGACCTGTGCGGTTGGTATAGGCACTAAGCGGCTCGGATAGAGGATATTACTTGCTAGTGGTAAGATGTATTTGAAGTCCCACGGTAAGGACGGGTTTAGATGTCACGGTAACGACTTTTTTAAGTAACGCGGTAACGAGTCGCTAGGTGTCACGGTAAGGACTTTTTTAGGTCGCGTATACCATTGGCGGATTTTACCCTGTATTATGGAATTATCTTAATTTCTTTATTACAGGGAGGCCGCCAATGGGAATCAGCAGAAGAATCATCATGAAGCAGACAATTTTCGAACAAAGAGACCAAGGTCTCACCAAGACGGAAATCATCGATTACTATCGCCAGAGAGGGGAAAAGCCTCCCTCTTGGCCAACTCTAATCAAATACTACAACCAAGAGGAGACCAAGTCCAGCGAAGAAGTCTCCCCATTTGCAAAGGTGATGGTGTTTGAACAGGAGCCGTTCAAGGCAAAGATCATCGAGATACTCCAAGAGAACTGCACAAAGAAGCACCTGAAAATCAGTTCCATATATGATGTTCTTTGTGAGCTATTTGTCGACACCGGCGAATATGAAAAACTGCCGGGCAACGAACAGACTCTCCGCAACTATATCAAATACCTGAAATCAAGTGGTCAGATTGAGCCTGCTGAAGAGCATAGGAGAGTCTATCAGGTTGTTGGGGAAATGCCCCCAGGCAAGCAGATGCTCCTTGACTTTGGACAACAGAAGATATGCCATGGCATTGTAATTCACTTCCTGTGCATCCTGCTGCGCTTCAGCGGCTTCCTATATGTGTTCGCACAAGATCACAGGTTCACCGCTGCTGAAGCCTGCCGTGCCATCTATCTGTTCTTCCAGCGTATCGGAGGCAGGCCTGAAGAGGGTGTCATCGACCAGGACAACGTGTTCATCTATCAGGAGAACTGTGGGGAAATCATCGAGACCGAAACCTTTCATGCCTTCCTAAAAGAACAGGAAATAAGTCTGTATGTCTGTAAAAGGGAAGACCCAGAAGGGAAAGGCTATGTAAACCAAATACAAATGGAAACTGACCGGCCTTTTTATGCATATGGCGTAGCCAGTTGAAGCCTTCAGTTTCCATTTATTTCTTCACCTTTTACTCTTTCTGCCCAAAGTTCATGAGCCATTTCAGCATGTCCCTATCTTTCTCCCATTTTGGAGCCATCTCAGAGACATGGGCATTTGCATAGACCTTTGCAAGGGCCTCACGCTTCATTTTGCTGTCAGCCTTACAATAAATTTCTGTGGTCTGGGTACTGGCATGCCCGAGGAAATCACGAATATATACCAAGGGTATATCTGCTTGGAGCATGATCATTGCGCCGGTGTGTCGAACGCAGTGGCAGGAGAACGTTTCAGGAATCAGGTCAGGCCTTTGTAGCCTTGCTACATCAACGTACTTCCTAAGAATCTTACCTACACCCTGACGAGTCAGTTTCGTCCCTTGCTTGTTAGGGAAAAGCGGATATTTGTTCGCTGAAGCTTCCAACAACTGGTTTTCTGCCATGTAGGCTTTGAGGATTGCCAGTTGCTGTACCCGCATGGGAACAATCCTTGCCTTGTTCCCCTTCCCAATGATTTTAACCGTGCAGGGTTCAGCAAAATGGATGCAAGAGGGTGTGAAATCGCAAATTTCCGTTACCCTCGCTGCAGTATCAAACAGCAATGCCATCAGGGCCAGATCCCTCCTACCTATATCTGTATGCTGGTCTGGAAGGCTCAGGATGAGCTTCATCCCTTCGGCAGAGGTGTAGTTCATCACTCTTTTCGGAGCCTTCATGAACTTGATGCCTATGATTTTCTGCCACTCGGGCAGCATCACAGGGCATTCATACTGGAGGTAGCGAAAGAAAGAGTGGATAGCAGAAAGCCGTACGTTGCAGGTAGATGGGGAGTTGCAACGTTCATCCTTCAGATATTTCAGGAACCTCTCGATACTGCTGTGGGTGAAATCCTTCAGCATGAGCTTCTCCGCTTGTATGCCCTCCTGGTCACGCATGAACACCAAAAGCAGGGTGAAGGTATCGTAGTAGGAGAGGAAGGTGTTTGTCTGCATATTTTGCTGGGGAAGGTAATGCTTCATAAAAGAGTCCATATAGGTTGCAAAATCAGTTGCTCTCTTCATGGGTGACCTCCGGGAAAATGGACGGGCAGACCTGGTTCAGGTCTGCAATTATTCCAGGATACACATTCTCTGTCATCCTGACATACCCTTCGGTTGCCTCCAAAGAGGCATGCCCGAGGTACTTGGAAAGGATGGGCAGGCAATAATAGAGATCAAGTCCCTCTTCTGCCATCTTTGCCAGGCTCGCACAGGCGAAACTATGCCTCAGGCAATGCAGACAGGGACCTTGTTTTCTCCCCCCATGGGGGATTCCCGCAAACTTCAAGGATTTTCGAAAGATTCTGTAAGTTGAGTCTCCATTCAGAATTTTTCCATCAAGTTGCCTGAGAAACGGCTGCCAACCCTCAGCACCAACATTGAAATGCTCCGAATACTCCTTTAGGACTGTCAGCAAGGAGCTTGAAAAGGGAAGCAGCCTGTCCCTCTCATTCTTCGGTTCACGAATCAGCATTGTTCCCTGATCCAAATCAACGTCCCTAATAGTCAGGGCAATAGCCTCTGATTTCCTTAACCCAGTACTAGATAGGATGCGAATGAACACAGGATAACAGAACCTATAGGTGCTATTGGGATGATACGCATCAATTTGGTCGCAGGCTGAAAACAACCGCATCATCTCATCTTTAGTAAAGATGTGGGGGGTATACGTGGAAGGAATATTCTTTGGCAGCCTTGGGACGTATGACTCATAGCCGATGTCATTGAGAAACCTTGAAAAGTTCCTAAGCTGGCTAGACCTCTTATATCTATTCACATCGGTTTCGTTGGGACGTTTTGAGCACCATTGGTCAGACTCACTGCGGGTTACTCCAATATGTGTGGAACCAACGGATGAGAAGAAAAAATCAATACCCTGTAATCCATTTCCAAGCTCAAACTTATATCCAAGGCTCTGTTTGAAGTTGATGTATTCTTGGAGCAAAAGGGCGTAGATGCTTTTGAATCCATTCATTTTGTCACCTCCTCTTGTATATATCCATTGAAGGGAGGTACTTCTATATTGCATTGCCTGAGTGCAGCAATGTCGATTCTCAGATAAGACATGGTCGTATTGGTGTTGGTATGCCCAAGAATCTCCGAGATTATTGGTAGCGGGGTCTTGTTCTCCAACAGTCGGCCGGTGAGGCTGAAACGCAGGGCATGGGGGCCATGCTTCCTCCCCTCGATGGGGATTTTTGCCTCCTTGAGATACCTGGTTACTATGCTGGCAAGCGTTGAGGAGCTTATAGGTTTGAAGGGAGGTATCATCTTCATGAAGATGTTTTTGGAATCCACTACTGGCCTCGCATAGCGAATGTAGTCGATTATGGCATCACCAACTTCTGAGGTCAGGGGGAAAACAACCGGTTCCTGGGTTTTCTTCTGGAAAATCTCAATGGTGCTTGTATCCCAATGCAAGTTGGAAAAGGATAGTCTTGTAATATCGCAAGCTCGCAAGCCAAGCCTGGTGGCCAACAATACCATCGGGTAGTCCCTCTTGCCCACAGGACTTGCCCTGTTTATGGTTTTCAGCAGTAGGCTGGTTTCTTCGGCTGAATATACTGTTGGTATATGCAACTGCTCACGCTTCTTGCATTTAGGTACGAAATGGGAAATATCCTGTTGCATGATTTCCTCATCAAAGCAATACCTGAGCAACCCTCTTGCAGCCATCAGATTGTCACGGATCAGACTAGGTGAACACGCTCCAAGACACAGGGGGAAACTGATGAGGTCTTCCTTCTTGGTCTCCTCAATCGAAACATAGCCGAGGCTGGTGATATATTCTCCAAAGCTGTAGAGATTACTTCTGATACAGGCTATCGTGGATTCCGCAGTATTCGTCAATTTACGAAAATCCAAATAGCCTTCAAATTGTGCCAGTATTCCCGAAGCAATATTACTGGTTTTCTTATTTCTGAGGTAACGATATGATATTGTCCCTGTGATCTGAGTTTTACAGGGGTTTTTAGTACTAAACTCACATATTCCGAATAAAACTATACCAGATATGCAGAAAAATACTTGACAGTCCTTATTATTAGTACTAAAATTTTAGTACTAATAAGGAAGGAACCATGGCACGACCAAGAAGAGCTGACGGAAAGACCAAGATCCAATTGTTTGTGACCGGCGGCTACCGCTACGCAATCTCCCAGGGCTCTGTCCGTGACCCCGAGACCGGCAAGTATTCCCACCCCAAGATCACCTATGGGACAGTGACGGATGATTACCGTTTCTTGCCAAACAAACGGTTTCTGGAGATGAGCACCGAGGAGAGGAAACGTCTCGCATTCCCTTCTGGCTGGAACCTCGACTCCATCGATTCGGCACCGTTGCCTCCTGCCGGGAACCGTGGCCGCCCTTCCTATACGGGAGAATCAAGAAGCCTGCTCTACGGGGCCACCCTGTTCCTCGAGAATGTTGCCGATGCCTGCGGTCTCCGTAAGGATCTGACAGTCATATTTGGCAAGAGGGGAGTCGTAGACGACCTGCTGTCGCTGGCCTACTTCGAACTGATCCACAGGGACTGCTACAACCACTTCGAGCCCATGCAGAAGGTGGAGTGGTACCCTACCAAGAATATCCTCAGCCCACCGAATATAACCCGCCTTACACAATCACTGACCGAACAGGACAAGCAGGATCTCTTTGCCTGCAGGCAGGCACGTGTGGTCGAGGATTCGTGGATAGCAATAGACTCGACAAATGCCGATACTGGAAAAATGCCGATACTTCATTTTAATATAAGTACAAGTCCTTGTATTTGCTAGAATAGTT
>JAEINL010000060.1 GCA_016342655.1 Sphaerochaeta sp. | reverse complement strand
TGTCGTTGAAGTCGGAAGGAAGGGAAATAACCTCTATCAGGGCTGCTTAGTGCCTATTCCAACCGCACAGGTCGAAAAAACTAAACTAAATCGAAGAGGAGGCTTCCCTGATATTTTCATTGCTCATGGGGATACTGATGATTGCGGTATGGCTGACACAAAAGCAAGCATCGCATATGCACTGAATCATAAGGATATGCTGGCATTGTCTGAGACATATTTTGGATCAAATAAAGAGATAAACTCTTCTTCATCCTTAAAGTATTTTGTCTACATTGCAGGAGGGTTCAAAGGCAACGTTGATGCAGCTCTTGAAGAACTTTACCAAAAAATGAAGATCCCTGTTTCAGCAGTTACAGCTCAAGCCCTTTTGGACATCAAGAGGAACTCCAAATACCACAACAGACCTGAAATCATTGAAGAAAAAGTATTCATGTCGAATCGACTGATCACTTCTGTAGTTCTATCTTATTCTATTGGTTGGAATTGAAGATTCATTTCCCAAAGGCGATAATAGCCTTGGGAGAAAGAAATTCTAAGATACCCCCAAGACTAAATAATCTACTAAACAGAAAAAATTAAAACTGGTAGTGATTTACTCAAAATATTTCTTGATATTTCTCTATTAAGAGGTATAATTATATCTCTATAGGCAACAATATCCAATGCTCTGTATTTAGAAAAAAACCGAGAGTTTTGAGTCTTTGCTGATTCCCCAATAGTAAACCCTCTTTCCTGGATCTTAGGAGAAAAATAGAAAATGTATCTGGCAAAATTAGAAATTAAAAATTTCAGAGGAATTGGTGAATCCCCATCCATTATCAACTTTCAACCAGGATTAAATGTTTTGGTCGGTGAAAACGATAGTGGAAAGACCACCATAATTGATGCAGTCAGATATCTCCTTGGAACCAATGACATGACAACAATTTGGTGCCGAGACTTTGATTTTTTTCAAGGAGATACTAATAGAGGAATTATTATAAAAGCGGAATTTAGAGATTTAACAGAAATTGAAAAAACTGCATTTCTTAGCTTTTCTTCGATTGAAAATAATAAAACTTTTTTACAGCTAACATATAAAGCCTCTTATATTATGGATAATAGAGGAAATCCTTGGAGAATTAAGGTAGAAAATTTAATTGGCCCTGGAGATTGCACACAACAAATTCCCTTTATTCTCAAAGAACATTTACGCGTTACATATTTACATGCATTACGTAATGCTAACCAGGAAATGCGAGCTGGCAGAGGATCTCGTTTCGCTCAGATATTAAACTCGATCCAAGATCTTCAAAAAGGCAGTAGCTATAAAAAAGGGGAACCAATTCCTGAAGATTTATCATTGGCATCCATAATGTCATTATTAAATGATTTGTTGAAAGAAAATCCAAGCCTCAAAAACGTTAGGAATCAAATCGAAAAAATTTTAAACAATGAATTATCTCTAAAAGGGCCAATAAAAAAACCTCAAATTGCTGTTTCTGGAGATTCAATTCCTGATTCCCAAAAGCAAAAGGAAGCTTTAGCAAAATTATCTCTTATCCTTGATGAATACGCAACAAATGGAGAGGTCAGTCTTGGTTCAAACAATCTCTTAAGCATGGCCTGTGAACTACTATTACTTAAGCAACGGTTAGAAGAACCCGAATCTATAACACCCTTATTACTAGTTGAAGAACCAGAAGCTCATTTGCATGCACAACGACAACTAAAAGTTATTTCATCCTTTAGAAAAGAAACCCAAAAGTCTATCCAGATTATTGTATCTACACATTCTCCTCTTCTTGCTTCAAGCGTCCCGCTAGATAACATTCAAATTATTCAAGAAGGTAAAGCATATCCGTTAAACAAAGAAAATACAAAACTCGAAGAAAGCGATTATGCATATCTTGAAAGATTTCTTGATTCAACAAAATCAAACATGTTTTTTGCTCGAGGTTTGATACTTGTTGAGGGGCCTGCAGAAGCTTTGCTCATTCCAGTATTTGCAGAATTACTAGGTAAACCTTTGATTGACTACGGAATATCTATCGTTAATGTGTTAGGTACAGGTTTAAGCCGTTACTCAAAAATTTTCCTTCGTAGAAATGAAACCATGGATGATACCATTAAAATACCTGTAGCATGCATCACTGATCTTGATATCATCCCAGATAAAGCCATACCTATTTGTTTAGGGTACAAATCCAACTTGGAGTGGCCCAAAAGTGAGGATAGAAATTGGAGAGCAGAATCAGAATTTGATAGTAAAAAAAGACAAGAATATATTGGTAAGAAAAAAACCAGCCAAGGTAATGAACAACAGGTTAAAACCTTCATTGCTGATCCGTGGACCTTCGAATATGTAATGGCAAGTAGTAAGTTACAAAAGCTAATGCTCAAACCGTTGAGTACATTTTATAAGTCAGATGCAAAAATTAATGAAATATTACAATTGCAAAAAACTCAAGATAGAGAATTAATTCCCTCAATTATTTATAAATATTTTAGTAAAAAAAATATTTCAAAAGCTGAATATGCTCAAAGATTTGCAGAGTCCCTACTGGAAAGCAATCAAATATCACCTCAACCTAGATGGGATGAACTTATTCCAAAATATATTGTAAGTGCTATTAATTATGTCACGAATACTGAAAGGATCTAGGGGTATGCTTACCATTACAGATGCTGATATTGCTAGGGTTGAGTGTATATTTTCTACAAATTCTGAAATTAGATTTGATGATCATCAACGAGAAATCATTAAAGATTTACATACACCAATAGTCTATGCTTGTCCGGGAAGTGGCAAGACAACTGTGCTTTTAGCTAAATTAGTAATTCTTGCAACGAAATGGGAATACAAGTTTTCAGGAATTTGTGTGCTTTCATTTACGAATGCTGCACGAATTGAGTTGCAACAAAGGCTTGGAGGAAATCAGATAGGTAATAAAGTATTAGAGCACCCTCATTTTGTTGGCACCATACAATCTTTTATTGATACCATGATTTCAATACCATATTTAAAATCAAAAGGGATTAATGACATTTGGGTTGAGGGTTCTAATCTGTTAGAAAAGCGATTTAACCGTATTCCCCATAACTATCAGTATTTTTTCATGAAAAACCACCTATCAAATGACATCATGGAGTATAAAAATACTTTTGGTGGAATTGATGAAAGAGTAAAGACTAACACCCATTCTGGAAATTGTGTAGTAGATATTATTAGAAAATCAATCTTTAAAGGAGAAGTAACTTATGGAGAAATGAAATTATTGGCAAACAGTTTACTTAAAGAAGATAAAAAATTGCATAAATACATCGCCTCTCGATTTCCTTATGTTTTCATTGATGAAGCCCAAGATACTACGAATGAAGATTCAAACATACTTGATACTTGCTTTAACAATTCAATCGTATTCCAAAAATATGGTGATCCAAATCAGCGAATATATTCGCCTGATTCAATGAGAATATCTAATGAAGACATCCTAGATATAGGAAAAGCATATCTCCCAAATAGCTATCGATTTTGTGATTCTATAGCTTCAGTAGCCTCTCCTTTTGCTCAAGACCCTATACCTAAATTCCATGGGTTCTATAAAGAAAATATAAAAGCCAAGAATACAGTAATTCTTTATAATAAGGATTCTATTCTCAGGGTCGGAGAAGAATATGGGAAAATACTACTTTCAACATTTTCTAATGATGAATTAAGGGAATCATCTTGTTGGGCAATCTCGCAGACAGTAAAACCAAAAGAAAATTCAAGATTCACAGGTCATTGCTTATCTGATTATTTTCCTCTATTTTCAAGAGAGCTAACTGATCATAAAAATTTGACATGTTTTGAAACTTGCTATGAAATCGCAAAAGCAGAATTTGAAAAAACTCAGTCTACATCTGTGATAAATTATTTAGTAACAGGTATTATTAAAACTTTAGGACAGAAAGAATCTAAATGGAAATCAATTAGACCCAGATTCTTGGATATGAAAGAGGAACTATCAAAAGGGATAGAGCAAGAATCCTTTATTCATCTGGCTAAAATGTTTCTCGAATTTGAGGATTCAAAAACCGATCAGATAATAGAAAATTTGAGAGAAGTATTCCCAGAACTAGATTATACAGATTTTTATACTCCTTTGGTAAAAAAAGGTAGTGACATTCCAAAGATTAGCTATCCATATCGTGATTCGATTACTGGGCGTGAATTAACAATCAACTTGGGAACTATTCATTCTGTTAAAGGACAAACACACCTAGCTACACTCGTAGTGGACTCTGTATTTTACGATTATAACATTTATACTTTGATAAAAAAGTTGAGGAAGAATAAGGACTTGAAAGATAGAGATATTGCACGATCTCGATGCTTATTTGTAGGTTTGACTCGACCCAGAAGCCTGGCTTGTATGGCACTTGATAGCGAATTTATAGAATTAGCAGATAAAGATTGGCTTATTTCAAAAGGTTGGAGTATTCTCGAATTATAGTCATCAAAAAAGAAGCCTATCATATTATTTCTTCTACTTACTTTTGCAAGTTTCATTTATTAGAAAGAACGATATCCAAATTAATCAAAATACCTAGATATCTAGCAATGCTATGCAAACCCACCCTAGTTTTGTATACTTTAAAAAGACCTTGTAGGAGATACCCATGCTTAAGAAACTGCCCGAATACGAGAAGCAGCTTGCAGAAATTGATGCGAAACTCAGTCTTCCCGAGACTATGCAGGATATGACGATATTCAAGCGCCTCAATCAGGAGCGCTCACACCTTGCCCCCATCGTCGATGAGCTGCACACCATGCAGAGCCTGCTCACGCAGATCTCTGAGGCTGAACAGATCCTACACGAAGAGAGTGACTTTGAGATGCTGGAGATGACCCGTGAGGAGCTTAGCGGCCTCAAGGAAGCCTTCATCATCGCCCAGAAGAAAACCAAAATGCTACTCATACCCCCCGATCCCATGGAGGGCAAAGACATCATCATGGAAATACGTGCAGGCACAGGTGGTGACGAGGCCGCCCTGTTTGCTGCAGACCTCTTTCGGATGTACAGCCACTATGCCGACGAGAAGGGGTGGAAAATAGAGATACTCAGCGCGAATGAGACCGGTATCGGCGGCTTCAAGGAACTGATCCTGGGCGTAAGCGGCAAGGATGTCTTCGGCTCCCTTCGCTGGGAGAGTGGGACCCACCGTGTTCAGCGTGTACCTGAGACAGAAAGCGGCGGAAGGATACATACCTCAGCTGTTACTGTAGCTGTCTTGCCCGAGGCTGAAGAGACTGACATTCAGATCAAAGCTGAGGACCTGAAGACTGACGTCATGCGTGCAGGAGGTCCGGGAGGCCAGAGCGTCAACACCACTGACAGTGCAGTGAGACTCACTCACCTTCCCACAGGCTTGGTCGTAATCTGTCAGGATGAGAAGAGCCAGATCAAGAACAAGGCAAAAGCCCTCCGAGTTCTGCGTTCCCGCCTGTTTGACCTGGAGGAAGCGAAAAAGAACCGTGAACGTTCTGAAGCTCGCAAGAGCCAAGTAGGCACAGGTGACCGTAGTGGACGAATCCGCACCTACAACTTTCCTCAAAACCGCTTTACCGACCATAGGATCAACCTCACGCTCTATAAGCTGGAACTCATCATGAATGGTCAGCTAGAGGAAGTAATTGATGCGATGAAAGTAGCTGCAGGTGAACTGGCCATCCAGGAAGCTTGATATGGTTGGTACTTCGGTAGAACAGCTTAGGACGTATTGTATAAGAGAGCTCCGTAAGTGCAACATAACAGAGACACCTGAACTAGAATCACGCCTACTCATAGAGAAGGCTACGAGTCTCACTCAGGTAGAGCAGATTCTGCACTCTGACAGACTTCTTGACGGGCAAGAAATTCTTACCCTAAAAAGCCTGCTTTCCCAACGCCTACAAGCCCGTCCTATGGCATACATCCTTGGCACTAAGGAGTTCTACGGCAGATCCTTTTTTGTTGATGAGCGGGTGCTCATTCCCCGTCCTGACACCGAAACCTTGGTGGAAGTCGCTCTTTCACATGCAAGAAACCGTGGGGGAAAGCTTTCCATCATTGATGTCTGTACGGGAAGCGGCTGTATAGGGATAACCCTAGCCTGTGAACTTGGCTATGATGTGCATCTTTCTGATATCTCACTCGATGCCTTGGAAGTAGCCAAATCTAATGCAGTACAACTTGTAGGGCATGAGCTGCCAACAAGCAGAGGCAATCTTCTTTCCACTCACTGCTCTAACTATGATATTATCGTCAGCAACCCCCCTTATCTCACCAGAGAATGGTGTAAGGCAGTAACCGATGATGTGAAGAGGGAGCCCCTTCTTGCCCTCGAGGGGTTTGGAAGTGACGGGCTATGCATAATCAGGGCTTTGGTGGAACAGAGCACCTCGCGCTTGCAAGACGGGGGGGCACTGATGATGGAGTGTGACTACCGCCAGGTAGATGCAGTCAAGAAGATTATGCTTTCAAGTGGATTTGGCATGGTCAAGAGCGAATTTGACCTGACAGGAAGAGAAAGAGTTGTATGGGGGATACATAATTGTACGAACAACTGATAGAGCGTTTCATCCAGAAAGCCTTCAAGTACCCAAAAGCGGACCAAGAGAAAATTCTTGCAGCCGCCACCTTCTCTGCATCCAAGCACAACAACCAAAAACGTGCCAGTGGGGAGCCCTATATCATCCACCCACTAGCTGTTGGAGAGATACTGATACAGCTGAAGATGGATGCCGATACCATCGTATCAGGCCTGTTGCATGATACCATCGAGGATACCGACACAACCTCTGAGGAAATCGCCGAACTCTTCGGACAGTCTGTTGCGGACATGGTAGAAAGTGAGACCAAGATCAGCAACCTCAAGGCAATGAGCCGAAGCGCCCAGGAAGCAGAGACCATCAGGAAGATGTTCTTCGCCATGAGCAAGGACATCCGTGTCATAATCATCAAGCTGGCAGACAAGCTGCATAACATGCGTACTCTCCAGCATCTGAATCCTGAACGTGCAAAGGAAATTGCCGGAGAGACGCTGGACATTTTCGCCCCCTTGGCAGACCGCCTCGGTATATCCTGGCTAAAAGACGAGCTTGAGGACCTCTCGCTGAAAATTCTCAAACCCGATACCTTCCAATATATCCAGGACTACCTTTTGAGCAAAAAAGGTGAACAGACAGCCTACCTGAACCGCATAGAGAAGAGCATCTACCGCGCCTGCGGGGATGCCAACCTCAGCGATGTCTTTGTAACCAGCCGCGCAAAGCATACCTACTCCGTATACATGAAAATGAAAAAAAGGAAAAAGGAAATCGATGAGATTTTCGACATCCTAGGAGTAAGGATACTGTGCAACAACCTTACTGAGTGCTATACCATCCTCGGGGTTATCCACCGCCTGTGGCCCCCCATTGAAGGTCGCTTCAAAGACTATATCGCCATGCCCAAGGCCAATAACTACCAGAGCCTGCATACGACTGTCATGGCCCTTGACGGCAAGCTGATGGAGATCCAGATTCGCACTAAGGACATGCACTTCACCGCCGAGTACGGTGTTGCAGCCCACTGGACATACAAGGCAGAGACCGGCAGCGATAGCGGCAACTGGTCAAAAATGGACAACGACCAGTTCTCCAAGATCATAAGCAAACTAAAGACCTGGTCCAGCGAAATTGAAAGCAGTGAGTCCTATATGGAGGACATCAAGGGCGAGCTCCTGAAGGATACCATATACGTATTCACCCCCCAAGGGCATATTGTAGAACTTCCCAAGAACGCCACCCCGCTGGACTTTGCCTACCAGATTCATACAGAGGTCGGCAACCACACCACAGGGGCAAAGGCTGACGGCTCGATCATCGCTCTCAACGCACAACTCAAGAACACGCAGGTCATCGAGATCCTCACCTCACCCAATGCAAGGCCCCGTGTGCAGTGGCTCCGCTACGTGCAGACCAGCAGTGCCAGAAAAAAGATCAAGGCATGGCTGAACAAGTATGATGAGAACATCCTCATCGACAAGGACATCATCGCCAAACGGAAGATTTCTGAAGCACAGACAAAGGTGGAACAACCACAGATAACACCACTTACCCTTGAGGAAGATGAGATTGTCCGCCAGGTAGTCGATCTCTCACGGATGAAATTTGTCGTCGGTGATGAGAAAAACATGATGATCCACATCGCCCAGTGCTGTTCCCCTGTCCGTGGTGATGATATCGTGGGGTACATCAGCCGGGGTAGGGGCGTCATCGTGCACAAGCGCGACTGCCCCAACCTCAAGAACATGAGTGAAATAGTCGACCGATCCATTGAAGTGGAATGGGAGACCAATTCCCCTAAGCTTACCAAACGTTTCAGTGTCTCGAGCAAACGTACCTATGACCTGTTTGGCGAGATTGAAGGGACCCTCAGAAAGTTCAAGGGCCACCTCATAGAGGGTAGGCTGCATGATGATGAGGAAGGCAAGCTGATAGGGACCTTTACCATGGAGGTCCAGCATGAGGACGACTTCAAGAAAATTATCAAGAATATGAAGACCATTCCCTCGATAAACTCCATCAGCGAGATCAAGTGATCACTCCCCAAGGACTCTGAGTATTTCAGGAAGCAGCTGTTTCTTGCGCGATAGCACCCCAGGCAAACTGAACGTTCCCTCAGCCTCCCTGACATAGGCGAGCTTCCTCTCATAGCCTTGCATCGGTGTCATCAGAAGCACACTATGCTCTCGCACGACATCGGTTATAAGGAACATAGCCCAAGACAAGGCATATGCACTCTTGAGATGATCAAGCTCCAGCAGGTATTCCTTCCTGTAGTCTTCCAAATCGGAAAGCGTCGTCACTTCAACCTGGCCGATACCAAACCTGATACCAATCTCCTCATACTGCTTGAAATCAGATTCCAGCATCTTACGGGGATTTTCCTTTGCAAGGGACGCTCCGCTTGAGAACATCCTCTCACCAAAATCCCTCATTTCAGGAATATTTGCTATTGCACAGAGGTCCTGCACAGCAGTGAAGTCCTCAAAGGTAGTGGTTGGGCTCTTGAGCATGATTGTGTCGCTGACAATACCGCTGAGCATCACCTTGGCAAGCGATTCAGGAATGGCAACCTCATTACGGACAAAGAGGTTATAGATGATCGTACAGGTCGAGCCCAAGGGTTCGCATCGTATGTAGATGGGATGACGAGTCTTCGCAGCCCCGAGACGGTGATGGTCTATGATCTCAACAACCTCAGCCTCCTCTATGCCCGGGACACTCTGATCGGACTCATTGTGGTCTACCATGATCAGCTTGGTCTTGGGCCTCTCCAAGAAACACCTTCTGGTAACAAAACCAATCCACTCATCCCCCTTAAAAATGGGGAGGCCTCGGAACTCACTCTCTGCGAGAATAGCCTTGGCTTCATCAAAGAGCGTATCATCCTGGATACCTGGAGGATCATTACGTATAAGCTGGGTGACTGGAATGGTGAGTCGCAACAGCCTCAGTGACTCTGAGGTGTCCTCCTCGCTGATGAACACCGTCCCCTTGTAGGAGGAGAAGTCAACAACTGAGGTAAGTCCATTCTCCAATCCGGTCAGAATGATGGCTGGAATTTGCATTTCGATGGCTTTCCGGATATGGTCTTCCCTATCACCGACCACCAATATGGGTTTCTGCTCACTAAGAGCTTCCATATGCTTGCAAAAGATTATGAAGCGCATCGCCCCTACCACGATAGGGGCATCAAAGGAAGAGAGCTCCCCTTTTTTGAGGAACCTGCCCCTCAGCACCTTGGGGAAATTTTCGGGGACAAAATGGTAGACTGGACGACTGCCACTGTTCTCGCGCAGCACGAAACTGCTTACCTCATCGACACTGAGAAGCCCCTTATAGACTGCTCCTTCCAGAATCGGTATGACAGAGCTCTGGTTCGCCTTGCCATAGAAGGAGACCAGGTTGTACACAGGATCTGTTGTCTGCAAGGAGGTTTTAGCCACACGCGTGACACTGGCAACTCGAGAACGGACATCCTTGATGAAGGCAGGTGCCTGAACCCCCAGACGATCAAATTGGGCCTTGGTCGTGTCATTGAGGTTCCCACAACGAACAGGGGTATAGGTATTGGACGGATCGAGCTTGTTTTTCAGGTATGCATAGCTATAGGCAGCACAGACACTGTCCATATCCGGATTACGATGACCACTAACAAATATTTCTGCCACGGGTTATTTCCTTTATCTCAGCTATTCTACTGCAGTTATCATGCTGAAGCAACTCACCTTTCACAGTAGGCAGAAAATGGCAAATAGAGTATTCTAGATGAAGGAGGAATCTATGGCTAACGTAGTACTTGCCAATGACCACGGTGCGGTTGAATTGGCCTTGACACTTGTAAAACATCTCACACAGAAAGGCTATACCGTAAACCATCTCGGCGTCTCATCCAACGACTCTGTCGATTATCCGGATATGGCAGAATTGGCTTGTAATGAATTCAAAAAAGGATCCTATGAATTTGGCGTACTCTTGTGCGGAACCGGTATCGGCATATCCATCAGTGCAAACAAGATAGAAGGTATCAGGTGTGCTCTACCCCAGAACAGCTATGCCTCCGGCATGGCAAGAAAGCATAATGATGTAAACTTCATAGCCTTTGGGGGAAGAATCGAATACAGTGAAGATCCCTGTACCATCCTCGATGCCTTTACTGATGCATCCTTCGAAGGGGACCGTCACCAGAGGCGTGTTGATAAGATCATGGCCTTGGAGAACCGTTGCTAGAGATAGTCACGGTACGTTCCCACCAGATATAAATCATACTTTATCAGGTCGAAGAGCACACTTACCTGGGCTGTCAGGAAGTTGTATGCAAAGGTCACCGAAAAAGCACGCTCACGCTTTGCTGATATGGGGTTTCCCACGACAAGGGGAGTCAGGCTGAGGATGATGTGGGTAGGCAGCAGATACTTGCCCGGGAAGTAGTCTGAGAACAGAAGCCCGGCTCCAAGCAAGGTGTTCACTCCAAGCCCAGCTACCCTAGTTCCTGTGGAACGCTGGCCAAGAAGGGATTTCTGTAGGAGGACAGCAACTGTGGTATCACCAAACAATTGGGGTATCAAGGCGCTGTTCGCCTGCAGATCCAACTCCAAATCGTCGCTGATTCCCAATGTCACACCCCAAGCAAGTTTCAGTTTACTCGAATCATAGGTACTTTCACCCCAATGGGCAGCAGTTCCCAACGTAATGCCAAGGTCAAAGGTCCCTGCAAAGAGGGAAGTGTGAAGAAGTACCAGGGCAACCAGACTTATACAAAGTTTTCTCATACCGACCTACTTGAAAATATAGGTGTAACGAACCAGGTTTACGCCCCAGCTGTCCACCGCGCCTGTTTCTATGTCCATAGCGACATATAAGGCAAAGAATTCATACCAAAAGTCCTTCTGGCTGAGCTTGAACGGACTGAATCCCACACTCAACAGGTGAGATGGCCCCTCCCCATCTATGTGATAGGCAACTGAAACAGCAGGGCTATACGCCACAATATTGTTAGCAAATCGATTGAAAGGGTGCTTGATAGTCCTGAAGAGATCTACAGAGATTCCCAGTTCCACATACGGGAACGTAAGCGATCCCTGCATATCAGAACCCATCGCTCCCTTACTATGCACTGAAGGATTGCCAAAGGGTAAAAGCCATGGCTGGTAGACAAACGAAAGCTCCACCCCACTTGAGAATGCTCCCACGTCTTGAAGATCACTATGGCCATACATGCCAAGCCCATAGCCAAAGCTTTTGGCAACCAAGGGAGAGACTGCCAAGAGCACCAAAAAGGCTACAAGTATACGTTTCTTCATGCTAGCCTCCTATTATCCCAAAGGCATACCGAGGCCAGTTGTCAAGACGACGCCAATGTTCCGCTTGTTCCTTTGTTATTGGCACGGTGTCTTCATAGATGGTTGCAAAGTGCGCCTCCATTTCTTTGGCCAAAGCAGGACTGTCTATCACCAGCGACATCTCATAGGCAAAGGTAAGGGATCGGTAGTTCAAGTTGGAGGAACCAATGACAACATACCTGCTGTCGACAATCATAAGCTTCTCATGCAAGAGGCGTTGTGACTCCTCACTCTCTAATTCAATACGGAGATCGACATGCATTGACAAGAGGTCCTTGGCAATGAACTCAACACCCTTCCGGTTGGAAACCCGGGAATCAAAGGGAATAATCATCTCTACATCCACTCCTCGCTCTTGTGTCTGACGGAACACAGAGAGCAGGTACTGGTCAAAGAACGGCAGGAAAGGCAGGGCCTTCACACTCACCTTGGCCTCTGAGAGCAAGGATCCGAACATGCCTGCGAGCATATCTGACAGCGGACTCTGATTGGCAAACCAGGCAACATACTGCTCTTCATCCTTTCCAAAATCATAATCGACAGAAAAATCCTCCCGACGCACCTCATCCCAAGTCTGTTCATTCCAACAAGTGACAAATCCATCTAACATCACCTCACACAGTTGTGGCGAAGCGAACTCATACATCGTATCACGCTGCAGATTATTGTCTGCCGTCCCGATGGAGATATAGTTGAGGTTCATTCCTCCAATAGCCAGATGCTTCCCATCGACAATGAGATACTTGCGGTGGTCGCGCAACAGTATTTTCGGACCTGCAACAAGTCTCGATGCTGACATGGGATTATACTCCAGAAGGTGTACTCCGCTGTCACGGAGGAACTTAAGGGGAATAAGATGAAAGCGGGTCTCAGTCATGTCGAAGGCACCTGTGCCATCGACAATGAAGTAGACGCGCACCCCCTCTTCAGCCCTCTGGGCAATGAGAGAGTACAACTCATCAAGACATTCAGCACTGGAGGCTAGAAATGAGGATAATATGATATAATCCTCACTTGATCGAACTAGCTCGGTCACCCGTTCGCGCCAGAGCTGCCCATCATAGTAGATGGTAGGATAGGTCATCTCAATCTTGGGGATGTCGTAGCTCTCCATCTTCTGCTCAAGACTCAGTGAGGCGTCCACAGAGGGGCCCTTGACCAGATTGGAGGTAGAGGTACATCCTACGAGCATGGACAGAAGAATACAGGTACAACAGGTCAAGAGCACTCTCTTCATCATGACCTCATCGAGGGAAATATAAAGGGATGGGGAAGCAAGTCACCAAAGGTGTACACCAGGTGAGTGCCTCGTCCCTTCTCAAGGGCGGCTAGAGTATCCAGCAGATGAACCTCAGTCTTAGGATTGCAAAACTCTGCAAGGACTTGCAGACAGAGGGCACAGGGAGGTGCTGGAGGGGAATCTTCACTCACCACAACCAACAGATCAACACCCAGGCTCCCCTCAGTGGCTATGGCATTGAGGATAGCGTTGCGCTCGGCACAGATTGTGGCTCCATAGCTAGAGTTCTCCACATTGCAGCCACTGTAGACCCTACTGGTGGCTGCACTGAGCACCGCTGCCCCTACCTTATAGTTGGAGTACGGTGCATAGGCATTCTTGCGCTTGGCGTAAGCTTCCTTGATAGCCAGATCCAACAGTTGCTCCTTTGTCTGCATGAAACCTGAGGCTGGAAGTATCCTGTTAGCCCCATAGAGAGTCTTTCCGTCATCAGTACTCATCAGGCCTTTCAGCTGTTCATTGAACATCTCGACAGAAGAAAAATCTTCAAAACTATCCAAGGATGTGACTACAAGGTCGGCTCCTGCCTCAAAGAGAGAGGTGACAACAAAGGTCGTGGTCAGGGCACAGACCAGACAGCCTGCCTTCTTGCCTGCATGTATGCCATTGATGGCATCTTCCATCACCAGACACTCATCTGTAGGAAGCCCCATCCCAAGGGAAGCCAGCTGGTAAATGTCGGGCGCAGGCTTGTTGTGCTTGATCATCGCACCTGTTACCACAAGGTCAAAATCAGATTCACTAAGACCGATACTCTCCAAGTTTATCGCTACCTTGGCAGGAGCACCACTGGTGGCAACTGCAATCTTGAGTCCGGCTTTCTTGGCATTGGTTATAAAGCGGTGGACACCCTCAAGGGGGCCCACTTCCATGGCAAACTCTTCATACAGGGAAAAAAATTCCTGTTTGGCCTCTTCATATTCGATGGAAAGACCATATTTTTCAGCTACACCACAGAGATACTTCCGATCACCAGCTCCAATAAAAGGGGTGAAGTCCTCTTTTTGTACAGAGACTCCCAAAGAAGCGAGATAGGAGATTGCCGCATGAAGGATGATGGGTTCAGAATCAATGAGCACCCCGTCCATGTCAAAAAGAATTCCCTTAATCATATATACTCCTTACTCGTTCACTGTATCGAAAAAAACGCTCTCTGACAAGAAAAGCAGGCGTTAAGAGGACATACCGGCCAATGTGTCAAAATTTGGTATACTTACAGAACATCCAAAAGAAAAGCAAGACACAAAACGGCAACAAGAATGTTGCCGTTTTGTACGTCTATCCAAAGCAAAAATCACTGTGATGTATCATATTCAATGCATCACAGTCTTAGCTCTGCCCGGATTTCCTTGCGAAACAAACTCCCCATTGCCCTCAATGCCAAGGTAGATTTCATCACCCATGATGAGCCGGCCTCTGAGGTAAGTCATGATGGGCTTTCCCAACACGGAGAACCCTTCGTAGGGGGTATAGCCACTCGCAGAGTGGGTTGTCTCGGAAGAGAGTGTCCAGGCCTCTTCAGCATCAAAGATTACCAGGTCGGCATCAGAACCTACCCTGATGGTACCTTTCTTCGGATACAGACCAAAGGCCTTGGCAGGACCTGTACTCAGCAGGTTCACCACCTGCTGCAAAGCGATCCTTCCACTGTTCATTGCAAAAGTATACAACAGTGGAAGCATCTCCTCGGTTCCTGGAATGCCAGGGAATATGGTACGGCAGTCGTTGCTTGCGAGTTTCTGCTCCTTGGTAAACGAGCAGTGGTCGGATGCGACCACTTGGACCTCACCATTGAGCACAGCTTCCTGCAACGCCTCATTGTCCTCTTTGGTGCGTAGAGGCGGAGTCATGACATAGAGACTTCCATCAGGACCTTCCAGCTTGGAACGGTCCAGGAAGAGATAGTGAGGGGTGGTCTCCACAATAACACGTACGCCCTTGGCCCTGAGCTCCCTAACCTGTTCAAGACCAGCCTTACTGGAAAGATGAACCACATACAGGGGCATCTGCAACTCGCCTGCAATCTCTCCGACAAGACGGATACCCTCAGCCTCAACCTCACTAGGACGAAGGTCTGCATGCGCAGAAGGGGTATAAGGACCCTTGTAAGACTTGTTGATCTTCTCAATCAGCTTATCGTCCTCACAGTGAACGCTCACCATGATATCCAAAGCCTTGCATTCGGCAAAAATGGCCTTCAGCTCTTCCCTTTTCTCAATGAGGTACCCGACATTGCCATAGGTGGTGAAAATCTTGATGACCCTCACCCCACTCTTCTTGAGTTTCGCCAACTCGCCGGCGATACCCTCTCGGTAGGCATACACCCCCTGATGAAGGGAGAAGTCCACAGCCATACCTTCGCTCATGGCAGCGATGCGCTGCTTGCTGCAGGCAGTGAGATCACCCTTCTTGTCATCATCAGAGAAGTCCACCACACAGGTGACCCCGCCAAAGGCTGCACACCGGCTGCCTTGGGCGAAAGAGTCTGCAGTCACGGTTCCCCTGCTCACCAGATGATAGTGGGTATGGGCGTCGATGAGACCCGGAAGAATGCACATGCCCTCGGCATGTACAATCTCCGTACCTTCAGGTACCTCATGCTCATCGATCTTGTTGGCGATATGCACTATCTTGGAGCCTTCAACCAAGATGTCTGCATGCCTGGTCCACTCAGTATCTACCAAAAGTCCATTTTGTATAAGTATTCTGTTCATACCTATAAGATACTCCAATTTCCCAGGCTATGCAAAGGAAAATACAGGCCCCTCTCCCTCTCTAATAGTGCAAATCAGGTTCCTTCACGGCCCTTACCTCATCAAGACGACCGACAGGGGTGGTATAGGGAGCACCCTTGAGGTAGGCAGGATCCTTCTTTGAGCGCTCCAACAGACCTATCAAAGATTCTGCAAACGCATCGAGTGTCTCAATGCTTTCGCTTTCGGTAGGCTCAAACATCAGGGCTTCAGGAACTATCGTGGGGAAGTACATCGTAGGAGGATGATACCCCTCATCTATGAGGCCTTTGGCTATATCCTGGGCGGTAATGCCGTACTCCTTCTTTAGCTTTTCACAGCTGATGACGAACTCATGCATGCACGTACCACTGTAGGGAATGTCAAAATGCTTCTCCAGCTTCTTCTTGAGGTAGTTGGCATTCAGTACCGCATGCGATGAAGCGGCCCTGATGCCCTCGCTTCCCATACGTAGTATATATACATACGCACGGAGCAACACCAGGAAGTTACCCCAGAACATGCTGACCTTCCCTATCGAATCAGGTCTGTCCCAGCTATAGGCATAGCCACCGTCTGTCAGTTCAATGTCCGGCTTGGGCAAGAACGGGCGGAGGGTGTCATTGACCATCACCGGACCACTTCCGGGTCCTCCTCCCCCATGGGGAGTAGAGAAGGTCTTGTGGAGATTGAGATGCAACACATCAAAGCCCATATCACCAGGGGTTGCCATTCCCATGATGGCATTCAGGTTAGCCCCATCATAGTAGAGCAGCCCACCACACGCATGCACAGAGGAAGCAATCTCCAGGATGTCCTTCTCAAACAGGCCCAAGGTATTGGGATTGGTGAGCATTAGGGCTGCCACAGTGTCATCAAGCTTGCTCTTGAGGTCTGCAAGGTCCACACGCCCCTCTTTGTTGCTGGCCACCGTCACTACATCAAAGCCATTCATCGCGGCACTTGCAGGGTTTGTCCCGTGGGCAGAGACGGGAACAAGCACCTTGGTGCGTCCACGTTCCCCTCGTTTCAAAAAGTAGGCACGGATCATCTTCAGTCCCGTGTACTCACCATGGGCACCGGCACAGGGTTGGAGGCTCCCCCAGCTCATCCCTGTGATGGAGGATAAATCCTCAAGCAGGTTGTACATGACAGAGAGACATCCTTGGGCGGTTGAAAGATCCTGCAGGGGATGGATGGTGGTAAAGGAAGGGAACTGCGCTATCTGCTCGCTTAGTTTCGGATTGTACTTCATGGTGCAGGAGCCCAACGGATACGGACCATTGTCTACCCCAAAGGATTGGGTTGAGAGCTTGGTAAAATGACGGACCACATCCAGTTCTGAAACTTCGGGAAGCCTTGCACTGGAAATGCGCAACAGCTGGGAAGGAAGTTCAGGCAAGGCCTGTTCAAACCCTCTGGGAAGATCCAAGGCCGGAAAACAATAGGCTTTACGCCCCTTCTTGGACTTGTCGATCAACAGTGGTTCACTCATTTCATCACCCTCCTGGAAGCTGCAAGATAGAGCTCAAGCTCTTCGCGGCTACGTTTCTCTGTCACTGCGACCAACAGGACCAATTCATCCTTTGGATCCCGGGTCAGGCTCGAAAGCCTTACACCGGCAAAGATACCTTCGTTACGAAGCTCCTGGAGGAACTTTCGCATCTTCTTGGAGTCAGAAAACCTCAAAGGGAACTCACACCAGAACGGGACATCCCAAACAAGGGTCATCCCTGGAAGCTGGGCAAGGTGGTAGGCTAGGTAATGGGCCTTCACATAGCTTTGCTTCGCTGCCTCAACCATCCCAGACCATCCAAGTGAGGATAGGTGTATGGTAGTCATCAGGGCAGCTAGGGCTTGGTTTGAGCAGACGTTACTGCTAGCCTTCTCCCGTTTGATGTGTTGCTCTCTAGCCTGCAGAGTCAACGTATAGCCCCGACGGCCTTGTTTGTCCACAGTGGCCCCTACAATACGCCCAGGGATCTTGCGCATCAGAGTCTTCGTTACAGCCATATAGCCGCAGGAGGGTCCTCCAAAGGCAAGGGGCAGACCGAGGGTCTGAGTATCGCCGATGGCAATGTCAGCACCCCACTCGGAGGGGCTTTTCTGCATGGCAAGGGAGAGAATGTCACTGCTGATCGCAAGCAGACACCCTTTTGCGTGGAGAGTTTCAGCAACTCCGCTGTAGTCTTCCAACAGCCCGTAGCGGTTGGGGGTCTGGACGATAAGACCTGCAACCTCATCGGTTAGCATCGACTCCAAATCCTTCAGGTCAGCAACACCCTGCTTTTCAGCTATGAGACGGATCTCATGCTCGGTGCCCAATGCCCAGGTATGAAGCACCTGCAGGGCAAATGGGTGGATGGTAGAAGATACAAGTACGGTCCTTGACTTGCGCTTGGAGCCTATCATGATAGTCGCAGCCTCCGCGGCAGCATTAGAGCCATCATACAGTGAGGCATTGGATACATCCATGCCGGTGATCTCACAGATCATGCTTTGGAACTCGTAGATTGCCTGCAGCAACCCTTGGCTCATCTCCGCCTGATAGGGAGTATAGGCCGTGACAAAGGAAGGGAGGCTTGCCAAAGTCTGTACGGTGGAAGGAACCAGATGATCATAACACCCACACCCAAGAAAAGGGATTCCATCGCTATTTCGCTGGGCAATGGAAGTGATCATCCTCAGTACCTCATCTTCAGTGCGACCATGGCTTATGGGAACCGAATCACTGAGCAGAAGATCTTCTGTCAGTGACGAATACAACTCTTCAATCGAACCCACCCCGATGGCCTCCAGCATGCTACGCCGGTCTTCATCAGTATGGGGAATATAGGGATAGACCATACGTTCCTCCTCTTTGTCAGGACAAACCAACGCCGCCAGTCTCTGGCGGCGAAGGACAATTTTATAGGCTCTCTAGAAACTCAGCATAAGAGCTGGCATCCATCAGTGCTTCATAGTCATTTTTATCAAAAGACCCTAGCACATACAGATGATGCTTGTAGCAATCGGTGTTTACCAACTCAGGTTCGTCATCAAGAGCCTCATTTACGGCCACAACCTCTCCTGCAAGAGGGTTGGTAATTGCCGAGGCAGCCTTGACGCTCTCTACAGTAGCAATCTCCTCGTCCTTGCTGAAGGTATCTCCAACAGAGGGCAGTTCAACGTATACTATCTCTCCAAGCTCGTTCTGTGCATGATCGGTAATGCCTACATAGGCCTTATCGCCGTCAAGTCGGACCCACTCATGGTCCTTGCTATACTTCAAGACTTCAGGGATGCTACTCATCACTTTCCTCCAAACAGACTCATGCTACCACCACTCTCAACCAATGTCGAGAGGGAAAAACTCCTCAAGGAATTCCAAGTCAAGTTCCGGATAGAGTTTGAAGTCCGAAACCAAGGCAGCCACCCGTTTTCTTGCTTCCTCTATCGCCTTAGCCTCAGTGACAAACTTGGCTTTGCTCATAGTGCCGGCCTTAGCCCCTTTGGTAATTACAGAGGGACGGGTGTTCTTCAACACCAAGGCAATAATAGACGCAATTTCCTGCATCTCCTTGATTCCCATTCCCAAGGTTGTCACAGCCGGAGTCCCTATCCTTAAGCCACTTGTATACCAAGGGCCATTGGGGTCAAAGGGAAGTGCATTCCTATTGAGTGTCACCCCACATTCACGCAGGGCACTCTCTGCCTGCCTGCCATTCAGGTCGAAAGAGCGTACATCCAGAAGCATCAGATGGTTGTCGCTTCCTCCGGTTGCCACGGGGATTCCCTCATCAAGACAGGCCTGGGCAAGGGCCGCTGAGTTTTCAACAATCTTCCTCGCATAGATTGCAAAGGAAGGCTTGAGAGCCTCGGCAAAGGATACGGCCTTGGCAGCCATGACATGAGGGAGAGGGCCTCCAATGACCAGTGGACACCCCTTGTCAACACTGTCAGCATATTCGCTCGTACAGAGGATCATACCCCCACGAGGTCCGCGCAGGGTCTTGTGGGTGGTTGTGGTCACCACATCAGCCCAAAGGACAGGATCAAACTCTCCGGTGAAGACCTTACCCGCAACAAGACCTGCAAAGTGGGCCATATCGACCATGAAGACGGCCCCTACACTGTGGGCAATCTCGGCCATACGCTTGAAGTTGATCTTTCTTGGATAGGCGCTATAGCCTGCAAGCAGGATCAGAGGTTTGATCTCCTTAGCCATTTTTTCTATTCCCTCGTAATCGAGCAGGCCTGTCTCTTTATCGACAGAGTAGCTGTATGCATCAAACATCTGAGCCGATACATTCTGACGGTAGCCATGGGTAAGGTGTCCGCCACTGTAGTAGTCAAGGCCAAGGAGCTTCTGGTTGCCAAGTTTTTCCCTCACCACATCCCACTGCTCGCGACTGAGGTCGCTTGGGTTGGTAATGCCAAGCTCCTCCAGCATGGGAAGCTGTACCTTCGCATGTAAGATTGCCCAATAGGCAACAAGGTTTGCATCAGCACCACTATGGGGCTGGACATAGGCATGGTCTGAGCCAAACAGAAGGCAAGCTTTTTCACATGCGTACGCTTCGATGGAATCCACATTGTCACAACCTGCATAGAAGCGATGGTATGGATACCCTTCACTGTATTTGTCAGTGAAGAGATTCCCCATTGCCAGCTGTGAATTCAGCGATGAGAAGTTCTCGCTTGCAATCAGTTTCAAATGTGATCTCTGATCCTTTAGCTCATTCACAATCCCAGCTGCAATCTCTGGCGCCACATCTGCAACTTTCTCCAATGATGCCACATATGCTACCATGCCGGCATCAATGTCTTTCGTCCTCGACAAATACGCTTTCAATGCTTGTTTATTAGCCATTTTTCACCTCATGCTGTAGTTCTCAATACTGCTAGTTTGCCCTTCCAACCGAGCTCTGTCAACGATACAAGACAATTCGATACAGGTAATTGCAATTTTAGAGTTGATTTTTACCAACTGGGGTCGTAAACTACAGCGGTTGTACCTTTTTCGCAGAAATCCTACCGACCTGTCACCACACACCATGAACTACCAGGTAGGTACAACACACAGGATTCTAACCAATGGAAAAAACGAATGAACGAGAAACACTGGGAAGCCGACTTGGCTTTATATTCCTCTCAGCAGGATGCGCTATCGGCTTGGGAAACGTCTGGCGCTTTCCCTATATAACAGGAAGATACGGTGGAGCGGCATTTGTGCTGTTTTATATCCTGTTTCTCGTCATCCTCGGCCTTCCGGTTATGGTCATGGAGCTCTCCATCGGCCGGGCTAGCAAGCAAAATATTGGCCTGACATTCAAGACTTTGGAGCCTAAGGGAAAGAAATGGCATCTGTACGGTCCTGTAGCCATCATGGGTAACTATGTGCTGATGTTCTTCTATACCACCATTTCAGGCTGGCTGCTCGCGTATTTCTTCCATATGGCACAGGGCGATTTTGTAGGACTCGAAACAGCAGAAGTCGGCGCTTTCTTCGGTACCATGCTCGAATCTCCCCTTATGATGATCTTCTGGATGGTCATCGCTACGGTACTGGCATTCATTCCCGTAGGACGAGGCCTGCAAAACGGCGTGGAAAAGATTACCAAGTATATGATGATGGGGCTTCTTGGCCTTATTGTCATCCTGGCGGTCAACAGCCTCACCATCAAGGGGGGAAGTGAGGGTCTGAAGTTCTACCTGCTTCCAGATTTCTCCCGCATGAAGGGAATTGGGGTATTTGAAGCCATCTATGCCGCCATGGGCCAGGCCTTCTTCACCCTCAGTCTTGGTATCGGAAGCATCTCCATCTTCGGTTCCTATATTGGGAAAGAACACGCCCTAACAGGCGAGGCTGTACGAATCATCGCCTTGGACACCTTCATCGCCTTATCAAGCGGTCTTATCATCTTCCCCGCTGCCTTTGCTTTCGGAGTCCAGCCAGATGCCGGTCCTTCCTTGCTCTTCATCACCCTACCCAATATATTCAACCAGATGAGTGGCGGAAGAATCTGGGGCACCCTGTTCTTCCTGTTCATGAGCTTTGCAGCCTTGAGCACCCTCATAGCTGTGTTTGAAAACATTGTCAGTTACTGGATTGATGCGCACCAGGTAAGCAGAAGAAAAGCAACCATCATCAACTGCATCGTCATCATTATCCTTTCCCTACCTTGCTTGCTAGGCTTCAACGTACTTTCTCATATCCAACCGTTAGGCCCTGGAACAGGCATCCTTGATTTGGAAGATTTTATCGTAAGTTCAACGTTGCTACCCTTCGGATCCTTGTTCATTACCCTATTCTGTACATCAAGATACGGTTGGGGATGGAACAACTTCATAGGAGAAGCCGATACGGGGGAGGGCTTGAAATTCCCCAAGGCTTTGAAATACTATTTCATGTGGATACTCCCTGCAATCGTCCTTGTGTTGTTCCTCAAGGGGTACTGGGATATATTTGTAAAATAGGCTCATGTGTCAAGCGGATGCGATAATGTGTTTTAAGTTTTTCTCTCTAATAGAAAGGTTTTTTTATCAATATTCTAGAA
>JAEINL010000059.1 GCA_016342655.1 Sphaerochaeta sp. | reverse complement strand
GTTTTACTGTGCTAGTGAGCCTCCAGTCTAAATTTAGCTTATCAGGGAATCCCACAAGAAAAGTGATTGAACCTTAAAAAATATCCCTTTTTCTATTATGAAGTTGTTTCCTAGTCTCGATACATCTTATGGGACCTGACTGGTTTTCCACTTGCACTTCACCGAGAGGATGCCATTAACTAAAAATCGTTTACACAGACAAGAGGTGGAATGGTGATGTGACCATATTCGCTCATAAGCCTGCATAATTCGGTAATGCTGCAATCGGACATTTCACATTATTTGATGAACTCCAATATCATAGCAAAAACAGTCTAGTTGGAGAGGTCATTTCCCCTTGTTGCCGTGTGTGAAGCACCGCTTATGCTTACCCTTTTCCTTATATGATTCAGCATCCCAATACATACTTTGAGCACGCCTGTAGATTAGGTTGATTCTTTGGAGGTAAACCATGAAATCCAACCCAAAAAAATTCTTCTGAAAAATACCACATATTCAATATATATCTTCAAAAGCAACGTTTTAGACAAAGTTCATTCCCTTTGCATAAGACGATATCCCTACCAATTATAATTAATAACCTACTATGATAAAATGTCATTGACAGGAACAGAAACCACTCCTATACTAGTATTTAAGTAAAGGCCATAAAAATTCAGAGTTACGCAAACTCGGGGAGAAGACCGTCTCAAGAGGCAAAAACAGTCCATGGGACAGCTGGAAAGCCCTTTCTGAATAGTATTTTGAATGGAACTGTAATGGCTTCTAGATTTTATCCGAGGATTGAAATTTGCAATTTTCATATAATTCTATGATTCTTGCAAGGGGGAACATGAACAATATCCTTGCTAAGCGATGCTGCTGCTTTGGCCGGCTCCCCTCCTGGAATATACCAATGGGGAGAGATGGAAGTTGAAGTATTTGAAGATGGGCATATGGGATTGGCAGGAACATCAAGTCTTGCTGGTGCTTCTTTGTTGCTTGATACCTGTGTTGCACATCTTAGTGAAGTCACCGCTATCTCGCTTGCCGACTCTGTGGCTTGTGCTACTGTCAATCCACATGCCCTGTTTGGAGAAACTACCTGGACAGACTTGCCCAAGATAGGAGCGGAGGCTGATTTCATCCTCTTTTCCTATAGGGAAGGTGAGGGAAAACTCTCTGTGAAACGATCCGTTCTAGGAAAGTATTCACTATTTCAAGAATAGGATTCTCATCGAAGAAAGATACAACACATGAAGGAGTAAATACATGATGAATCTATCTGTCAGTCAGAACAAAGTGCAGCTAGGAGCCCTTGCTGCAAATACAGGAGCTTCTTTCATTAATGAAGCCATCAAGGAAAAGGGGTATGCAACCATTATCGTAGCTACGGGTGCCAGCCAGTTTGAGATGCTTGAGGCATTGCTGAAGGAAGACATTGACTGGACAAAGGTGGAAGCCTTCCACCTTGACGAATATATCGGTGTGCCTCTGTCGCACCCCGCCAGTTTCCGAAAGTACCTTAAGGAACGGTTTGTTGATAAAATTGGCAACCTGAAAGCTTTCCACTACATCGCTGGCGACGTAGAAGATGTCGATGCAGAAATTGAGCGTCTCTCTTCGCTGATCGCAACCAAGCACATCGATGTTGCCTTTGTGGGCGTCGGTGAAAACGGACACCTTGCCTTCAATGACCCCCCGGCTGACTTTGTTACAGAAAAGCCATATAGCGTCGTCAACCTTGATGAGGTATGCAGAAAACAACAGCTTGGAGAAGGATGGTTCCCTTCCTTTGACGATGTGCCCAAGCAAGCCATCTCCATGGGAGTGCGCCAAATCATGAAAAGTGCACACATCATCAACACCATCCCTGACACCAGAAAGGCAGTTGCAGTGCAAGGGGCCCTCACAGGTCCTGTAACCAATATGTGCCCAGCTTCGATTCTGCAGACCCACCATAGCTGTTACTGGTTCCTGGATGTTGATTCAGCTGCCTTGCTACCAAAGGATTTTGCATAACCGAGAAGGATTGCTCCCATGTTTTCAGCATGGGGCATAAACAACCCTTCTTGCATTTTCCATGAATGACACCTGCTTCCCATTTGGGATGCAGGTGTCTCTTAGTTTCATCTTATTCTTTTTCTTTCTCTTCTATATTCTTTCTTCTTCTTTAGCCCTATGGCTATCCCAACCTAGGGTTGGAAGGACTATCCACTAATACCCAAAAAACGGATCGTAGATAATCCTCTTCCCCTTTACCTTGAGCCCCTTCAAGAGAGAACGAATTGATCGGATAGCCTCAAAAGATCCTGCAACATAATAATAAGCAGAGGATCCATAGGTAGAAGCAACAGCGGTCAGAGCCTCCTTGAACTCTTCACGGTCTGACACATAGGTGAGCTTGATTTCTGGATTCTTCTGCTCAAGTTGTTTGAATTCATCGCTGAACAGATGAAAGTCCTTAGCGCTATGAATCAGATGAATCGGACGGCTTGTCTCATCCTTGAGCGTATACAAGAGCGAGCGTATCGGAGTGATACCAACCCCTTGGGCAAGCATGACAATAGGGCTTGTATCGTCCTGTACAACAAACCAGCCAAAAGGGCCACGCATCTTAATTGTCTCTCCCTGCTGCATCTTCATCATCGTCTGTTTAAAAGCACTGACAGTAGAGCCGGTCCTTGTAGCAATGAGTAAAGTCTCTTCGCCAGGAGAGCTGGCTAAGCTAAAAGCCCTATAGGGTCTTCCCTTGAATTTTTTCCCTGGAAGGGTGAAGGCTCCATGCTGCCCGGCTTCCCACTCTATAGGATATGGAGCTTGCATTTTCACCAGGATATAGTCTCCTGAAACCTTTTCCATACTGATGAATCGCATGGAATGTGTCTTGAACAAACCTTTGAAATAGCGAATCTTCATCGAGCACCTCCCTGTCAGTGATATAGGCTAATCATAGGTCGTCCTCAAAGGGAAAACAACCATATATACAAGACCTACCTCAAATGCCCAGGATAGTAGCAGGATTTCAAAAAGCTTCTTTTCTCAGTAATCGGGTAAGATTAATACGAGAATTAGTGTGTCGTACTGTACTATACAGGATTTAAGAATTGCAAATATATCTTTCTTGGTAAACAGCGTTTCCTGTCCATACACAAAACCCAAATGGTTCTTTTTTTCGCAATCAGTATGTAACCAACAACAGTTCCGGAATTTTCAATGGAGATAAAATTATTTAACATAGATAGTTATTAGAGCATTCACTTTTCTTCACACGCATATACAAATTAAGAAAAATATGATAAACCTTTTAGTATACTACTCGTAACAGCAGGAACACTATGACTAATACAATGAAATGGATAGAACCTATTCCCAAACAATCTGTTTCTAAGACGGTAATGGAGAGCATTAAAAAAGGAATCATTACCGGGTCAATTAAACCTGGAGAATACTTACCATCAGAAACAGAATTATCGGAACGCTTTGGTGTCGGAAAATCTAGTGTCCGTGAAGCAATAAAAATGCTAGA
This sequence comes from Sphaerochaeta sp., assembly GCA_016342655.1. Taxonomy (GTDB): domain Bacteria; phylum Spirochaetota; class Spirochaetia; order Sphaerochaetales; family Sphaerochaetaceae; genus Sphaerochaeta. The sequence goes on along the minus strand of JAEINL010000059.1, from coordinate 18,989 downwards.
GGCACTAGGATACATAGAAATATGTAAAGGAAATGGATCTAGGGTAAGGACTTCAGTAGATTCTGCAATAATGAATCCTCTCTTGTTTCAGTTAGTTCTGCTAAATGATGGGACTCAAAAAGAATTGCTTGAATTCAGAAAGACTATTGAGATCGCCGCTTCAATTGTTGCTATTGATACGGTCACACAAGAAGATTTACATAACCTAGAACAAAATATTGAGAAAACAAGAAAACTACGTGAGGTAGGGCAATCAACAATCAACGAGGATTATGAATTCCACCAACTGATATATGAAAGCACACACAACCAATATTTAATATTGATTGGAAAAACCATTATGGAACTATTCTATAATTCACTTGAAATTTCAAATGAACAATATGGTGACAGAGTGTTATCCGACCATGAAAGAATTCTTGAGGCATTGAAAGCTAGAGACAAAAAAAGAATTCGGATTGCCATAGAATCATCACTAAAAAGTTGGTATAATCTGGCTCTTTCCTCGTCCAACGATGCCAATACAGAGTGATATTTCTTACAACAATAAATGATTATCCCATCAAATTTGAATACCCATGGAGAAACGATTATATTTGTACTAGTCACATCCAGACGGATATATCCTTCATCACATTGCAATGAAGGATATATGCTGAAAGAAGCAGTATGTTAGAAAATCAAAGCTCCTATCATAGCAAATACCATGGAAAGGACTCCAACAAGAGCACCTCCAAGTGTATAGGTTTTCAACCCCCCAGATATTGAGAATCCCGAAAGATTGGCACTGACCCAAAAGCCACTATCATTCACATGACCACAGCTCAAGGATCCTGAGAGACAGGCTATTGCAATCCAAACAGGGCTAATACTTAAGGTTGCTGAAACAGAAGACATAATAGTCATTGCAGTAATTGATGCAACAGTACCGGACCCAAGCGCGATTCGGAGCAATGCAGCAATGAAGAATGCAAAAATCAACGCGACTATCGGGGATCCGGAAATATTGGAGATTCCAGAAGCAATCATATCAGCCATTCCTGTCGCACCGATTATTGCTCCGAAAGAACCGCCAGCACCAGTTATCAGCAATACTATGCCACAACTCTTGAGTGCTTCAGTTGCTGATTTATCTTTTTCCTCACGACTTAAAGCCACAGAAGATACAACATATGCTGCAAGAACTCCAAACAACATTGCTATCACCTTATTACTGATAAAATTGATGAACTCAGGAACTGTATCCATTGTAGCATTACACACTGTGCCAAGAAGGATTAAGATTACAGGAAGAATAATGGGAATGATTGATGCAATAAAAGAAGGAGCTTTATCGAGATTAAACTCATCAATATTCTCATAGACAGCAACACCTGTCTCATCCTTTTCCTTGTTCCAGAAACCACCATCCATAATCCAAATATAGATTTTCATAGCAATTAGTGCTGCTAACAAACCTACTACAATACCTACAAGCAACATTATGCCAATATCAAAATGGAGGATTTCAGCAGCAGCAAGCGGGTTCGGGGTAGGAGGAACAAGAGTATGCGCAGTTGCCGCTCCAATTACTGTAGTACCTACAGCATAGTGTAAAGGCTTTTGTATCTCTTTAGAAATTGCTACTGCTACGGGAATGAGAATAACAAAGGTAACATCATAGAAAACTGGAATAGAAAGAATGAAGGCCGTTAATCCTAGTCCATACAAGGCAAATCTCTTAGAGGTTGCCTTGACCATTGTATTGGCAATTTTTCTTGCTGCCCCTGAATCTGAAGTCAATTGTCCAAGTATCACTCCGAACCCGATTGAAAGTCCAATTCCTTTCATAAGATTTCCAAATCCATTCCCAATTTGGGTAATCGTCGTAACACCTCCCAGGCCACTGACTAACCCCATGAAAAGACTTCCAAGTACAAGAGCAATTGCTGTATTAAGCTTCAACTTCAAAATACAAAAAAGAATAATAGCAATTGACACAAACAACCATACCAACATTATACTCATGCCAAACCTCCTTTGGTTTATTCGCTTTATTTTAGTTTCGCTTTTGTTCTAGCTTCAGCTTGTGAGAATTCACAGGTAAGTGCATTTTCTTCCATCTCATGTAAATTCTTGAGACTATTCTCGGTCTGCTCTTTATGCCATTCGTCAGCAAACTCTCCACTTTTTATTCTTTCATATCGATTCTTTAGAAAATTACGTATCCCTTCCTTTTCAAATGCATCAAATCCAATAAGCTGTCCATATTGGCTAGTATGAGAGTGGAATGGGAGTTGTTTGAAGAAACCAACTTCTGCAGCCTTCTCCATCATCACTGCAGGTTCTTTTGAAAGGTACATTTCCATGAGAACAGCTTCTTCTGGATGTCCCATTTCAACCTCAAGTTTAAAGGCCTCAACAAACACATTGTAAATAATTGGCCAAGTACCTTGTTCTGCCATAAGATCAAGAAAAGTCTCGTCGTCAAAGGTTACTTCAATGGCTCCCTTTCGTGTAGCACCGATTGCTTTACACAGGGCTTTTGCATATTCTAATGCCTTTCCAGAATAATCTTGATGTACTCCCACAAAGGCCGGTGATCCCTCACCACTCTCATATAGTTCTCTGACACCCTTACCGATCATCCTTGGAGCCGCCATAACAATATCTAGATTCGTAGCGGGAACAATTCTCTTAAAAGTTATATTATATGCTGAAGCAAAATTTATAATATTTCCATTTGTAAGATTTGGTGCTATTTCCTGTTCAAAAACATTTGGGGCTACTTCATCCGGAAGCAAAAGAAAAATGACATCAGCCATTTTACTTGCTTCTGCAATGGGATACACCATAAACCCATCCTCATTAGCCATTTCATAAGATTCGTCGTGTCTACTGCCAACAATTATGTGACGTAGTCCGGAATCTCTCATATTCAACGCTTGTGCTCTTCCTTGATTTCCGTATCCAATGACAGCAATAACCTTATCTGTCAACAATTCGAGATTTGCATCCTCTTCATAATAAATCGTAGCCATAATAGCCTCCTACTAGAAATAAGACATCTGATGTCTGCTAACAGATTACATCTTCTCTCCTCTTTTGTGACTTGTCAAGTTTTTTTTTGGTTTTTTTCTAGCCAATGAATTCACAATATTTTTTATCTTTTCGCTTTTACAGAATTCAGACAACCTGCACCAATCGCCTTTACATATCGACTATCCTGTAACCTAGCTTCTCAGATAGGTACTACTACCCAAATCAAAAGCTATGAAAAATATCGACCTGAGATTTCAGACTTTCAGATAATCCTTACAACTAGAACACTTCAACCTAGTCAGCACTTCGAGAATCATCAATTCCCTATCCTACAAGCTCCCCCCCACTCTAATACTGGGGTTCCTGTCTATATTCTATTATTTTACTATGATATTATAAAAATATTACTATTTTTTGAAACTGAAGTAGGCATTGTATGAGAGAGCCCTGCTTACCAAGATGCAGGGCTTTGCATTATCAAATGCTTTTCCTGTAGGATACAGAGTTTTACAGCAGAGAACTGATCAAGAATTGCGGAAGCCAATATATTTTTAGTTTTTTTCTTGAATATGTTGCAATCTGTTGTATTATAATTAATGAAATGGTCAGCAAGGCTACTACCTGCCAACTGGTACTTCTTATGGGAATACCCAAAGGGTCTGAAAAGTAGTAAGATACAAGTAGGAATATAGTTGGCTTCTCAGAAGTAGGAGGAAAGCAATGAACATAATCGGAAAACCCCTGAATAGAGTCGATGCAAAGGAAAAAGTCACGGGTAAAGCAAAATATACTGGAGATATGGTAAGTCCTCACGCCCTTTTCGCAAAGGTTCTGCACAGCACCATCGCAAATGGTCTTGTCCTATCTTTTGATTTGGAAGAAGCTTGGAAAGTCCCGGGGGTCATCGACATTGTCACCTGTTTTGATGTACCTGATATCCAGTTCCCCACAGCAGGACACCCGTGGTCCACCGTCAAGAAGCACCAGGACATTGCTGACAGAAAACTCCTCAATACCAGGGTCCGTTTCTACGGAGATGATATCGCTGCTGTCATTGCAGAAAACGAACTCTCTGCAAACGAGGCAGTGCGGAAGATTCAAGTTACCTATGAAGAATATGAACCCATACTCTCGATGGAGCAGGCCTTGGCCCCTGGAGCAAGGACAATCCATGAAGAGAAGCCCAATAACATTGTAGTCCAATCTTCCTATGAAATGGGGTCTTTCGATGAAGCCATCAAGGAAAAAGGCCTTATCAAGGTCGAAGGCGACTATGAGACCCCGATTGTACAGCACTGCCATATTGAGAAGGCTTCCTCCTTTGCCTACATGGAAGCTGGAAAAATTGTAGTGGTCGCAGCCACCCAGATTCCCCATATCGTCAGACGAGTATGCGCACAGGCCCTTGGGGTCGGCTATGGGGACATCAGGATCATCAAGCCATATATCGGTGGAGGATTCGGCAATAGACAGGATGCCCTGACTGAACCCTTGAACGCATACCTTACCACACGTGTCGGAGGAAGGCAGGTTCGCCTGGAGTATACTAGAGAAGAGACCTTCTGCTGCACCCGCGTACGGCATGCTATGAAATTCCATATTGTGTCCTATGTTCGAAAAGACGGTAGTTTTGCAGCTCGCTCCATCGTCGCCTATTCCAACCAAGGAGCCTATGCATCACATGCACACGCCTTGGTTGCCAATGCTGTCAACGGCTTTCGTATGATGTACCCCGTCGGGGCTGTCAAGGGTGAGGCGTATACCGTCTACACCAACTTACCGACAGCAGGTGCCATGCGTGCCTATGGGATTCCACAAATCGGATTCGCCCTTGAAGCACATGTTGAGGACATCGTCAGGCAGATGGGTCTTGATTCGATTGCCTTCAGGAAACAGAACATGATGAAGCTCGGCTTTATTGACCCGATGACTACCATCCAGTGCCATTCGACTGGCCTCTCCGAGTGTATCGACATAGGGGAGAAGCACCTCAACTACACAGAGAAACGTGCCAGATATGCCAACCAGACAGGTCCGGTAAGGAAAGGCGTCGGTATGGGCATTTTCTGCTACAAGACTGGTGTCTACCCTATCGCCCTGGAAACAGCAGCATGCCGCATGCTTCTCAACCAGGACGGGTCCTTGCAACTGCAGATGGGTGCAACGGAGATTGGGCAGGGAGCTGATACCGTCTTTGCCATGATGGCGGCTGAGACTGTCGGGCTGACCATGGACAAGATCCATGTGATAAGCAAACAGGATACTGACGTCACCCCCTATGATACAGGGGCGTATGCCTCCAGACAGACCTATGTCTCCGGTATGGCCGTCAAGAAAACAGCTGAGGTGTTCAGAAAGAGACTGCTCGATTTTGCAGGTTTCATGTTGGGCAAGGACCCGTGGGACCTTGATATCAAGAACAACTATATCGTCCATGCAAATAAGGACGAACAGTTGCTCTCAGTTAAGACTGTGGCTGAGGAGTCCTGCTACAGCCTGACCAACTCGACACACATCTCGGCTGAGGAGTCACACCACTGTTCGGACAACACCTACTCCTTCGGTGTCTGCTTCGCTGAAATAGAAGTGGATATACCCATGTGCCACATAAAGGTACTGGATATCATCAACGTCCATGACTCAGGAAGAATCATCAACCACCAGACAGCCGAGGGGCAGGTCCATGGCGGTATGAGCATGGGACTTGGCTATGGCTTGTATGAACATCTGGACTTTGACAAGAAGACCGGACGGATGCTCAATGACAACCTGCTTGACTACAAGCTGATGACACCGATGGATACTCCTGACCTACATGTCGCTTTTGTGGAGACCGAGGACCCTACAGGGCCATACGGCAACAAGTCACTCGGGGAACCGCCTACCATCCCAATAGCACCAGCCATTCGGAATGCAATGCTTAATGCTACCGGTGTTGCAGTGAATTCAATCCCACTCAACCCTGAGAAACTGTTCTATGCAATTCGAGAAGCTGGACTTATCAAATAAAGGAAGACGAGCATGTACGATATCAAACAATTATACGAACCGAAGACAGTGAAAGAAGCACTGCTCCTAAGAAAAGAACATCCTGAAGCCTTGGTACTCGCCGGCGGAAGTGACATCCTTATCCAGATCCGTGAAGGAAAGCTTGCAGGTTGTGAGCTCATCAGCATCTATGCCCTTGATGAGTTGCGTGGCATCTGCATCGAGGAGGATGGGTCTCTTCTGATACGTCCGCTTTCCAGCTTTACTGATGTGGTGATGCACCCCCTTATCAAGAAGCATATGCCAGTCCTTGGAGAAGCTGTTGAGCAGATCGGAGGCCCTCAGATCAGGAACATCGGAACCATTGGGGGAAACATCTGTAACGGAGTGACCAGTGCTGACTCTGCAGGAACCCTCAAAGCCTATGATGCAATGCTCGAGATCGCCAGTCTGGAGGGCACACGAATCCTTCCCTATGCTGACTTCAACCTCAAGCCTGGAAAGGTAGACCTACACCCCGGTGAGATACTCACAGGGATTCGCATACCTAAAGCTAGCTATGATAAGACCTATGCCCACTTCATCAAGTATGCGATGCGTCGTGCGATGGACATTGCAACCCTCAGTTGCTCGGTCAATGTCAGGCTTACCGATGACAAGCAGAAAGTCGAGAGGCTGCGCATCGCCTTCGGCGTTGCAGCCCCCATTCCCATCCGAGCCTTCACAGCAGAGAAGAGTGCCAACGGTCATCTTCTCAACGAGGCTCTGATCAACAAGGTGGCAGAAGGTGCCCTCGCTGATGTCATGCCCAGAACCAGCTGGAGAGCTTCCAAGGAGTTCAGACTCCACTTGGTGGAGGAACTCGCGAGGCGTGCCACCCTCACATCGATCGAGAAAGCAGGAGGAAAGATCAATGGCTAGGAGAACAGTAACATGCACCATAAATGGTACAATAAGAGAATATTCGGTTGACATACGAGACTCCCTATCGGACATGCTTCGTGGACAAGGGGGCTTGGACAGCATCAAGCACGGCTGTGATGTAGGTGAGTGCGGAGCATGCACCGTCCTCATAGACGGCAAGCCTTTCAACTCCTGCATCTATCTTGCGATCTGGGCTGAGGGAAAGACCATATTGACCTTGGAAGGTCTCTCTGACAAGAAGGGTGCTATATCAGACATCCAGCAGGCATTCATCGATGAAGGGGCTGTTCAGTGCGGTTTCTGCACCCCTGGCTTCATCATGGCATCGGTGCCCATCATCACAGATGATAAACCTGCAAGCAGGGACGAGATTCGCAAGCAGGTTGCAGGCAACCTCTGCAGGTGCACAGGCTATGACAAGATCATCAATGCGATCGAGAAGACCCAGCTCAAGAGGATTGAGGAGAAGAAGGCGAAATAGCAGCAGTCTACCTCGCCTCCTAAATACGGTCCCAAGCAATGAATCACAGCAACACAGTCCACCTACAATTTAGTGGACTGTGTTCACTTTTCACTCATCCAACGAATTGAGGTCTCTCCCAACCCCAGCTAACCTGCTCGCCAACGCATACTCGAATGCCATGCAAGAATTAGAATTTACCTGCTACTAGGTTACTTGGGGTATCGTTTGAGATCACGATAGAAGTTCTCATGTGTTCCTAGAGCCAACAAAGTCAGAGTAATGGTTTGATCTTCATAGGTGTAGGCAAGAAGAGTTAACAGTTTATTCATTTTGAATTTATAAACGTGAATACCTGAAAGATCCCCTGACTTAATTTGACCAATATCAGGATTCTTCATGATAGCTTTTATCGCTTCATCAAGATCTTCCTTCTGATTAGCATACAGTCTTTTATACGCCTTTAGAAATGAAGGTTTTTGTAAAACACGCATGACTTACTCTTGTGAAAAATTGAACGGTTCCGACTCTTCCTGCTTTGCAAGAAGAATTTCTTGGATAAAACTGTAAGGTAGGTCCGGGTTTTCTTCCGCAATTTTACCGATACGTGACCAGTATTCAATCTGTTTAGGAATTGAGCGACTAAACACTGTTGCATAACGTTTTGCCTCATTAATCAAATCATCTGAGAGCTTAATTGTCATAGACATAATCGATTCCTCCTTAGGTATGTTTACTCGTAAAGTATAGGTAATAAGAGGTAAAAATACAACCTTATCATGCATAAAGCTTCGGATAAATTTGAGAGTTGCACCGAAATGGCTCAACCCCAAGCAAACAAAAGTTCGGGCATCCATACCTGCCGAATGCAACCTTCTCTGAATAACTTTCTTCTCGTATGGTGAAGGGATAGCAATTCAGATCTTTTGTTTCTTTTTATAAATACTGAACACACTACCTTTGAGTATCTGAAGAACTCAGTAAAGCATACGAGTAAAAAGTAGACGTGATTCACTAATCCTCTAGCCACTGTACTCGTCAGTCCTATGTAAGCTTCATACCAATACGTCATTTCAATGATAACTCCAATCCTTTATCGTCTGGGCAAGGAGAATTGATATGGCTACCAGACTTACTTTTTACAGACGCAGCATCCTTACCCAATACAATGCCAGAAAACCGGGCATGACTGATGTCGTGTTCTGCAAACATCACAAGATCAAGATTCAGGAGCTTGAATGCTGGAAGATCCTGGCTGCAACGGAGGTGACTGAGGCGGTGTTAGCTGCCAAGGCCTTGGAATGCAAGAAAAAACCCGGGGAAAAGACAAGCCTTTTCAGTAGCGAGACCTTTTCCATGGTAGAGGTCCTTTCGGGAAGGCCCGAGGGCGAGGACCTTTTTTCAGGGGACACCCTCTATATTGAGAGGATCAGGATGAGGGTGATGCTACAGGTAGCGAGCCTGCCATCGACCATCAGGCACATGGACCATCTCTTCTTCTTGGAGGACTACCTTGAGACAAACAGATAGGCCCTTCATCCATGCCCTGGAATCCAAGAGGTTCTTCATCAGGATAGGCAACACGGACTTCAGGTGGGGAATCGACATGCTCGCCGCTTGCGCCGTGGCCACCAATGCAGATGCCGCACTCAGCGGCGCGGTCTTCGTATTCTGCAGCAAGAGCAGAAATCAGCTGCGATTCCTCTTTTGGGAAGGCAACGGCTGGTGGTGCCTAACACGCAAGATCCTCAACCAAAAGTTCATATGGCCCCAACAGGATGGTGATGAAATCTCTCGGGAGGCCCTCTTCGAACAGGTCAGAAGCCTTGCTGCAGACCCAGGAGAATACCGTAGAAAGGCTCTCAAAGCATGTTCCCAACTGTCCTGAACATGCTAATTAATTCCATACTGTAAAAAGAATAATAATGTTTTTTGTTCTGTAAACCCATTGTGTCTTTCCTCATGGGATGCTATCATTACCCATGATGGAAACCGAAGACGACAAACAAGAGCGCATCGACAAACTGGAGGCCCAGGTGGCTGCCCTGACCCTTTCGGTGAAGGCTGCGAACAAGCGGTACGAAGGGTCTGTACTCAAATATGATGCCCTCGATGCCACCCATTCCAAGACTCTTGAGGACCATTCCAAAACCCTTGAGGACTACAACAGGCTGCTTGTCTTTGTCGACAGCCTCCAGGAAAACATCTCCATCGACAAGTGCATGCTCTGGGCGGCAAAGACCGAGAAACAGAGCAGCAAGGAACTGAAGCAGCTCAGGAAGGACCTTGCCGACCATACCATCACCAACCAGGAAAGGACCAGAGACCTTGACATCGCCGAGGCGGATGCCCCTCCCCAGTCTTCCAATGATGCCGTCATTGCCGGGATACTTGGGGACAGACCTGAAAAGCCTGAAAGCGGCAAGAAAAGATGGGGACGACAGCCTGGGGTGCAAACCTGCGGAAGGAAGATGTCCTCTTTTGATGCACTTCCGCGCCACGAGGTGAACAATGACCTCAGGGAAGTCTCAGATGCAGAGTATGCGGCCACCCTCACATTCATCAAGACTGTGACACACCAACAGTTTGACTATGTCAAAGGGTATTACCGTAACAGGGTGACCATAACCCATCTCTACAGTGACAAGGATGGCAAGGTTGTCTCCCTTTGCAACAAGCTGGCCCCAGATTTCGTCAAGGGCGGCAAGCTGACCAACGGGGCGGCTGCTGCTATTGTCGCAGACAAGGTCCTCTGGGGGCTCCCCATCTACCGACAGGCAAAGCGCATAAACATGATAAACAGCTCCAATATCGTGGATGCCCAGATACTGAATTCCTATTTCCTTGCCGCAGGAGACCTGGTCACACCCGTATGGGAGGATCTCCTTTCCTACATCAAGGGCCAGAAGGCCATCCATGGGGATGAGACGACGCTTTTGTGCATACACAACACCGAAAAGGAAAAGAGCGCCCTCGGCTATGTCTGGGCCCTCTCCTACCAGGGCAATGACCATCCCGCCTCCTATTTCCACTTCTACAACACGAGGGGATACGATTGTGCAAGGGCTCTGTTCGGTGACTGCAGGGGCATTGCCCTCCAGAGCGATGCATATGGGGCTTATTCAAGCACCGTGGGAGAAATAAACAAAAGCCTTGCCGAAACGGTCGGACAAGAGGAAGGGGAAGAGGCCGCCAGGCAGTTCCTGCAGGATACCGAAGCTCTCCTTGAAAAAGGCATCGTACTTGCAGGATGCCTGGCTCATTATCTCAGAAGTATACTTACCCGAGAAGACTCTCGTAAGGCTTCATAATAAAACTATTTACTCCAAATCTTCCCAGATAATCGTTGAGGTCTTTTTACTTGATGCTCAAGAAATCGGGTATCTTTTTCTCATTGGGCTCGTTTGCTTCCAATCCTCCTGAATTATGAGAAAACCATTTTTCATTCCACTCCTTTAGGTATTTGTCTACAGTGTTCGCTGAAAGTTCGGCATACACCTGAGTAGACTGAAGTGATTTGTGACCAAGAAAGTTCTTGATGACGACAATAGGAACTCCTGCCTCCAGCATATGGGAAGCAGTTGAATGCCTCATTGAGTGAGGTGGATAACTGGATTCCTTGAATAGAACAGGGTTCTCATCTTTTGCCTGGGGCACATATTTATCGAAGATGCCCTCAATGCAGGAGATGGTCATCTGCTCATGGGTCTGGCTCGAAAAAACATGTCGGTCAGGTTTGTCTCCTATTCGTCTGTGGGCAATGTATTTCTGCAACGTTTTCCCACAGCTGTCAGGGATGCCGATCCGCCTTGCTTTTCCTCCTTTTCCCTTGAGCTTCAGTCTGGCACCTTTACCAAGAAACTCCATATCACCTACAGTAAGATTACAGACTTCCTGTGCTCGGGCACCGCTTGCATACATCAAGCTGAGCAGCACCTTGTTACGCAACCCGATTTCCGTTTGCTCATCAGGCAAGCGAAGCAATATGGAGATTTCTTGGGTGGTAAAAACTGCCCGCGGCTTCTTTTGCCCTTTCTTCATGGGGAGTTTTAGCACACTGGTTCTGAAAATTGAAGCGGCTGAAAGGTCCCTGTTTTGTGCATACGCAGAAAATGAAAGGATTGCCGACAACCTCTGGTTTTTGGTCGAGACGCTACAACCGCGGACTTTTTCAATCCAGTCAAGAAACTCCAAGAGAGTATTATAGTCAAGAAGATCGAAAGTAACCTTGTCTGCTGGTATCCCCTTAAGGGAATACATGAACTCAATCAACAGCCGGAAGGCATATTTGTATGAAGTAACCGTATTGGGACTTGCCCCGATAGAACAAGGCAGGTAACTGGTGATAAAATCATCCAGCAGCTTCAAGAACATTGAAGGTTCACTCATCGTAGCTCACCTCCGGAAAGATCTGTGCGGTATATTCTCCGAACAGTTCCATTGCCTCTGGAAACATTTCATTGCTGAATTTTAGGTATTTTTCTGTTTCGCGTAGGCTGTCATGCCCAAGGTAAATGGAAAGGTAAGGAACAGTGTCATCAATCCTACGCCCATCCTTTTCTGCATTGGCAAAAGACTTGAATACAAATACATGTCTCAGACAATGCAAACAGGGCCCTCTTTGTCTCTTCTTCCTTCCAGGCAGAGATATTTCTGCCTGTTCCAGAAGATTGTCAAACTTGTGGCTCGCATTTGCTGGAGTTACAGGTTCCAAAGGATTGTTAGTTGGAAACAGATAGCTTTCAGGACAACCAACTATACCCATAGCCATGCAGTAGTGCTCCAGTATTTCAGTCAAGGAATGATGCATGGGTACAAACCTCTGTTTGCCCCTTTTGGTGCATTTGAGGGTCAGCACTCCTGCAACAGTATCGACATCCCCCATTTTTAAGGACAACGTCTCCCCTATGCGCAGACCACAACCATATAAAAGCCTCAGAATCATGGGCTCTTCCACATGGATGAGCGTGTTTTCCCTTACCTTGGAGCCTTTTTCCAAAGCATCTGCATCATGAAATAGCCTATCTAACTCTGTTTCCGAGAAAATATAGGGAACATAATCATCATGGACCTTCGGAACAGGGGGTATGTAGCTGTGAATACCATAACTGCATAGCTGATTCAAGAAAATTTTGATTACTACTACCTGAGCGGCTATTGTTCGGGTATGCCCGGCAAGAGTATGCACCCATCCAGCCAACTGTTCTTCTGTAAGATTCTTGTCCTTACAAGAGATTGTACAGAGGTATTCATCAAAGCCCCGCAAAATGTGTTTGTCATGGCTGTAGGTGCTTTTACATTTTGAGGTCTTCCTTAGAGCCAAAAAGCTAGAGAGTTCGTCTCTCAAAACACTATTGAACTTAATCATAGGGATCCACCTCCTTGAAGAAATTCTTTGAAATTTCCGGAAGGTTCAGGCACTTCAATAGCACATTGACGCAATATTTCAATATTCAGTTTTGCGTAATGCTTGATTGCATCCGGATCTGAATGGCCAAGGATCTTTATGACGGCCTCATAGGGAATCAAATCATTGACCATGGAACTGGCAAGTGAAGAACGGAAGGTGTGGGGACCATGTTTCTTGCCTGTAATCTGTATACCGGCCTCACAAAAGTATCTGGAAGTTTCAAAGCGCAAGACAGAAGTAGTAATACCCTGATATGGTGCAAACTGTCGGATAAAAACTTTGCGGTCTACAGTATTTGGACGACCATTGCAGATGTAATCTTCCAAAGCCTCCTTAATCTCAGGCAGCAGTGGTAACTCATGACCAACTCCTGTCTTCTGCTGGGAAAAATACAACTTGTCATTTACATATATTAGATCATCAAGGGTGAGTCTCACTATATCACCAGATCTCATGCCCAGTCTTGTAGCCATGAGCAGCATAGCGTAATCTCGCTTTCCTATATGTGTAGAACGATTGATAACACTTAAAAGTCTCGAGATTTCATCCATAGTGTAAGTGATAGGCACTTTGAAAGCTTGCTTGTAGTGTGGCACTAGAAGGGATAGGTCAGCTTCTGTGGTGCCAACGATAGCCAGAGACTTCAAGAAATCCCTGATCACTGCCCATGAATCTTTGTTTTTCACTCTTAAGCATGCCTTTGTTACTTGGGAGGCCTGCAGTTTCTGTATGCTGATACAACCCAGTTCGATGCAATCTTTGATAAAACACCTAAGAAACTGGTTCTTTTTCTTTATGCTATTCTCTTTATTCCCATTTTCATAACACTTTGCATCAAAAATTTTCAATGCCAGTTCATATTCCTCAGGTAACAGGTCAATATGTTTTTTACGTTGAACTACATATTCTTTACCAGAAGAAAAAGCATTCAACCTGTTGATGACAGTAAGCAATGATTTCTGGTAACTAGTTTTAAAGTTGGATTTTCTGTAATACGACGCATAAAATTTTTTGCCGATATCCGGTGTGTAAGAATCGATATCTTGGTTTTTCATGTACAATTGTATTTGGCATAAAATCCTATGATATAATCTCAGTGTTGTTTGTTTGTACGATTTCTCTTTTTCTAAAAATCGTAGTAAACCCGAAAGTAACTCGTCAAAAGATACAGTTCCAATCTCTTTTTGATTCATGAAGCACCTCCATAATGGTTTGATTCCATTATACGGGGCTTTCATTATCTGGGAAGATTTGGAGTAAATAGTTTTATTATGAAGCCTTACGAGAGTCTTCTCGGGTAAGTATACTTCTGAGATAATGAGCCTTACTCGAGTTCTGAGATAAGGCTCATGCGCGTAGAGGTGTATTTGTCTGCTTCAAGGCACTTTACAAGAAACTTCCGGAAAGTGAAGGGTTCATCACCTGCAACACCATCCTGGGGTTGATCGGTAAGCTGTATGGAATTGAGGAAACCCTGCGTGCCAAACGCCCCGGGGACAATTCGGATGAAGCTGAGTTCCTGGCAGACAGGAAGAGATTGGCAGAGCCCATACTTGCATCGCTTGAGACGTATGCAAAGGAACGGATTCCTATCCATCAAGGCGAAGTGAAGCTGAGAAAGGCTCTCACCTATATCCTGAACCAGATGCAATATCTCAGGAATTACCTGGCAAGCAGCGAACTGACCTGCGACAACAATTTTCAGATATGCGAACTTTTAGAAAATGCGCAGGAACCGAAACAATACTCAAACGATGGCTGTAATTGGCCTTCTTGTGCCTAGTCCCCAACAATTCCTGCGCATTTTGTTATCTACCTCAAGCCTAGCCTCCTTGAGATTTCGTCCTCCTTGCCCTGCCACAGAGGCTGTTGCTCTTGGTCTGATTTGGGAGTGATCTTCTCAATCATGGTCCTCAGTTGCTGTAGGGAAGGCTTTGTATACATTCGCGTTGTTTCCAGCTGGGAATGTCCCAGCAATGTGGATACCTGTTCAAGTGCCATTCCATGTTGGTACAGGTATGTCGCCTTGTTTCGAAGGTCAAAAGCAACCACGCTCTACCAGAATGGGATGCCGCGGGCTTTGGTCTCTAGCTTTCTCGGGCATGCCCAGTTGGATACTACTCGACTTTATGCAAAACCATCGATGGAGATGCTCCGAGAAGCTCTGAAGGCTGTTGCTCCAGAACAGGACAAGGATGTGAAGCCCCTATGGGAAGGCAAGGAGGACCTGATGGCCAGGAAGTGTGGACTAAGGTGACAAAAGAAAATGCGCAGGATTCAGGCGGCTATACTACAATTGACCCTATGGGTGATGGTTCTTGGCTGTTCCTGCGCATTTTCTAAAAGTTCGCATATCTGGAAAAATGCGAAATTTCGCATTTTTCCAGGAAAGGGAAATCAAAACCTTCGTAATTTCACGCAAAAACAGTCTTTTCGCCTCTACCGAGCGAGGAGCTCTCGCCTGGACCAAGCTCATGACTGTGATGCAGACTGCGATACTCAACAAATGCAATCCTACGCTATACCTTAAGTTCCTGCTGGACAAGATAACGGTGATAATGAATTCAGAGGCTAAGGCCAAGGACATCGACTGGTCACAGTTCCGACCTTGGAATCTGACGCCAGAACAGCTGGAACAGGCCTGGGATGATTGAAATAGCTTCAAACCCATAATACATCCTTGCTCTTGCATTACCTAAGCCATTCTAATCCAATGGCTGGGTGAGGTGTACCCACGTGTTGGTATGAAGCTTACAGTCCTATCCCCCCTGAAAGATTCTACAGGGATGAACTGTTCCCCTTCCTGTTCCTTCTTATCTTGGTTGTGTTTCCTAGAAACAAACCATTTCACAAGAAGATTTTACCAAGGATGATCAATGTACAGGTATCGCAAAAAAGGAAAGAGAACTTTCTGCTTCAAGGGAGTTCCTAAAAACCAGACAGCCCTATCGTACAGCGCTGAAGCGCTTCAACGGGTTCGCAGGAAAAGAGGATCGGCGTACCGACTTGAATCAGGAGGACCTGAGTGCCTTACTGATGTATCTGCACAAGGATTAAAACTTCAGGGGACCAGCATCAACTCCTACAATGGACTGTACAAGTTCTTCCTGAAGGTTGTGCTCAACCTTCCAGTCAAAAAGAAAGAGGCCTCAAATGTACAAATACTCTCAATTTCGCGGAAACCTTGAGAAGTAATGGTTTCCCTTGCTAGCAATCCCCTAGTGTGATACCGTTTCTCCTGTCAGTTCAAGTATCTCTATAGGGTGGTAGCACAATGTGGTCTATTCTTCCAATTCTCCTGTTGTTCGTACTGGGCTTTACCTTACAACGATCAAAAAGCTTCTCAGAGGCTACAATAGCAGGTATAAAGCGCATTGTCTCTGACCTGGCACTCCCTGCCTTGCTGTTCCAAGCCTTCTCAACTGTGGAGATAGAAAGTCGCTACCTCCTGCTGGTAGTGACCATCTTTATGGTATGCCTGGTGATGATCCTCTTGGGCAAAGCGCTGGCAAAACCCTTGGGTATGAGCTCGCCCTACTTCCCACTGATGATGGGAGGCTTTGAGATGGGGATGCTCGGCTATGCCCTCTTCATTTCAGTCTATGGGGTCGAACACTTGGGCAAGCTTGCCTTAGTCGACCTTGGGCAAGTTCTGTTCGTTTTCTTCGTCCTGATGGCCTTATTGATAAAAGAACGCGATGGGGTGCACAACAAGGGCGTGCTGCTTCGTCAGTTCATCACATCCCCGGTTATCCTAGCAATATTTGCAGGTATACTGGTAAGCCTTTTTGCCAAGAACATATCACACAACCCTCTCTTTGCCGCCTTGGGCGAGTTCATCGCCCTTTTAGCAAACCTGACTGTCCCTCTCATAGCCATCTCCATTGGATATGGCATACACATCAAGAAAGCGGGCTTGGCAAAAGCATTCAAAACCATCCTTGTCAGGAAATTCCTTTTGATCATACTTGCGTTGCTCATCAACCATTTCCTGGTAGACGGTCTGCTAGGGATGAGTGCCATCTACCGCTATGCAGTGCTTTTGATGTTCCTCACTCCTCCTCCTTTCATCATCACCATTTTCATGAAAGCAGGGGACAAGGAAAATGCCGATTATGTAGATAACACCCTTTCGATGGATACCCTTGTCTCCATTATCCTGGTGATGATCTCTACTACGTTGTATATATAAGCCCCTCTTCTTGATAACAAAAGACTGGAACAAACCGATATTGGAGGAGATGCACAATGCGAATAGCTATCTATGGAGCAGGCTCTCTTGGCACCATCTTAGGAGCCTACCTAGCAAGAGGCGGTATCGAAGCCGACCTCATAACCCGGAATGAAGAGCACATTGCCGCCTTACAGGCAAACGGTGCAAAGGTTGTAGGTAAAGTCACCTTCACTGTTCCGGTGAAGGCTTTGCTTCCCCCCCAGATGGAAGGGACGTATGACCTCATCTTCCTGCTTACCAAACAACAGGAAAATCCTTCAGTGGCCCAATTCCTCAAACATTACCTTGCCCCTGACGGCATGCTCTGTACCATGCAGAACGGACTGCCTGAACCCCAGCTCATAGAAATCCTAGGCAAAGGTAGGGTCAGCGGCTGTACCATAGGATGGGGTGCAACCAGACAGGATCCTGGTGTTTCGGAGCTGACAAGCGAACCTGACAGTCTCACCTTCAGCCTTGGTATGATAGAGGATCTTGACCAAGAATCGCTGCAAAGGATTGCCCAGATACTTTCTACTATGGGCACTGTCGAGATAGAGGAGAACTTCTTGGGTGCACGGTGGTCCAAACTCCTTATCAACACAGCCTTCAGCGGTATGGCAACAGTAGTGGGGGGCACCTTTGGTGATGTCGTCGACAACAAGGGAGCGAGAACCCTGGTGCAGAGAGTCATGAAGGAGTGTATGGATGTAGCCCAAGCTCTGAATGTGACCATTGAACCTGTCCAAGGTAAGGATATTGTGAAGCTCTTCAATTACTCAAGCCCGATAAAAAAATGGCTATCCTTCCATCTGATTCCCCTTGCCATGAAAAAGCACAGGACACTCAGACCAAGCATGCTGCAGGACATTGAGAAAGGCAAACATTGTGAGGTTGAGGCCATCAATGGAGTGCTCAGCGAACAAGCAAAGAGAGTGGGCATCCCTACCCCGGTCAATGATAGAATCATAGCTACCATCACTGGCATAGAAAAAGGAGAATTGCGTCCGGAGATAGGAAATCTGAACCTGTTTAGCAAACTCTGATGCAAGATTGCATGGACAAAGCACACGTTCTTGTGCATAGTACAAAACGGAGGAAAGCAGATTGTTTCATTTTCTGCTAAGATAAAGCCATGCCTGATACGATGAACTTCTGTGCCATAGACTTCGAGACCGCCTGCTACCAACGTGCAAGCGCCTGTGCAGTGGCCTTGGTCAAGGTTCGCGAAGGAAAGCTGGTAGATCAATACTACACACTCCTCAAACCACCTTATGGCATGGACATCATACCGGGCTTTACAGCCATCCATGGCATCAGGATGAGAGATGTTGCACATTCCCCAACCTTTGCTGAAGCATGGCCAGTGATGGAAGCGTTCATCGGTGACGATCTTCTCGTTGCCCACAACAGTAGCTTCGACCGTAGTGTCCTCAGGTACTGCCTCGAATACTATGACATTGACCACCCTCTTCCTACCTTTGCTTGCACCGTCCAATGTGCACGCCGCGCTTGGCCGACTCTGATGAACCATAAGCTCGACACTGTCAGCAGACACTTGGGAATACAACTGAAGCACCATGAGGCACTGAGTGATTCCTTAGCTTGCGCCAAGATATATCTGGCTGCCAAGGGTTTCTGATTCAACCAGAGCTGAGATACAATAAAACCTCTCTCTGATACATTCAGCTGAAATTTGTGTTAGCTCCTAGCCAAAATATTCATCCTAGACCTTTGCTATATTTCTTGTAATTCCCCAGGAAATGAGGATCTAACAGGGGCCAAAGCAGGGTTCCTTCTTGGTTGCATCAATATTGTAAACGTTTACAATTTTCTGTAAACCGAAAATGAAAATTTCCTCCTCCTTAAAACCTCCAGGGATCATCATGCCGGGTGTCCCTGAACTTTTTATCCCAGGTCCGAAGGATGTCGGACGAAGCATATTCGAGCTCCTCGTTGATACGTTGCGTCAG
>JAEINL010000058.1 GCA_016342655.1 Sphaerochaeta sp. | reverse complement strand
GTGTGATCCAGTCTCGGGTTGCTCTTAAGACAAAGTCCCTTCCGCTTACCTATGACAATATCACTTCCCATTGAGGATTTTGTCTACTTTTTTTCTAGGGGTTGTTGACAAAACTACTGTGATATTGTAGCTTGCTATTGCTACGAGGGCGTAGCGAAGCTGGTTATCGCGACGGCCTGTCACGCCGTAGATCGCGGGTTCGATCCCCGTCGCTCTCGCTTCTTAGAAACCGTCTTGGAATTCCAGGACGGTTTCTTCATTCTATGACCTCTGATGTTTTTTTTAGGGAGGTATGATGAGAGTACTAATAGGCATGAGCGGAGGCATTGATTCAACAGTCGCCGCATATCTGCTTAAACAGCAGGGACACGAGGTTGTGGGCGTCACCATGACGATTTGGGGCAACCGCTCCAATCTTTCCACTCCCAAGCAGGCTAACTCCTGCTTTGCCCCTGACAAGACCAAAGACCTGGAGAAGATTAAGGCCCTCTGTTCGCGTCTGCTCATCGAGCACCAGACACTCGACCTCAGTGACCTGTTCGAACAGGAGGTGCTGAAAAACTTCAATAGTGAATATATGAGTGGCAAGACCCCCAACCCCTGCGTCTGGTGCAATTCTAAGATTAAGTTTGGGGCCATGGTCGACTATGCAAGGGCGAAAGGCCTTCAGTTTGACAAGTTTGCAACAGGCCACTATGCACGCATCATAGAGAAGGACGGCAGGTATGCCGTCTCTCGTCCTGCTGACTTGAAGAAGGACCAGTCCTACTTTCTCTACCGCCTCACTCAACAGCAGCTTGCAACAACGCTCTTTCCCCTTGGAGGTATGCTCAAGGATGAGGTGCGTCTCATTGATGAGGAACATGGCTTCCATGTGGTCCACGAGCAGGAGAGCCAGGACTTCTATGGCGGCGATTACACAGACCTGTTGGAAGTGAGCAATACTGAGGGCAATATTGTGGACCTCGAGGGCAACGTGCTTGGAAAGCACGAGGGCATCTGGCACTACACCATAGGACAACGAAAAGGCCTGGGCCTTGCTGCTGAGAAGCCTCTCTATGTACTCGCCTTGAGAGCCGATACCAATGAGGTTGTGGTTGGCTTTGTCGAACATACCTACCAGAGTACGGTAACTGCAGGGAACCTCGTATGGGGCCTGTGTGATCATCTTGTTGGGGAAGTTGCAGTCCAGGCCAAGATACGCTCGACAGGCTCACCTCAGGAGGCTAGGGCACACATGAACGCAGATGGTACGATAACCGCTATCTTTGAGTCCGAAGTGCAGGCAGCAACACTTGGGCAGTCGTTGGTCCTGTATGATGGGCCTGTAATTCTCTGTGGTGGAATTATTGAACGGGTAGGGTGACCATAATGATTGTATTGCATCATTATTAGGGGTATGCTGGAAGCTACATAGGAGATACGCAATGCGAGTAATTATTCAAGACGATTATGAGAATCTGTCCCTTTGGGCAGCCCGACATATTGCAAACAGGATCAGAGCCTACAGACCTACAGAGGCAAATCCCTTTGTCCTTGGACTTCCCACAGGTTCCTCTCCTTTGGGTACCTATGCAGAGCTTATCAGGCTCAACAAGGAAGGGTATGTGTCCTTTGCTCATGTGGTGACCTTCAACATGGATGAGTATGTAGGCCTTGAGCGCGAGCACGAGCAGAGCTACTACACCTTCATGTGGAAGAATTTCTTCAGTCACATTGACATCAAGGAGAAGAACGTTCACATCCTCGATGGCATGGCAAAGAATCTGGTTGCCGAGTGTGAAGCCTATGAAGAGGCTATCGCATCCTATGGCGGCATAGAGCTCTTCTTAGGGGGTATAGGCGCTGACGGACACATTGCATTCAACGAGCCTTTCTCCAGCCTTAGCAGCAAGACCCGTATCAAGAGCCTGACCTACGACACCAAGGTCATGAACAGCCGCTTCTTTGGCAACGACATCAACAAGGTCCCCTCCACAGCACTGACTGTAGGGATTAAGACCATAACCGACAGCAAGGAAGTTGTCATCCTGGTAAACGGGCACAACAAGGCCCTTGCCCTGGAAGCAGCCATAGAGGGTGGAGTTACGCACCGCTGGACCTGTAGTGCCTTGCAACTTCATCCCAAGGCAGTAATCGTCTGTGACGAGAAGGCCTGTGGCGAGCTGAAGGTGAATACCTACAAATACTTCAAGGATATTGAAGGCGTCAACCTTGATGTGAAGAGGATGATTCACTGATCAGAATGGCAATCTAGCGTGCGATCGGCTAGCACTCTGAAGTAATTTGTACAAGACTCTTGCAATGACAAACGGATCCGATGGGATCCGTTTGTCATTGCAAGAAATTTCCCCCTAATCAGGCATTACTGTACAATCCCAATTCATGGGCAACTTCCATCGCCAAAGCAGGTTTGTCGGTCATGACCGAGTCAACACCCATTCTGAACAGGCGTTCCATCTCGGCTTTGTCGTTTATGGTCCAGACTTGGATGATCGCATTGCGCTTGTGCATGGCTTTGACGAACGAGGGGGTAATGACGGTGATGTTGCCCTGGCTGGGTGGGACTTGGAAAATTATCCGGCGCTTCCTGTTCAGGACTTTTGGAAGCAATCTTATCTTTTGCAGGAAAAGATACAGACGTACTTCAATTCCTGCGATACTGGTCAGTATCCTTGGTTCCTTTTTGCGTAAGAGCTTGAGGTTCGAGAAATGGAAAGAGGCTCCCACCACACGTTTCTTTGCCTGGTTTTGCTCGAGCACTGAGATGAATGCGTCGACGATAGGCTCGCCCTCGGTCTTCAGGTCAACATTGAAGCGTTGGGACGGACAAGCTTTGAGAGCTTCGTCCAGGGTGCACAGACGTACTCCCGTACCTCTGAAGGGGAAGGTCTTTCCCCCATCGGTGGTGAAGGTATAGCCTGCATCATAGCTCTTGAGCTCCTCAAGGGTATGGTCCTCGATCATACCTGTCCCATTTGTGTTACGGTCAAGGGTATCGTCATGCCAGATGACGAGTACCCCATCCTTGCTTAGGTGGACATCTGTCTCAATGACATCGACGCCCATAGTGTAGGCACTGATGAAGGCCTCAAGGGTATTCTCAGAAAAGTGGGCACTATCCCCCCTATGGGCAACTACACGGGGAAGAGGGTCAAAGAACGACTTAAACATCTTCTTTAGGTTCCTTATGGGCCTTGATCTTGCACATTTTCACAAAGACCTTCTCCATCTTCTGGATTTCACTCTCGGTGAGGGCCGATCGTACAAATACATCCCTGAGAAAGCGGAAGGTCCATAGTTTCTCATGAGATTGCTTGAAATACCCGATCTCATCCATAGCTGTGGTTGCAGTTACAGCGACCTCTTCACAACGCTCCTGGTTTACAGGAACAGCCTGTACCGGCCATGTCTTAATCTTGTCAAAGAGATTGTACGTGATGATCTGGACAGCTTGGGAGAGGTTCAAAGAGGGGAAATCGTCACTGGTGGGGATGCTTACCACAGATGAACATTGGGCTACCTCCTCGTCAGTGAGGCCATCGGATTCACGACCGAACACAATGGAAACAAGACCTTCCCCGGTATTTTGTACCCGCAGAGCCAGTTGTTCCGGGTTCAGAGCGCTGTCTTTCCTGAACTTTCCCTGACGTCGGGTAGAAGCGACAGTAAGAACGCTTGTGGCAAGAGCCTCAGAAAGAGATTCGTACCGCTTGACATTCTCCCAGACATCCCTTGCATGCAAGGCAAGGGTCCGTACCCGATTCTCATCATACTCCCTGTCACCTACCAAGACCAAATGTGTGATACCCATGGTCTTCATGGCACGGCAGACAGAACCGACATTGGCACCGTCTTGTGTGCCAACCAGTACGATTTGAATCCTATCCAAGTTACTCTTTTGATCCATACTATAGAGTCATAGCAGATATTGAAGCTTTTTCCAAGCTAGTCTATAGTTGTTTCATGACAGAAACACCCCAGGCAAACAACCGATACATACAGATTTTCCTCGGAATCCTCGTGACCCTTGCAATTCTTGCCGTGCTCAAGCTCTCGAAGGATGTTACCATTCCCCTCATTCTGTCATTCTTCTGCTTTCTCATCTTTAGCCCGCTGGTACGCCGGCTGGACAAGCTTCATATTCCCAGAATCATTTCAGTCACCCTGGTCATGGTCTTGCTGCTCTTCATTTTTATAGCTGCAGGTTGGTTTGTCATCATGACTGTCGATGCCCTGGTCAGGCTCATCCCCTTCTATGCAGACAAGGTGGTCTCTCTCGACCGTCTGCTCTCCAGCAAACTCTCACAGTTCATCGAACTGCCCACTGGCACCTCGTTTTTGGCAGCTCTTCCGGTCAACTGGTCGAATCTCGCTATCAGTAGCCTCACTAGCATATCCAACAAGTTCCTCTCGGTGACTAAGGTTGCAATGCTGGTCTTCATCTTCTTCCTGTTTCTGCTGTTGGAACGGCAGAGTGCCATTCCCAAACTGTTGGCTGCTGTGCCCAAGAGCAAAGGCCTGAAGATTGCAGTGCTCTTTGAGCGCATTACACGCCAGGTTTCCAAGTACCTGCTGCTCAAGGGTGTCATCAGCGCGATGACCGGTGTCATGTTCTATCTGACAGCCTTGGTGACAGGCCTCAATCTTCCTCTTCTCTGGGGTGTGCTCGCCTTTATCTTCAACTTCATCCCCTCCATAGGATCGCTGATCATAACCACCCTCACTATCGTGATGGCACTGATTCAGTTTGCCCCGAACTGGTCCAACGTAATCTACGTGGGTATCATGACCATCAGCATCCAGACTATCCTGGGGAATATCATCGATCCCAAACTCCAGGGTGGACAGCTTAACCTCTCGCCCTTCGTCATCCTAGTCTCCCTTACTTTGTGGGGATATATCTGGGGACTCCCTGGGATGTTCCTCTCTGTCCCCATCACTAGTGTCATGCAAATCCTCTGTGCCAATGTCAAATCCCTCAGACCCATTGCCATACTCATAAGCAGTGGCAAGAGCTACCAGCGTGAGAGTGAGAAGAAAAACGCCCTTGCACGCTACCTGCGTAAGCAGGATAAGCTCAAGCGCGGAGAGAACCCCTCTGATAAAAGTAGGGAACAGGCAGAGGACAAAGAGGCGACCAGCTCCTACCATAAGGGTGATTTCATCCTGCCCGAGAACTTCGGCGAGAAGAAATGAACGACTTTCCCCGTCTTACAGAAGAGGAAGCCCAAATCTACGTCCACCAAAGCTTTTCCCAGACACCAGAGGACCTCATCGCCTTCAAGAACCTGATACTTTCCTTTTACGCTGCTCATGGCCGTCCCTTCACATGGAGGGAGACACGAGATCCCTACGCCATCCTCGTCTCTGAGGTGATGCTCCAGCAGACCCAGACAGGCAGGGTAGCGCCAAAATACGAGACCTTTCTCTCCCGTTGGCCTTCCTTTTCTTCTTTGGCTGAGGTCTCAACCGAGGAGCTTCTCTCTGTTTGGAAAGGACTTGGATACAACAGGCGGGCAATGAACCTTCGCAAGAGTGCCAGGATGACCCAAGAGTGGGGCTGGACAATTCCCAATGACAAAGCCCTCATAGAGGGCCTGCCTGGAGTGGGCAAGGCAACCAGTGCCGCCATCCGAAGTTTTTGCTTTGGAGAGAAGTCTGTCTATCTTGAGACAAATATCCGCCGTGTCCTGCTGACTTCCTTCTACCCCCAACAGGAGGAAGTGAAGGACAAGGACCTTGAGCTGTTGCTCCATCAGCTGAGCCTTATCAATGAGGACATGAAAGTTTGGTACTATGCCCTGATGGACTATGGAGTATTGCTCAAGGCACTCTTCCCCAACGCCAACAAACGCAGTGCACACTACACCAAGCAGAAGAAATTCGAGAACTCCAACCGCCAGATACGGGGACTTCTGATTCATCTGCTGACCGATACAGGATCAAAGGAACTTTCTGAAATCTACGGTCTTCTTTCATATTTCGAAGATGAGCGCATACTCAACGCCCTTGAACAATTGGCACAAGAGGGTTTTGTCCAGGAGAAAGCGGGCGTGTATGGCCTCAGTGAGGATTAGCCTTATGCTTGTCTGCAAGAAGGTTCCCACCCATGCCGACAAGCATCAGGGTGGCACCAACCAGCAGGTTGACCGAGAAGGTCTCGAAGAATAGTGCATCGATAGCCAGACTCATCAGGATCTGGGCAGAAGAGAGTAACAAGGCAGAGTAGATAGCCGGCACCTTGATGATGACATATGAGGTCGATACCACTACAAAGATTGCCAAGAACCCTCCACTGAGAATAAGCAGGGAGGAGACAGAGGGTAGATTCCGAAAACCTGTCATTGTCGCTCTTGGCTCTGTAATGAAGTAGAAAAGCAACCCTGCAATAAGGCCGGTGAGAAAGTTGTGTCTGGAAGCGAAGATAGCTCCCTTGTAGCTTGCAAAGGTGCTGTTGAGCACCATCTGTGTCATGGTCAGGGCTCCTGCAAAGAATCCCAGCAGGATGAACCCAAAGGTGAAGGATCCCTCCCCTCCGAGTGCCATGATGATGATACCGACTGCGCTGATGCCAAGGCTTGCCATTTTCTTGGGACTGAGTTTTCGTTTCTTCATACCCATGAAGCCTGTCAGGTCAAAGATGACGGAGAAGAAACTCTGACCGAAGACAGTGCTTGCCATTGCAAGAGAGGCTCCTGTGTAGATGATGGTGTAGTAGTTGCAGTTGAGAATGGCCAGGCCAAACACCCCGTTGAACCAGAGGTAGAGGGGGGCACTTCTTCGTTTGGCATTGATGGCCTTGTTGTCCTTGCCTGCCCACAACAACAGTGAGAGGAAGACCAGTCCGATGATGTGGTTGATGATGAGGGAGACCCCCATGGTCACTTCAACACCCAGCTGGGTATTGGCCACCACCATGACTGAAATTACCATACCTGTAAGAAAGTCCAAGAAAAGATAGAGTGCTTGTTGCATGAGGGCTATTGTATCGTGTTTGCTCTTGTCATGCCAGTGAATAAATCCCTACAATGCTCCCATGTCAGTACAACCGATCGACAAGAGAAGACTAGAAGAATTGGAAAAGGCTCTGCTTGCCAAGGCGATGCCCCCGGGTAGTCTGGGTGAGTTGGCCCGACTAGCTGTCAGGATCGCCCTCATTACCCCAAAAGGGTTGTCCCGCCTTTCGCTGCTGCTATTTGCAGGGGATCACGGCATCCACGCTGAAGGGATAACCCACAGTCCTCAGGAGATAACCGCTCAGCAGTGTGTGAATTTTGCCAAGGGTGGAGGGGCCTGTGCTCTCTTTGCCCGATGCAACGGCGTTGACCTCACTGTAGTGGATATGGGAGTCGATCATACGTTCTCCCCCTCCGATGGGGTTGTTGACTGTAAGGTTGGCTTTGGTACCGAGAACTTCCTTGTTTCAAAGGCTATGGATGATGAGCAGTGCCTTACTGCAATGGGATTTGGAAAAGTCCAAGTCCGAAAGAAAAAGCAGGCAGGCTTTGACGCCATCGCATTCGGAGAGATGGGGGTGGGCAACACTACAAGCGCCTCAGCAATAGCGGCTGCCATCACAGGCCT
The DNA here is from genome assembly GCA_016342655.1 of Sphaerochaeta sp. Classification (GTDB taxonomy): domain Bacteria; phylum Spirochaetota; class Spirochaetia; order Sphaerochaetales; family Sphaerochaetaceae; genus Sphaerochaeta. Next base: position 15,202 of record JAEINL010000058.1, on the reverse strand, counting down.
GAGTGTGCGATCAGTGACAGGAAAGGGTAGCGGCCTCAGTGATGAGGATTTGGAGCACAAGTGCACCGTATTGGAACGTGCCCTGGCTAGACATCCTTCTCGGTCTCCTTTGGATGTGCTCGCATCCTTTGGCGGCTTTGAGATAGCTGCCATTGCAGGGGGTATCATAGAGGCAGCATCCTTTTCCATGCCTGTCTTGCTCGATGGCTTCATAACCACTGCCGCTGCCCTGATAAGCTGCGCCTTGGAACCAGCATGTAAGGACTACATCATCCCCTGCCATCTCTCAGCATTCGATGGGCATGATCTTCTGTTGAACTATCTGGACCTGCCCCACCCGGTTCTCTCCCTAGGGATGCAGTTGGGTGAGGGCACAGGAGCTCTGAGTGCCTGGCCGATCATAAGGGCCGCCAGTAGGATTTTGCCTGAAATGACCAGTTTCGAAGTCGGTGGGGTAACAGACAGCACCGCCTTGTTGCAGGAAAAGGGAATCGTGCTGTGAGGATAGGAACAACCAGCTACATCCTCCCTGATGACATCCTGAACAATGTCCGCTATCTCGCACCCCTGGTCGATGATATCGAACTGGTCCTGTTCGAAAGCGAAGGCGAGGATAACCTGCCGACAAGAAGTGTAGTACAAACCCTAAAGGCTATTGCCCAGGAACATAGTCTTACCTATACCGTCCACTTTCCTCTGGATGTCTATCCAGGATCAACGGACAAGGGCGTTCGTCAGAAGACCTTGGATACCTACCTGAAGATACTCGACCTTACGCAGAATCTGGACCCTTTTGGCTATATCCTGCACCTGACCCCTGACCTCTATGGAAAAGAACCTTCACAAGATGTACCTGCCTGGTTGTCTTGTCTCGATGAGAGTGTTACCCGCCTGTTGGAGAAGACCTCCCTCGACAGCCAGATGTTTTGTGCAGAGACCCTCAGCTATCCCTTTGAACTGGTACAACCCTTAGTGGACAAGCATACTTTGGCAGTCACCCTCGATATAGGGCATGTCTGGATGATGGACTATGATGCAGAAGCTAGCTGCTCTTCCTTGCTGTCAACTACGAGGGTCTGCCATCTTCATGGGGTCGATGCACAACCTCAGGACCATCTGAGCCTTTGTAAAGGGAATTCTCTGCTCATTGAGAGGTTTCTCTCCTCCTTGGTTGCACAGCAGGAGGATGGGAAAGAACGGGTGCTGACCCTTGAGGTGTTCAACCAGCAGGACTTTCTTACATCCCTCTCCCTCTTGCGCCAAAGCCGTGCTATGATGCTTAGAAGAGAGGAAAGCAAGCTATGGCAACAATTGATCTGAAGAAGGCTATGACCCATGGGACATCCATCAGGGACTCAAAAGGTTCTGTATCCTCCACCACCAGTGGTGTGCGCATCCGTACCAGGCTGAAAAGCCAGACTAGTCTCATTATTGGAGGCGGACGCAGTGGAAAAAGCTCCTATGCCCAGGACTACGCCCTCAATGTCTCTGAAGGAACCCCCAGCAGGGCTTACATCGCAACAGCCGAACCCATTGACCGTGAGATGAAAGAGCGCATAGCAGCACATCAGAAAGACCGTGCAGACAGGTTCATCACCATCGAAGAGCCTCTGGATCTTGCCCAGGCAATACACGAGCTGCCCCCTTCTGTAGAGGTATGTGTTGTAGATTGTCTCACCGTCTGGCTGGGAAATCTTCTCTACCACAAGAGAGATACCTCCCAAGAGATACAGAGCCTGATTGCTGTCCTCAAGAATCCCCCTTGTGATATCCTCCTGGTAACCAACGAAACGGGTTTGGGTATCATCCCATCAGACGCAGAGAGCAGGGCCTTTCGCGATATCGCCGGGTGGATGAACCAGGATATTGCAGCCATCTCCAAGAATGTCATCCTGTTGGTTGCCGGTCTTCCTTTGGCCCTCAAGGGCACTGTCCTGTGAGCGAGGGAGGCCTTTCAGGTGCGTTTCGTACCCTTACCCGGTTTCCCCTTCCTGGTAGGGAGTGCGCAAAAGAGAGCAACACCCTGTTTTGGTTCCCTTTTGTAGGGCTTGTCCTAGGATTATTCTCTCTGGGTATCGCCCTCTTGCCCCTCTCTTCCTTTGTCCGCTCTTCTGTGATCATTGCAACAACGGCTTACTTGACGCGAGGCTTTCATCTCGATGGCCTGTGTGATGTCGCCGATGGGTTTGGGGGAGGTTGGACCAAAGAGGCGACGCTACGCATCATGCGTGACTCCAGCGTGGGCGCCTTTGCACTCATCACGTTGGTCTGTACCCTGCTTTTTCAGGTTTTTGCCATCGCAGAGCTGCTTAAATTTTTACCTCTCTTGCTGTTTGTACCTGCTCTGGGTAGGACCATGGTGGTCATTGCGGCCAGCCTCTGCTCGTATGCACGGGAAGGGGAGGGCACAGCCTCGAAGTTGGTAAGCCAAAGCAGTGCAAGACATATGCTAGGGCCTCTGTTGCAGATTGCTCTATTCATTGCTTTCCTTTTCTTCCTTGGCAGCCCCTCTTTCTTGCCTGCATGCTCTGCTGTCCTGTTTGCGCTAGTGATGACAGGCTTCATCTTGCGCATGAGCATCAGACGCCTTGGGGGAGTGACCGGTGATGTCTTGGGTGCCATAGAGATACTTTCTGAGAGTTCTGCCTATTTGGGGGTCTTGATTCTGTTGGCATTTTAGGGGTAATTTTCTTTATATCACTGCTTAGGAGTATTGAAATTATGGATATTGTCTGCCTTGACTTGGAGGGTGTGCTGGTTCCTGAGATTTGGGTCAACGTTGCCCAGAAGACTGGAATAGAGGCGTTACGCCTTACTACCCGGGATGTTTCTGACTATGACATACTGATGAAGGGCAGGCTTGAGATTCTCAGAAAGCATAAGCTCAGCCTTGTGGACATCCAGGAAGTCATCGCGACCATCCGACCTTTGGATGGGGCTATGGAGTTTCTCGGTGAACTGAGGGAGAAGACTCAGGTGCTCATTCTTAGCGATACTTTCACTGAGTTTGCCAAACCTCTGATGAAACAGCTTGCCTGGCCGACTCTATGGTGCAATAATCTTGTTATTGGTGAAGGGGGCATGATCGAGGATTACAAGCTACGTATCCGAGATGGCAAATATCATGCGATACAGGCCCTGAAAGCCTTGAATTTCAGGACTTTTGCAGCAGGGGACTCCTATAATGACCTTTCCATGATCGAAGAATCTGATGCAGGCTGTCTTTTCAGAGCCCCTGAGGGGATACTGGCAAGCCATCCACACCTATCTCAGGCTACCACCTATGAGGAGTTCATTGCGGTCATTGAGGAGTTCTTGCACCGATGACGCCTAAGGAATTTGTCTCTCTTGCCATTACCATGCTCGTGCTACTTCTCTCCCTGCTCACTGGCTATGTCTTGCTGGCTCTGGTCTACGAGGGTAATCCCTTGTTGGTCGCCTTGATCGGATTTATAGTGTTGGTAGTCGCCTGTTTTTTGGTGGTGTATCTCTATAAATTGAGAAAACTGGTGGATATGGGTGAAAGGAAGGAGAACCAAAAGGATGAAAACAAAACTAAAGAATGAACTCCTACACTCTTGCGCCTGGCAAGAGAGAAAGACTGTTGTGTTCATGAGCGACTTTGGCTCTTCCGATGGGGCTGTCAGCGCCATGCATGGAGTGGCCAATGCTGTCTCCAACCAGCTTCGCCTTTCGGATCTCACTCATGAGATCCCACAATTCAACATCTGGGAAGCCTCCTATCGCCTGATGCAGGCAATGACCTACTGGGCTGCCGGGACGGTGTTTGTCTGTGTGGTTGACCCCGGGGTGGGCAGCAACCGCAAAAGCGTCGTTGCCCTTACTGCTAGCGGTCATCTTGTGGTCACCCCTGACAACGGTACCCTTACCCATATAGCCGAACATGTCGGCATTCTGGAGGCCCGGGAGATATCAGAAGAAACCAACCGCCTTGCAGGCAGTCAAAGAAGCTATACCTTCCATGGCCGTGATGTCTATGCCTATACAGGGGCCCGTCTTGCCTCTTCCTTGGTTAACTTTGAGGATATCGGTCCTGCTCTTTCCAAGCAGGTCAGGCTCAAGCTTGAGAAAGGCCGTCTTGAGGGGGAGCATACCCTCGTCGGTGCCATCGACATTCTCGATACCCGCTACGGCTCCCTTTGGACAAATATCAGCGATGAGTTCCTTGAACAGTTACACATACCCTTTGGGTCTATGATGCAGGTCACCATCTCCAAGGATGGAAGGGTTGTCTACGGGTATCCGGTCAAGCTTTGCAAAGGGTTTACCGAGGTCGGCAAGGGTGAGCCCCTGATCTACGTAAACAGCCTGCTCAATCTTGGTCTCGCCCTCAACCAGGGAAGCTTTGCCTCTACCTACGGCATTGGTACCGGTGAAGGGTGGAAGATTACATTTTCAGTGGTATGATAGGCGTATGATGCGCTTACAACAAATAGGAGGAATCGTATGGAAAAGTCCAAAGGTATGTAACCCGTCAAGATGGTTGTAGTCATTGCTATCGGGGCCGCCCTGTATGGGGTTGGCGGTCTGTTGAGTGTGCCTGTGTTTGCCAACACCACGATCAAGCCGGCTATGGCTATCCTAGCCCTTGTCGCTGGTGTATATGGGCCTATAGTAGGGTTCTTGGTTGGATTTCTCGGCCACTGGCTTACCGATATGTTTGCTGGATGGGGTGTTTGGCCTACTTGGATGTTAGGTAGTGGCATTGTCGGAGCCGTTATCGGCCTGTTTCCAATCCTGACCAAACGTGATTTGGACAAGGGTATCTTCTTGGGGAAACAGATTGGAGTATTCGTCGTCCTTGCCTTTTTGGGCAACTTCTTTGGCTACCTCATCAGTGCGGCGCTTGATTTCCTACTGTTTGCTGAGCCTTTGGACAAGGTCATCACCCAGCAACTGATCATCGCCATCACCAACACTGTAGTCATCGCTATTCTTGGGACCCTGCTGATGTTACTCGTGGCCAAGCGCAATAAGGACAATAGCAACCTTACCCTCGATACCGAAAAGTAGGCATGCAAGAGCCGATTATCTCGTTCAAGGATTTTACGTTCACCTACAAGGCCCAGAAGTCCCCTACGATCAAAGGCATCACCTTGGATATTTTCAAAGGTGAGAAGGTCTTGCTCGTAGGGCCTTCTGGCAGTGGGAAGAGCACCTTGGGCCACTGTATCAACGCCCTCATCCCCAACGCCTTCGATGGAAAGATCGAAGGTTCTCTTTCTGTGGCCTCCCTCGATGTTGCGACATCAGATATTTACGAGATTAACCGTCATGTGGGGACGGTGCTGCAGGATAGTGACGCTCAGTTTGTAGGCCTTACTGTGGAGGAAGATATCGCCTTCTCTTTGGAAAACCAGTGTGTTGCCCAGGATGAAATGGTCCCTCTGGTCACCAACATGGCCAATATCGTGGGGATGCAGGATTTTCTTGCCCAGAGTCCCCAGGAAATTTCAGGAGGGCAGAAGCAGAGGGTAAGTCTTGCCGGAGTGCTGGTAGACGATGTAGACATCCTTCTTTTTGACGAACCGCTCGCTAATCTCGATCCTGAGACAGGAAAACGCGCAATCGCACTCATTGACGGGTTGCACAAGAGTACAGGCAAGACCATCATTATCATTGAGCACCGTCTTGAGGATGTGCTCTCGGCTCCGGTGGATCGCATCCTGCTGCTTGAGGATGGCAAGATAGCGTGCGATACCACGCCGGAGAAGCTGCTTTCAGGTTCCCTGCTAGAGGAGAAGGGGATTCGTGATCCCCTGTATCTCTCTGCCCTCAGGCAAAGTGGTGCAGACCTATCGGAAGCTCAGGGCATCGCTTCCATTGATACCATCAATCTTGACCCGTACTGCGAGGGAATCCAGGCCTGGTATCAGAAAAGGCCCAAACGTGCAGAACAAGCACAGCAAAAGAGCCAACTCGTCATATCCGACCTCTGCTTTTCGTATGACGGCATAAGGGAAGTCCTTTCACACATCTCTGCAGAGATATGTGCAGGGGAGATGATCAGCATTCTGGGAAAGAACGGGGCCGGCAAGTCGACCCTCGCGCAGATACTCATGGGGATCAACCATCAGGACAGTGGTACGATCATCTTTGAGGGAGAGGACATCTCCACCCTTTCTGTCACCGAACGCTCTTCTTTGATCGGGTTTGTGATGCAGAACCCCAACCATATGATCAGCCACTCCATGATCTATGACGAAGTTGCCTTTGCCCTGCGCCAGAGGGGGTATTCTGAAGAGGATATCCGTCCTCGTGTGATGGATGTCCTTGAGTTGTGTGGCCTCAGGGCGTACCATAGGTGGCCCATATCGGCCTTGAGCTTTGGACAAAAGAAACGTGTTACCATAGCATCGATCCTGGTAACAGAACCAAAGATACTCATCCTTGACGAACCCACCTCAGGGCAGGACTATGTGCGTTATTCGCTGTTGATGGAGTTCCTCAGTTCCTTGAACAAGAGAACAGGGCTAACCATCCTCTTCATCACCCACGACATGCACCTTGCCTTGGAATATACAGACAGAGCCCTGGTGCTCTCTGACGGGCTTCTACTGGCCGATGAGCGTGTCAGTGAGGTGTTCAGCAACAAGGTTCTACTTGCTCAAGCAAACCTGACGGTGACCAGCCTCTACACCTTGGCAAAACGCTGTGGAATTGACGATATTCCCGCCTTTATCGACTGTTTTATCCAAGGGGAGAAAACTCGTCGTCCTGAAGGGCTCGAGGTTGTATCCCTTGAAAAGGAAGGGCTCTTGTCACCAAGAAGAAAGGCCGGACCGAGAAAGAAGAAAAAGGTGGTCCGCTCAAAACAGAGTGGAAGGAAGTTCGGCTTTGCCCTAAGCTATGAAGATACCCCATCCTTCGTCCATTCGCTAAACGGGGTGACCAAACTTGTTTTCTTCATGCTTTGGATAACGCTCTGTCTCACTACCTTTGACCTTCGTATCCTTATCCCCTCCATGTTTCTTGCTCAGGTTGCCCTTGCCTCTTGCAAGGTTCCCCTGAAGAAGTTCAAACCCTATATCATCGCTATGACCTACGTGATTTTAATCAATGCCCTCTTTATATACCTTTTCTCCCCAGACCAAGGCCAACGGTATCTGGGAACAAGGCACATAGTGCTGGGGTCTCCCTCAGCACACTATGCCCTTACTGTGGAGACAGCCTTTTACCTGTTGGTGGTCTGTCTGAAATACTTCTCCATTTTCCCCATGGCATTGTTGTTTGTGACAGCTACCCACCCATCACAGTTCTCCTCTTCCCTAAACAGGATAGGGGTGCGCTACAAGACCAGTTATGCTGTGGGTTTGGCGATGAGGTATCTGCCGGAGGTCACCTCCTCCTATACCCACATCCTACATGCCCAGATGGCGAGGGGGGTGGACATCTCCAAGAATGTAAGGCTCAGGCAGAGAATCTCTTCGGTTGGTAAAATCCTTGCCCCCTTGGTACTCTCTTCCCTCGATCGTATCGATGTGGTTACCAATGCAATGGTTCTCAGGGGGTTTGGCAAACACCCCAGTAGGACATGGTACCTTGCTAGAAAAATGAAATTTTATGATGTACTTGTCCTGGTTCTCATGGTATGCTGGATTTCCCTTAGCTTGTATCTGCGATTTGGGAGGGGAGTTATGTTCTGGTTTCCCTTATATTAGGTGAACTGTGCTGTATTATTGAGGAAACTCGACTAATAATGCAGAAAGCGTGGTAAGGGTCTTGACTCTTATGCACGTATTCCCCATCTTATGTTGCATTAAATCCAAGGGACGCCAAGGCGTATTTTAGGAGGCAAACTGTGTCCGATATGTTTGTTCAAGAGATGGGAGAGCAGCTTCTTGTAATGCGAAAAGAGTTGCTTGACAAGCTGACTGAGGATAATAGTGACTTCAGAGAGATGGTAAATGCTATGGGTATCAAGGATAGCATCGATGTTGCTGCTGACGATATTGCATTTAAGAAGATGGAAGCTATCAATAAGCACGAGGCTAATCGCCTCCGTTCAATAGAGAATGCTCTGGCACGAATTCATAACGGCCGTTACGGGCATTGTCTCAAATGTACAAAGAAGATTCCTGAGGAACGGCTCAGAGCCATTCCCTATGCAGTACTCTGCATAGACTGCAAGAGTGCTGAAGAGACCCCTGGAAGACGATAGTCTCTAAAGTGAAAAAAACAGATGAGGCTCTTCCCTAGGGATGGCGTCATCTGTTTTTTTCTGTAAGGCTCTCTTGTTCTGTTTTTAGCAATCAATCCAAGGGTTTTCTTGTGTTATGATCGCTACGTTTTCAGAGATACGGATTATTCTGTTCGTCACCAATTGTGGTCGCCGGTCCGTGCCCTGGAAGTACCTGTACTTCTGTAGGGAGCTTCAGCAACCTTTTGCAACTTTTGACGATCTCTTCATAGGAACCGCCATCAAGGTCAGTGCGGCCGATGCTTCCGGCGAACAGTGTATCGCCGGTAAACACGAACTGACTTTGTTCATGGTAGAGGCAGAGGCCTCCCTTTGTGTGTCCTGGTGTATGCATGACCAAAAGATGGCTGTCTTGAAGAAACTGGTTGTCTGTAAGAAACCCTGTAGCTTCACTCATAGCTTTCAGTGCCTTTTCATACCTTTGGAGGAAACTCTTGTCAAAGCACGTCTCACAGAATCGCTCATAGGCCTGGGAGCCTAGGTAGTGCGAATCTTCTTCTGAGACAAGGACCTCCAGATGTGGCCACCGCTCTTTCAGTTCACCCAAGGCTGTAATATGATCCCAATGGGTGTGGGTAAGCAGGACTGCAACTGGCTTGATGTTGTGATTTTCAATGGCTTTGATAATTTGTGATCCCTCATTGCCCGGATCAATGATCCAGGCACTGGAGGTTTCCTCATTGCCCATGATATAGCAGTTAGTCTGGTATGGTCCAACAACAAGCCGTTCTACGAACACTATCTACTCCTTATTGGAATAACTGACGGCTGCGGTGCGGCCCTTGATGTCCATACCGTTCAGTTTTGCAATAGCCTTTTCGCAGTTCTCTTCAGTCATTGAGATGAAGGAGTACTTGTCGTGGATGCGAAGGCTGAAGATGTCCTCTCTTGTGATCTCAAGCTCTTTCTGCAACAAAAGGGATAGTTCCTTAGCATACAGACGTTTCATCTTGCCGATGTTGAGATAGAGTGTCCTTGCACCTTCTGGAAGAGGTTTCTCTTCACGTTTCTTCAGAAGTGGTTTTTCCTGCTTCTTACTTTCAGGCTGAGGACTCTTTGGTGCTGGCTTACCTTTGGGTGTTCTTTGAGGTGCTGCTGTTCTTGTTTTAGGTGAGTTGGCATTGAGCATTTCACGAAGAAGGTAGGCCATAAAATAACTGCGCAACGTAAAAGGTACGTTTTTCTTGATGAGGCGCTTTAACTGTTCCAGTTCTTCTGGATTTGGGTCGGCCTTGGTTTTTCCTGCAAGTACTTGAATGGTCCCAATCAACAGGTCCTCTTCACTTGCGTTGCTCTTGTTGTCATTTTCCATGAGCATGTCTCCTTAGATAGTCGTTTGCTCTTCTGACCCGTACCAGCGGGTTGTGAGCTTTGTGTTTCCTAGTGTGTGGCAGTCCTGTCCCTCCCCCGGCCGCGGGATTGGAAGCAAGAGCTCCGATGAGCCTGCCTCAGTGCCCATAGCAAGGAAAACGCCATGGGCAATCAAGTGGATGCCGCTTGTTTGCGGTCGCACTTTACAAGGAAGAATACCACGCTGGAACGTGTAAAATAATCCTTCCAAGCCTATTCAGGGTAAGGGCATGAACAATCCCCATCCCCGAGCAGTTTCGCTCAGAATACCCAACAGCTCATACCCTTGTCAAGGAAATGCAAGGATTTAGCACCTTTTGCGTTGTTTCTTTCTTTGCCAAGGGACCTTTATTTGTGATACTATCGTGCTATGGGAATCTTTCAGGCCGATATACTGCAAAAACAGAAGGAGATAGAGAGTCACCGAAGCGATCTCTACACACTCTATGCCGAATTTGGCTTCAGTATGGCCCTGATCGAGCAGATAACCCCCCTTGGTTTTGCAACAGTTGAATTAGATCGATTTGTTGAAGTGGATACCAAGTATGAGGAGGCTTCTCAGACCTATGCGCGGATACAGGGGTTTATCAGCCAGATGGAGGATCGGTCACGCAAGATCCAGCAGATCGAAGCTGATATCAGGGCCTTGAATGGACCAAGAAAGAAACTCCACTCCCGTCTGGGTGCCATTGCCTACGAGGCCTTTGGCTCAGAGACCCTACCTGATTACCTTCAGCAGACCTGTACACCCTTGTTTGCAGACCATCAGACTATGGTCAGGGAGCTGCAGGATTCCCTACAGCGATGCAAGGCCCAGAAAGGGCCGATCAATACTCTGAGGTGTTCCTATCTGAACCTGAGCCTGCAGCACACCCGTAAGCAAGTGGTTCCTCTCTTGATCAAGGCAGGCTCAATATTGGCCAAGCTTGGGTGTGAAGCTGACCTTCCAGGCTTGGGCAAACAGAGTCTGGTTGCCGAGCTTGCCCAATTCAAGAAGAAGGAACAGGCCTTGCAACAGGAACTGGATATCCATCACAGCGCAGTAGCCAAGCTGCGCACACAAGAGAAGGAAAGTCTAAAAAACCAGCTGGAGACAAGTAGGATCCAGTTCAGGGAGATGGAAAAACAGAGGACCAAGGTAAGTAACCTCTATGGCAAAGCCCTCTATGAGAAACTTCAGCAGAAAGCCTCTTCCCAACAGATAGGTTCTGCTTCCATGGCCCTGATGGAGCAGATATCTTTGCATTTGCGTAGGGTCGATAGGTTGGAGGATGAAATCCTTGGCTTGCAAAACCAGATGAAGGTTGAGGAACTGGAAGCCCAGATTGAGTTGGAGAACCAGAAGATACGCCACCTGCGCACCCAGATAGAGCAGAGTAACAAGCAGATATCGCAGGTGGAACTCTCCATAGCACGCAAACGCGAGAAGATAACATCTCTACAACCAAGGGTGGCGTTACCTGACCATGAGTGAGCAAAAGACCAAGCCAACCAACCAGTCAAAATCTCCTCAGACTACCAAAGGAAAAAATTCCTTCAGTGAGCATGTTACTCTTGGTAATGGGGAAGAGAAGGAAAAACCTGTAATCTCTACCACAAGAAAGAAGCCTTCTGTATCACATGCTACAATGCACGTTGATATGCCAGGGGTGTTGAAGGGTGGTGAAGAGAAAAGAAAGCCTGGTACAAAACCCAAGCCGGTAGCCAAGAGGCAATCCCCTGCACAGAGGCCTTCTTCCAAGCCAAAGAAGCCAGTCACACCAGCAGTGAGGAAAACCTCCCCATCCGTAAAGGGAAAGAACAAAGTACCATCAACAAAGAAACGTGCTACTCCCATAAAAAGAAAACCTGTGGCTAGGGTAGTCCCTCCCAAGATAGGCTCGAGGCGAGGCTATCGACCAAGCCTTGCCTTTCGGTTACGCTTGCCGGTATTTCTCATCGCCTTTGCTGTATGTGCCCTTGCCCTCTTCTTTTCCTTTCGTAAGGGGGTGGGACCGGTGGGTAGGTATGTCACGCCATCTTTGCAATCCCCTTTCATGGAACTGACCATCGAACCGGGTATGAGTGCCCGCTCTGTGAGCCTGTTGCTCAAGGAGCAAGGGATTGTCGATGATGATGTCTCCTTGCTACAGTTCTTCATCAAGGCCAAAATTGCCACATCCTTGCGTAGCGGTACCTTTGTCATGGAGAAGGGTATGGATTATGAAACCATTGGGAAACAGCTGACTGTACAGGAAGGGGAGCTTGTCCTTGCGGTGAGTCCTTCCTTTACTTTGGAGGCCATCGACAGGTATCTGCATAACCGTGGGTATGCCAAGGAAGGCTCTTTCCTTGCCTCGGCAGAAGCTTTGAAGGAGGAGCACTCGCTCTCCTTTGCTGAAGGCTGGCTGCTCAGTGGGGAGTATGTTGTATCCAGTGAAGACACTGCTTCGGCTCTTGCCCAGGCTATGTTTGATGCTATGCTTGCTGTGGTGCAGCCTCACGTAGGCTCTGGGAAGGTTGCACAGTATGGCCTTGAGCAGACGTTGATAGTGGCCTCCATGATCCAGGCAGAGACACAGAACGTCGAGGAGATGCCCCTCATAGCTTCAGTGATCTACAACCGCCTTGAGGCGGGGGAGCCCTTGGGCATCGACGCAACTACACGCTACGAACTTGAAGACTGGGAGAACCCCATACCCAAGAAGGCCCTGGAAGAGCAGACTCCCTATAACACCAGAAGAAAGGTAGGGCTTCCTCCCTCGGGTATCTGCAGCCCTTCAAAGGCCGCTGTAGAGGCTGCCCTCTACCCCTTGGAGAGTCCCTATTTCTACTATCTGCATGGTTTGGACAAACGTCTCTATCCAGCTGTTACCTATGAAGAGCACAAAGAGAATATCAAGGCATATCGTTAGATTCCCTAGTTGTCCTTCTGTAGAAGAGAAATGAGTAGATTACAGGGCCTGCAACCATAGCTGTCATGCTGATTATGACTACGACTGGGACAAACCATCCGGTCAATGCAGAGACCAACAGCAAGATTGAAGCTATGATCCAGACCCATCCTGCAAAACGGTGGGTCCTATTCCAGTTTTCCTCGCTTGCCAAGGTCCAGGGAATCTTTATCCCTACCGTATAGTTGTGCTTGCACTTGGGCAGGTAGTTGCCAATGACCAGAAAGAGCAGTGCTATACTGTGAACTTCCTGTGATTTTTACCACTCAATAGAATAATCAGCCAAATACTATTCATCTAAACCTCGGAAATGCAACAAGTTCTGAGGTTTTTTTGTTGCCTTTTTCCAGGATATCTGGTATTCTATTTGAGTAGTACTTACTACTCAAATAGGAGACCACATGTACCTTGATTTTCTTGTTGAAATACCTGATGTGCAGGGTAAGATTACCCGAAGGAAAAAAGGCGGCACCACCTACATCAACTATGAGTATGGCCGTGTCTATGACCCCAAGAAACAGTACAACACACCCCTTCGTTCCACCATCGGCAAACAGGATGAGACCGATGATACGAAGATGTGCCCGAACCAGAATTTCCTCCAGTACTTCCCCGATATTGAACTTCCCCAGGAAAAGGGCCTGGCCCCAAGAAGCAACTGTCTCAAGGTCGGCTCGTTCCTCGTCATCAGGAAAATCATCGCCGACTATTGCCTTGATACGATGACCAAGAGGATAATCGGGCGTGACAGCGGTCTCTTCCTCGATCTTGCGGCGTACTCCATCATCTGTGAGAACAACGCAGGGCAGTACTATCCGGACTTTGCCTACAACCACCCGCTGTTCACCAGGGCAATGAAGATGTACAGCGACTCCAAGGTTTCCGATTTCCTGCAGTCGGTCACAACCGACCAGAGCGTGGCTTTCCTTAACGAATGGAACAGTAAGCGCAACCATAGGGAGAAGATCTACATCTCCTACGATTCCACCAACAAGAACTGCCAGGCCGGTGATATCGAGATGCTGGAATATGGGAAGCCGAAGGACGACAATGGTGTAAGGATCTTCAACTATGCCATTGCCTATGATACTGACAACAGGGAACCCCTCTTCTATGAGGAGTATCCGGGTTCGATAGTCGATGTCTCCCAACTGCAGTACATGCTGGAGAAGGTGAAGGCCTACGGCTACAAGAAGGTGGGCTTCATCCTTGACCGTGGCTACTTCAGCAAGCCCAACATACAGTTCATGGATTCCTGCGGCTATGATTTCGTGATCATGGTCAAAGGCATGGGCAATCTCGTCAGTGCACTCATCACTAAGAGGCAGGGCACGTTCGAGAAGGAAAGGCCCTGCTCGATATGGGAATATCACGTGTATGGGACCACTGTCAGGCACCAGCTGTATGAGGGTGACACCTGTGAGAGATACTTCCATCTCTTCCACAGCATCTCGAAGGAACACGCCGAGCGCGATGCACTTGAGGCGAAGATCGAGCACATGTCAGCCTTGCTCAAAAAGAATGAGGGGAAGGAAGTCAGTTTCGGTGCTGCCTATACCGAATACTTCACCCTCTACTACAGCGAGGATGGAAAGAAGTTTCTCTTTGCAAAGGAGAAGGCTGCCTTCATCGAGAGGGAAATCGGCCTCTGCGGATACTTCTCCATCGTCACTTCCGCAAAGATGACGGCCAGGGAGGCCCTTGGCTTATATAAGTCTAGGGATGCATCCGAAAAGCTATTCAGAGGTGACAAGTCATATCTTGGGAACAAGAGCCTGCGAGTCTATTCGGACGAATCAGCCTCTGCAAAGATCTTCATTGAGTTCGTCGCACTCATCATCAGATCCAAAATCTACACCTGCCTTAAGGATGAGGTGCTCAAGAACGATAAGAAGGCGAATTACATGACGGTCCCCACAGCATTGAAGGAACTGGATAAGATTGAGATGGTAAGGCAGTTTGACGGTGTCTACCGCCTGGACCATGCGGTGACTGCAACGCAAAAGGCAATACTGAAGGCCTTCGATGTTGACGAGTCCTACATCAGGGCCAAAGCAAAAGCCCTTGGCGAAGAAATATCACATAACAGCAAAGCAAATCAAAACAAAACTGAATAGGGAGGAGAATACAAATGGCAAGGATGAAGAGCGTGGACTCAATTGATGCAAAGATTGCAAAGGCTCAGGATGCAGTCGTAAAAGTGAAAGGAAGATACGATTCGGCATTGGCCTCCCTTGAGGATCTCATGGCCAAGAAGGATGAGCTGTTGAAGAAGGAGCTGCTGGAGGCTTTCGTCAAAAGCGGCAAGTCCCATGATGAGACCATGAAGTTTCTGAAAGGATAATAAGGGGTGATTCTAGCTATAAATCAAGTTTGAGTGGTACTTTTTCAGGAAGTTAACATATAAGGACTGGTATCACTTTCTCTATCCTGATGTCATAACCCAAAGCTTTGAACAGGGTTATGGGGATCATCAGGATTGAAAGGATGGGAAGTACCCACTTGGACATATCTCTCAAAGGTTGCCCCTGGTCACGCTTGGGGTCGTTGTTCAGGACAAATTGAGTGAACACGTTCACCAAGGCCAAAAGAAGAGGCAGTACCAAGGCGCCGAAAGCTTTGGCTATGTTTGACAATTCATATTGAAGCCTCAACCTCTGTATTCCCATCAAGCACCTCATAGACAAATTGCGGATAG
>JAEINL010000057.1 GCA_016342655.1 Sphaerochaeta sp. | reverse complement strand
TATTTTATCATGTTTTACAGCGAAAAACTTTTGTTCAAGGAACACGAGAAATCCCCCTGGAGCCAAGGGGGAACAAGCGTAAAAATCGGGTTTTAGGTTAATTCAGAAAAAGTGGGATTCCTTACTGCCGAAAGTGAGTTATATGAAAGTAGATGGTTTTTCCGTAGAATAGGTAGATCATTCTAAAACTGGTATTAAACTATTAATAATATGAAAATAGTCACACAAAAAATAAAATATACACAACAAGAGCAAATAAAATCATAAAGAAAGGCTTAAAAAACCTTATTATTGATACTATTGAAATGTATTGGATAATATACAAATATTTTCTTGAAAGTGGTTAACTAGATTTTTCTTTATCGATATAATGTTACCTATAAGGATCAAGTGAGAATGCTTTTCTGAGCATGTTGGTTCTACGTAAGGAAAACAAGACCCGAAAGGGTTTGAAACGAGGAGATACATATGAGCGTCATGAGTTTTCGATTCCAAGGACTATCTACTACGGAGAAGGGGCATTGGAGAAGCTCTCCCTGTTGAAAGGTAAGAAAGCAGCATTGGTTACTGGCGGAAGTTCCATGAAGAAGTATGGGTTTCTTGACCAGGCTGAGGCTTTGTTGAAGAAGGCAGGCATCGAGTCCATCCTGATCGATGGTGTCGAACCCAATCCCTCTGTAGAGACTGTCATGCGTGGAGCAAAAGAGATGCTGGCATTTGATCCTGACTGGATCGTGGCAATCGGCGGAGGATCTGCCATAGACGCTGCAAAGGTCATGTGGTGCTTTTACGAGCATCCTGAAATTACCTTTGAATCTATCATTGAGCCCGGGTCCATGCCCCCTTTGCGTACCAAGGCCCAATTCATAGCCATACCTTCCACTAGTGGCACTGCCAGTGAAATTACCGCTTTCTCAATCATCACCGATACCCAATCCCATATCAAGTATCCAATTGTGGCTGCTGACATGGTTCCCGATATCGCTATTCTCGATCCCAACATTCCCATGACGATGCCACCCCATATCACTGCAAACACTGGTATGGATGTCATGGCACACGCGCTTGAGGCAGTTGTTTCCATTGCCGCCACGTCCTTTACTGACCCCTATGCCATAGAGGCTATAAAACTGGTATTGGAAAACCTGCCCACAGCATACAAGGAGCCTAAGAACCTGGTATCACGTGAGAAGATGCATGAGGCATCCGCTCTTGCAGGCATGGCCTTCACCAACGCATCCCTCGGGCTGGTCCATTCCATGGCTCATAAGATTGGTGGTGAGTTTGGAGTGACCCATGGTCTTTCCAATGCCATCCTTCTTCCTTATGTTATCTCTTACAACCGCAAAAGCACTGACAAGTATGCGTATGCAGAGAAGATGTTGGGAATCAAGAATATCTCTGATGAGATTCAGCGTCTGAACAGGGAGATGGATATTCCCCTTACCTTCAAAGATTGCACCGAAGTTGATTTTGCAGAGGAGAAGTTCCTTTCTGTCTTGGACCGCATGAGCCAGCATGCTTATGAGGATCCCTGCACCCTGACCAACCCCGGTACACCGAACGTTGCAGATATCAAGATGATATTTGAAGCTGCTTACTACGGTAAGGATATCAAATAGGTAATTACACATTTACATCGTGCTATAAGGCTGAAAGCAAGAGATTGTTTTCGGCCTTTTTTCGTTGTTGTCCATAGTGCTTACTATCCTTAGGAGTCCCATACCTAAGGAAAAGAGAAGAAAAGTCCACCCTACACTAGATAAGCTCCTTGTCATGTCACTGTATCTTTTTTTCTAGTGGACATTTATTGCAAATAGTAGTATTACATAGCGGTAGGGTCCTACAATTCTGGTTTGTTCCCTCCTTATCACATATTCAGGAGTTGTCTCATGATTTCGATTGCTAAGATATTGCGTGTTAAGAGGGAAGACGTTCCTTTGATGTACACAGTGTACTTCGCTTTTTTTGTCAGTGGAATGATGAATACCCTCATTGGGACGATTCTTCCTTTCATGAAATCCGAATACAACATGAGCTATGTGCTCAGTGGAGCGGTAATTTCTGCCCACCAGATTGGAAATTTCTTTGCCTTGCTTATCAGTGGTTTTCTTCCCTATCTTATAGGGAGGAAAAAAAGTACACTAACGCTCTCCCTTGGCTTTGTCGTTGGCTTCTTGCTGATGACCCTTACGGGGAATCCTCTGTTTCTGCTTTTTGCCTTTCTTCTTACAGGCATTGGAAGGGGGACGATGAGCAACATCACCAATGTGGTGATGAGCGACATTGCGGAGAATAAGACGGCATCCTTGAACCTCTTGCATGCTTCGTTTGCTATTGGCGCCTTCCTTGCTCCCTTCCTTGCGATACTCTCCACCTCTGTGTTTGGTGTTCACTGGAGGATAAGCTTATGGACAGTAGTCTTCCTGGAGATTATCGCAATGGTTTCTTTCAGCCGTTCCACCCTTTCAGGGAAGAGCATTGAAAAGAAAAAAGATGAAGCTACCGGTTTTTATAGGAGCCGAACCTATTGGCTCAACACGGCTATCTTGTTTTTCTATCTTTGTAATGAGGCATCTATTATGGGATGGCTCGTCACCTACTTTACAGATTCCGGTATCCTCAGTCCCTCGCTTGCCCAGATAACCAGCTCGGCTCTCTGGATTTTCATTCTTATAGGTAGGCTTCTCTGTGCTTCTCTCTCGATCAAGTTGGATAAGAACTTTCTTTTGGTTCTACTGGGTTTCTTCCAGATTGTTTTTTTCTTTCTTATGGTCAGTTCAAGGAACTATGGCCTTATTTATATGAGTATATTTGGTTTTGGGCTTGCCATGAGCGGAACCTATCCGACTGTACTAGCCACCATGAACCCCAAATACAATGCATCTACGATTGCTGTCGGTACAACTATTGCCACAGCAACACTTGGTGCTATAAGCATGCCGATCATTGTGGGCTCTGTTGCACAGGAAATCGGCATAGCCGGTGGCCTTGCTACGATAAGCATTGCACTGCTGTGTATGTTCGCCCTGATCCTATTCAAATTTATTAGTGGAAAAAAAACCCTGAAGAATGTCTAGGAGTATTAAGTAGCATAACCTTTTCATGATACACTACAAACGAAGGAATTTTTGATGATTAAACAAAATAAGCATATTAGGAACATAGCCATCATCGCTCATGTCGACCATGGTAAGACTACCTTGGTAGATGCCTTGTTCAAGCAGAGTGGTCTGGTTTCCCGAGACGATCAGGATAGAATTATGGATAGCGGAGCCCTTGAGAGGGAGCGTGGAATTACCATCAGTGCAAAAAACTGCGCTATCAGATGGAGAGGGGTGAAGATTAACATTATCGACACTCCAGGACATGCAGACTTCGGAGGCGAGGTTGAACGGGGACTATCCATGGTTGATGGCGTTGTTCTGCTAGTTGATGCTGCCGAAGGCCCCTTGCCACAGACACGTTTTGTACTTGAGAAAGCATTGAAACTGAATCGTACCCCCATCATCGTCATCAATAAGGTTGACCGACAGGATGCGCGGAGTGTTGAGGTGCTCAATGAAGTGTATGACCTCTTGCTTGAGCTCAGTGATGATGAGGCAATGCTGGAAGTCCCTGTTTTCTATGCAATTGGAAAGGATGGTAAGTGTGGTTTGAACCCTACTGACCTTGATGATAATATGCATCAGCTAATGGATAGTCTGATTGATTTTATCCCCGCCCCCACCTATGATGATGAAGAGCCTTTTCAGATGTTGGTCAGTGACCTTTCCTACAGTGATTTCCTCGGTCGTCTTGCCATTGGTAAGATTATCAACGGAAAAGCCAATATGTATGACTCTCTGGTCTGTGTTAAGGAAGAAGGTAAGCTTCGCCCACTGAGGATCACCAAGCTCCAGGCTTATGATGGGCCTACCTTCCATGACGCAACCAATGTTGCAAGCGGCGATATCATCGTCTTAGCTGGTGTAGAGGATGTTTCCATCGGTGATACCATCTGCACAAATGCATTTCCTAAGGCTTTGCCTAGGATCAGCATTGACGAACCTACTGTATCCATGATCTTTTCAAAGAACATCAGTCCCCTTTCCGGTAAGGAAGGGAAGATCATCGCTTCTGCGAAGATCTGGGAGAGACTGCAGAAGGAAATCCTTCGAAACGTATCCATCAGGGTTGAAAAAAATGCGGATGACACCTTTACCGTAAAGGGGAGAGGTGAGTTCCAGATGTCAATCATCGTGGAGCAGATGCGCCGTGAAGGCTTTGAGCTCTGTGTTGGAAGACCCCGCACAATCTTCAAGAAGGATGAGCAGGGCAGAAAGACCGAACCTATTGAGTATCTGTCTGTAGACTGTCCTGAAGAGAGCAGCGGTCAGGTGATGGACAAGCTTGCCAGACGTAAGGCTAAGATGAGTGACATTACCTATACTGAAGGTGGAAGGGTCAAGATGAAGTTCGAAATCCCAGCAAGGGGACTTATCGGCTACCATGACGAGTTCATGACCGATACCCGGGGTATGGGCATTATGAATAGCTTTATGAAGGGTTACGAACTGTACAAGGGTGACTTCCCTGACCGTTTCAGCGGATCGATGGTCAGTGACCGCTCTGGAGTTGCAGTACCATATGCGCTGTGGCAGCTTGAAGACAGGGGCAGATGGTTTATCGTCCCGGGCGACCCAATTTATGAAGGTGAGATAGTAGGGGAACGAAATCGTGACCTTGACATCACCCTCAACCCGACTAGGACCAAGAAGCTTACCAACATGCGGGCCTCAGGCCATGATGAGGCTGTGACGCTCTCTCCCATCTCCAAGCTCTCCCTTGAGCAGGCCATCCAGTTCATCAAGGATGATGAACTGGTGGAAGTTACCCCTCTTTCTGTGAGAATGTGTAAGAAAATTCTCTCCACACAGAATAGGAAGGTATTTGAAAGCCGAGGGGAGATACCTGCCTACTTGCTGTAGCAGTCTGTACATCGTCCAAGACATAGAAAGATGATCTGAGTACATTGAACAGAAAAAAGTCTGAAGGAATCATCCTTCAGACTTTTTTTCTCTTTCCACAAGTACTACTGACAATCCTAGGATTAGTCGAGCAAGGTGAGTACTACCGGTGCATGGTCGCTACCCAGTATGTCTGCGTCGATGCTGCTCTCCTCAATCCTGCCCTTCAGGTCCTCACTTACAAGCCAGTAGTCTATACGCCATCCTGCGTTGTTTGCCCTTGCATTGAATCGGTAGGACCACCATGAGTAGGTATCAGTGAGATCGGGATAAAGATAACGGAAGGAATCAATGAAGCCATCTTCCAGCAGGAGGGAAAACCTCTCTCTCTCCTCGATTGAGTAGCCGGCATTCTTTTCGTTTGCCTTGGGGTTTTTCAGGTCTATGGGGTTATGTGCCACATTGAGATCCCCGCAGATGATCACTTCCTTGATATCCTTAAGGGAAGAGACATACTCCCTAAAGGAATCGTCCCAATCCATACGGACAGAAAGGCGGGCCAGCTTGTCCTGGCTGTTGGGTGTGTAGCAACATACCACAAAGAACTCTTCGAACTCTGCCGTCACCACACGTCCTTCACTGTCAAGTTCATGGCCAATGCCTAGTTCGACCGAGATTGGTTCCACCTTTGAGAAGAGAGCGGTACCTGAGTACCCCTTCTTCTCTGCAAAACTCCAATAGGTATGGTAAGCAGGAATCTCAAGGTCGATCTGATGTTCCTGCAACTTTGTTTCCTGCAGACAGAAAATGTCTGCATCAACGTGTGCAAGGTATTGCTCAAAGCCTTTCTTCTGGCAGGCTCTCAACCCGTTGACGTTCCAACTGACAAGTTTTATCCTATGCTCCTACATCAGTGTAATATGCAGTCTCTTTGCCTCATCAATAACTTCCTGGGGCCATACGGAGGATTGGACCTCACCAATATGTGCCTTTTTGAGTAACAGCATACAGAGCCTGCTCTGTCCTATGCCTCCTCCAATGGTCTGGGGAAGTTCACCGCTGAGCAGTCGCTTGTGCCAGTAGAGCTCAGAGCGTTCAGTGCACTTTCGAATCTCCAGCTGTCTGAGCAAAGTTTCTATATCGACACGGATTCCCATGGATGAGATTTCCAAGGAGTCTTTTCGTATGGTATCCCATACGATGATGTCTCCGTTGAGTCCTGTGTGTTCGGAGTCGCTAGGGGTGGACCAGTCATCATAGTCAGGAGCTCTTCCTCCCTGGCTGATCCCGTCGGCAAGTGGAGAACCAATGCCGATGAGAAAGATTGCCCCGTACTTCTCTGCCAAGACGATTTCACGTTGTTGGGGAGTTAGGTTGGGATACTCTCTTTGTGCATCTTCCGAGAATATGAAGGTTATGTGTTCAGGTAGGGTGGGGGGACAAAGGGGAAATATCTCACTGACAAGGAATTCCGTTCGTTTCAGGGAAGAGTAAATTTTCTTGACAATTCTCTTGAGGAATTCAACATTCCTGTCCTTCTCGGCCATGACCATCTCCCAGTCCCACTGGTCGACATAGAGTGAATGGATCGCATCAATATCGTCATCAGGGCGAATAGCATTCATATCAGTATAGATACCGGAGTTTGGTCGCATTTTCATATCGGCAAGGGCAAGCCTCTTCCATTTTGCCAATGATTGAACAATTTCCATTTCCATGTTATTGAGATTTCCAATCTGAAAACGCACCGGTCGCTCAATGCCATTGAGGTCGTCGTTGATACCCGATCCTCGGGGTACGAACAGAGGGCTGGTCACCCTGCTGAGTTTAAGTCCTGCTGACAGCTCGCTTTCAAAGGTATCCTTGATGTACTTGATGGCACGTTCTGTTTGGATCTGATTCATTTTTTGTGTGTAGTCTGCTGGGAAATATTCGCTCATAGTATGCCTTCACTCCTTGGTTTTTCTAAGGATATCTTATTTTTAGAATCTATAAAAGCACTAGAAGATTTCTCTTTCCTTTGGTAAGCTTACCCCCATGGAAAAAGTAATTCGCCTCTGTATGTTTGATATGGGAGGAGTGGTTGTAAGACACTCTGATACCTCTTTGGAACGTCTTCTTTTACGGAATTTCGGTGTCACCGAATATGATAGCTTTTCATCGCTCGATCCAAGGCTTCCTGCCTTGCTAGCAGAGCACAGCAAGGCAGCTATCGATGAAGAACAGATGTGGCAACAGTTCTCACAACTGACCGGCATAGTCGTCCCAACGCACAACGATTCATTGTGGGGCAGGTACTTCAAGCCTGATCTTGACCCCCATGTGGTGGCTATCATTGAAGAGCTCAAGGAGAAGGGGTATCGTGTGGTCTGTGCCACCAATACAGAAGAGGCTCATTTTGCCTATCATCGAGAAGCCGGCCAATATGACATGTTCGATGCAGTCTATGCTTCTTTGCAGGTACATGAAGTGAAGCCTGAAAGAGCTTTTTTTGACAAGATACTCAAATCGGAACAGGTGAAACCAGAAGAAGTCCTTTTCGTAGATGATCTTTCAGAAAACTGTGAGGCAGCTGCGAATCTTGGCATCAATGCAGTTATCTATGCTGATCCTGTAGAATTGCGTTGGCAACTAGTAGGTATGGATATACTATAAAAAAGATATAAGAACAACGTTAAACAATAGTAAATAAAGATAGAAAAAGTATAGTAATAGTGATGATTTATACACTGAAGCAACTTTGTTCTATATTTTACATAAGGTTGAGCGCCAGTATAGGCTATGCTAGTATTTGTTTGCCTCTGTTATAGGCAGGTATACGTGAGACCTAGAAAGCGTACTATTCTCAAATATTGCAATAAGGATTGGAAAGCATGCAACAGGTTCGGTTTGATGAGGAATTTTTGTGGGGATGCGCAACAGCAAGCTATCAGGTAGAGGGGGCCATCGAAGAGGGTGGTAGGAAACCTAGCATCTGGGACACCTTCTCCAAGATTCCAGGCACGGTGATGAACGGAGATGACGGTAGCGTTGCTGTGGACCAGTACCACCGCTACGAACAGGATATACAGCTCATGGCTGACCTCAATTTTCAGGCTTACAGGTTTTCCATTGCGTGGCCGAGAATCATCCCTGATGGGGTAGGTGAGGTCAACATGCAGGGTGTTGAGTATTACATCCGCTTGAGTAAGGAATTGAAGGACAAAGGCCTTGAAGTGGTGGCGACACTCTATCACTGGGATCTTCCTCAAGTGTTGCAAGATAAGGGAGGGTGGGCTAATCGTGAGACAGCCTACCACTTCCAAGCGTATGCCGAAGCCTGTTATGAGCATCTGGGACCCTTTGTCGATCGTTGGATAACCCTTAACGAACCCTTTTGCACTGCCTATTTGGGCTATAGGACTGGTGATCATGCCCCTGGCATTAAGAACGATGAACAGGCCAACAGGGCTGTCCATCACTTGAACCTAGCTCATGGTCTTGCCATGCAATCGTATAGGAAGACTGGTTTGAAAGCTCCAATCGGAATTACGCTCAACCCCCTCATGCCACGTCCTGCCTCTAGGAAAAAAGACGATAAGTTGGCCAGTGAATATGCCAGGGCCTTCAATACCGATGTATTCCTGTTGCCCCTCTTTAAGCAGGGCTATCCCAAGCTGGTGACTGAAGGATTGGGAATCACCTATCCGATAGAATCGGGGGACATGGAGATCATAGCAGAAAAAATCGATTTTTTAGGCATCAACTACTATCAGGAAGGGGCAGTAGCCTATGATGAAAACCAGAAGAACAAGTATAGAGACGTACCTTCTTGGCAACCGGTAACCAACCAGGGATGGCCTGTGACACCATATGGTCTGCTGAGAATCCTGCACTATATCCAAGCATTGGACACATCGTTGCCCCTCTACATAACAGAAAACGGTTGTGCAAATGATGATGTAGTGATTGATGGGCGTATCCATGACCATCTTAGGTGTGACTATGTCAATAAGCATCTCGCCATCTGCAAGCAAGCCCTTGATGAGGGCATCAATCTTAAGGGATACTTTATATGGTCTTTCCTGGACAATTTTGAATGGGCTTGGGGCTATAGCCAAAGGTTTGGTATCATCTATGTTGACTATGAAACCCAAGAGAGAATCCCTAAGGACAGCGCTTACATGCTGCGGGATGTTATTGCAGGATACTGTGAGTTTTTCTAGGAAGAATAGCGAAAAATGCCATAGTGAATATCCTTCAAAACACTCCCAAAACAAATATAACTAATATCAAAAATATAGATAAATGATATTGGTTATATTGTATAAAATAACCATGGCATGCTTGTGCCCGTTATGGAGCTTGAACTCGTCTATGCCCAGGAACCTGGCCTGCTTTTCAGGTTTGACGAGCTTCTTTCCGTCTATGGTGTACTTTTCCTTCAGCCTCTACAGGTCGATGTCTTTGAAGGTATCCTTGCCCAGTCCTGTAATGTGTGCAACAACCTTGTTCGTAAGGCCGTATGCCAGCAGATCCTTGGTAAAATTCAAAAGCTCGCAGGTGATCCTATGCCACTGTGCCCGAGACAAAGATGCCTCAGATTAACCTCATGGGTATTGTGGACATGCATCGTACTGTTGCAATGGGGGCAGATGCAGCCCTCTTCGTTTCTTCTGAGCTCCCCCTGCAAAAGGTACGACTCCCGACCTGATACTGTCTTAACGATTTCAGTTTTGCTATTGCTGAACGCCTCCTCTTTCCGGGGCTTGCCCTGGGGTATTGACACCTTTCATTCTCCTGTTTGTTTTGTCTTGTAACCATGACAATACAGGGATGGCCTTTTCTTATACAACAGCCTTCAGTTTGAATTATGCTCCAAATTTACCTCATCAACAAATCCCACAAGAAAAGTGATTGAACCATAAAAATATAACAATAAATAATGATATAACAACAAAATTGGAAATGTAATAACCAATATAAATACAATGAACATAAACATGAAAATGATATGGAAACTAAAAGAAATACTACAAAAACAAAATAATATTTATTTTAAATGATTATCCTTGTGCTATCAAAAGAGTGTGTATATAATATCACTAAGGTATATATGACAAAGACAATTTCTTTCCACCTGCAGAAGGGTGGTGTAGGCAAAACAACTATCTCTGGTACTCTAGCTTGTCAGTCTGCGATTGATGGGCATTCTACTCTTTTGATAGATGTGGATCCTCAAGGAAATGCCTCGTCTTGGTTTTTACAGGAAGCTCCTGTTTATGAATTGGCTGATGTAATTCAAGGCAAATGTTATAGTATGGATGCAATTGTACCAGTTACTCAGATACCTAATCTCTATATGCTTCCGACGTTTGGTATCGGAGGGACACTCAAGAACTATGCTGAAACCAAGCTTGCTGAAGAACCATTTGTCCTCCAAGATCTCGTTCATGACTTAGCATCCAGGTTTGAAAGAATTATTCTAGATCTTTCTCCAGGTCTGGGTAGGTTGGAACGAGCAGCACTCATTGCTAGTGATGAAATAATTTCACCAATGACTCCAGAGGTTTTTAGTCTTGATGGGTTGGAAATATTTATTGAGGAACTTGCCAAGCTCCAGAAAAACCTTCATTCCAAAGTTGAACATTCAAGAATTATCATAAACTCCTTTGACAATAGGATCAAACAACATCGGGATATTTTTCAAGCTGCTTCGAAAGGTAAGTTTATCGTATACAAAATCCCAGTTGATCCTCTTTTCAGAAAGGCGCAGGAAGCGGGATCAGCTCCCCAGCTTTTCAAGAATAGAAGCAAAGGTTTGAAACCGAACACTCTTGAAGCGATCAATATAATTAATTTGGAAATTTGGAGATGATCATGGCTTTAAAACGAAATCCTGAAAATGAGAAAGAATTTGTAGAAGAGAGTAGTATCAGTAGCCAGAAGGCAAAACAGCTTTTTGCCAATGAGATGCGGAAACCTAAAAAGGAAAAAAAGATCCTTACTACGTTTTCCATAGAACCCTCATTTAAAACAGAACTGGAAGAGTTGTTCTCAAGCATGGGGTTGGGGTGGGCCGCTGGAATAAGGTTTTCACTCAAAGAATTCTCTAAGAAACATGGACAGGATTAGAAGAATGAAAGGTATCAATACCCCAGGGCTTGCCCTGGGGTATTGATACCTTTCATTATGCTTGATATATTGTCATAAAAACCGTATAATAATTACCAGTGGTAATCCGTAATTGGGGGTTATTGTGGCTCATATTTATTGGGAATTGAAAGAGATTCCGCAACCTGCAGGATCATGTATCAACAAGAGTGACGGAAGGGTCTTCGTATTCATATCGGGGGATACCCCTGTACGGAAGAGCAAGCGAAAAGTCATCGGTCATGCGACAAGTGAGACCATGATGCATCCCAATGACACGTTCAAGTATCTCTATCCCAACCTGTGGAATGAGCATTATGGTCCGGACAAGCTCCCCGAGCATATCCTTCATGCCGGCCTCTATGCCCTCACCCTTGGCATCGGCTATGAGACCGGCCTGTATCAGATTCTCCAGAACGCGTATGGCCCATTGTATGGCAACATCCTCATGGATTATGCGATGTTTTCTATTCTTGAGAGATCTGATGTCTCCCTGCATTTTCCTGACAGGATGGCACAGCACGTGGTCTTCTCAAAGGATTGCCCGAGTGAAGGCTGGCTTTCCGACTTCTTCCAGGGGAAGATCAATGAGAATGACAACGCGGCTTTCAGGTCGCAGTGGCTTGATGAATGCAAGCTCAGAGGCATTACGAAAGCCTGGATCAGCATTGACGGAAGCAATAACAATTGTGATTCCGTATCATGGGAGCTGGCAGAGAAGGGACATGCAAAATCCAGGGAGAACACCAATATCGTAAGCTATATGTATGCGGTCAATGCAGAAGACGGCAGGCCGATCACCTACACGGTTTCCCATGGGGGCAAGGTCGATTCCAAGGCCTTCCAGAAGATGGCAACACTGCTCTCCTCCCATGGGATCCAGATGGAAGGTGTCATCCTTGACAGGGGCTTCTGTACCCATGATGTGTTTGAACTGCTCGACAGGCTTGGATATCCCTATGTGGTCATGCTGCAGTCCGACACCTTCGGGCATTCGCAGATGGTCGGGGAGTACAGTGAGACAATACGGTGGCGCGTGCCCTATGCAGTCAGTGAAGAAGGCCTGTTCGGCATATCGGAGAAGAAGCAAATCTTTCGCCAGCATCAAGAAGAGGCCTTTGTCAATCTTTTCTTTGACGCTTCCAATGGTTCCCAACGGGCCCTATCCCTCATTTCAAAGATACTGAAAGCCACCAAAGAGATACAGGCAGAGATACAAAGAGGAAGGAAACCTGTTGTTCCCCGAGCACTGGCCAAGTACATCTCGCTCAGACAGGAAGGCCAGACCATTTCTGTGGAACACGATTACGGCCAATGGCAGAAGGATGTCGACCTGAAAGGTTTCTGTAGTATCGCATCCTCAGAGGATTTTGGGCCGGAGGAAGTGGACAGGATCTACCATCTCAGGGATGCAGCAGAAACCCAGTATTCGATACTCAAGACCCAGCTTGGGTATGATGTCACCAGGGTTCATTCCACTCCGAGCATCCAGAACAAGTTTTGTGCCTGTTTCATAGCAGCGATCATCAGAGGTGAGATCATGAATGCCTGCAAGACGCTCGGCTATGCCACAAACCAGATGATCCGTAAATTGGACAGGATTGAACTCATCCTGCTTCCCAACGGCACCTATGCTGCGATCCATGATGAAAGTGCAAGAGCCAAGGAGCTCCTTGGCTTGTATGATGTCATTCCATCTGATTTCGATTCGATTGCTACAGATGTGAACAACCGCCTCGCAAGCAGTATGAACAGTCAGGTCAGGGTAAAGCCAAGTCACGAAAAGCAGGAACCCAGGAAGAAGGGTCGACCTGCCAAGGCCAAAGACAATGCACCAACAGAACCGAAACGGAAACCAGGCCGCCCGAAAGGGAGCGTGAAGAACGTTGAACCTGCACATCAGGAAGGTACGGTGCAAAGAAAACCAGGGAGACCTAAAGGAAGCAAAAACAAGGTCAAAGCAGATGCTTTGGCAAGCCCTGACAAATGAGAAAGAGGAAGATCTGAAGGAGCAAGAAACAGCAAGCCTGCAACTGAGGAAACATCAGATGAAAGCTAGCTGAACCCCTGGTGGTGCTTTAAGCAAATAGTGGCCATCATCCATGAAATATTCGTAATATTTTCGAGTGGTTTACCGGTTTGCTGGAAATTTACGTATATAGTCCGAAGTGCCTTAAAATATTGGGGCTAGTCTGGTTTATTCAAAATGGATTTTCCTGTTTCGTTCCTCTTAGCTCTGTTGTATACTTGCGTTTAGGAGTGTTTCATGGACTTAGCTTGGTGGCAAGATTGTGTAGTGTATCAGATATATCCAAGAAGCTTTCAGGATAGCAACAATGACGGCATTGGTGATCTTCAAGGCATCATCCAACGATTGGATTACATCAAGAGCCTAGGTGTAGACGCCATCTGGTTAAATCCAATTTTTACGTCACCCATGGCAGATTTTGGGTATGATATTTCTGATTACCGGGATATTGATCCTATCTTTGGTTCCATGGCGGATGTAGACCTCCTGATAGAAAAAGCTCATGAATACTCCCTAAAAGTAATCTTTGACTTGGTCCTGAACCACACTTCCAACAAGCATCCATGGTTCTTAGAGAGTCGGAAGTCTAAGGATTCTAAGAAGGCTGACTACTATATCTGGAACGATACAGTACCCAATAACTGGAAAGGGGCCTTTGGTGGTAGGGGGTGGACCTTTGACAAGCAGCGTGGCCAGTTCTATTTCCATTCGTTCCTTCCCCAGCAGCCTGACCTCAACTGGCGGAACCCAGCTACTGTCGATTCCATCTTTGGAGAGGTGCGTTTTTGGCTTGAGAAGGGTGTTGATGGATTTCGTCTGGATGTAATCAATTCCATTGTCAAGGACGAGTCTTTCAGGGACAACCCAAAGGCCTTTGGACACAGACCCCGCCCTTATGACATGCAACGCCATATTTTTGATAGGAATAGGCCTGAATCCCATTCCAAAGTCAAGATGCTACGAAAGCTTGTGGATACCTTTCCGGATAGAATGCTTGTCGGAGAGATTATGGTTGAAAATCCCGGGGAACCGGAGCTTGCTGCATCTTACTTGGGCAAGACTGGCGAAGAGTTGAACCTCTCCTTTGATTTCTCTCTTATCACCACCAGCTTTTCGGCTCAGAAGTGGCAACGTTGTGCAAAGCGTTGGTATGAGGCTGTAGGCATGCATCGCACCCCTACATGGGTGATGAACAACCATGATGTGAGTCGGTCGATATCTCGTTTCTCCAATAATGAGCAGAAGGCTCGTTTGGCTACCTTCTTCCAATTGACCCAGAGGGGGGCCATCTTTCTCTATTATGGTGAAGAACTGGGATTGAGAGACTCCTTTGTATACAGAAAAGACATGCAGGATCCTCTTGGACGTCGATACTGGCCTTTTTATAGAGGTCGTGACGCCCAACGTGGTCCAATGGTCTGGAGTGTAGGAGCGAACCATGGCTTCTCAGAGAGCGATCCTTGGTTACCCTTTACCAAACACGCAAATCGGTACACGGTCGAAAACCAAGAACTTGAACCGGATTCGATGCTCTCTTTCTATAGGTCACTTATCGAATTACGGTCACATGAACCTGCACTAAGGCAAGGGATGTGCGTGTTCCAGGAACAACAGAACACAAGTCTTATCGTGTATACCCGTAGCCTTGATGAAACACAGTTCCTTGTGCTTGTAAACTTCTCCTCGAAAATGCAATCGGTTTCATTTGGTGAGTTTGGCCTACGCAGTTCTGACAGTGAAGAGATTTTTTCCACAACTTCAAATTCAAAACAGCCTCGGTTTTCCTATGAGAACATAAACCTCGATGGGTATGAAGGGGTACTGCTTAGGATCAATAAGCTCAATATATAAAGGCGTGAACGGTTAACAAGATATAGTGTGAACTTGCATCGTAGAATACCGAGTTAGGTCTAGTAGCATGTACATGAAAACCATTGATCATAGCGCCCCTCGGTAATTTTCAGCATGATGAATCTTTTTCCTGCTTCGATCCTTATGTTTGGGGTGATTTTGTACAGTAAGATTTTCTAATACAATACTATGGATGCCTATGCAAAAGAGGATCGGCTAAGTCTACCGATCCTCCTTCTGATATGAAATCGCCAAAATTCTCTTACAGTCTGAACAACAGGTCATCATAGCTGGGGAACGGCCATATGCCCTTGTCTGTATATGTCTCCATCACATCGACATGGCTTCTAAGTGCGAGCATCTGATTCGCTACCTCATCACGGTAGAGCTGTGCTTGCTTGAGGACCTCTTCCTTGAAGGAGAGGGCCTTGGCTATGCTTACATGGAGCTCTTCAGTAACGGCTATACTCTTGTTCAGGGTAGACGAGAGGGTGGTTGCAATGGTACGTTGTTCATTCACCTCAAGGCCGATGGCTTCCTGGTGTGCAATGCTTTCGCTCAAGATTCCCAGGTATCTGGTCACAGCAGGAATGACATACTTCCTACACATCTCGACCATGATGGCAGCTTCAACATTGACCTGCTTGCTATATGTCTGCAGTGATATCTCCACGCGCGACTGGATTTCACTTCTGGACAGGACCTTCTGGCTAGCCAGAAGGTGCAGGCTTTTTTCGCTTAACATCTCAGGAAGGGCACTGACCGTATCGCTGAAATTGGGCAAGCCCCTCTTCTTGGCCTCTACTTCCCATGCAGCATCATACCCGTTGCCATTGAAAATGACTCGTTTGTGGTTCTTATAGAACTCCTTGATGATACAGTGGCTTTCAATGTCTATATCTGTAGTCTTCTCCAGCCTGTCTGCTATTTCTTCCAATACTGATGCCATAGCGGTGTTGAGATAGATGTTTGCATTGGATATGGTTTGTGAGGAACCGACCATACGGTACTCAAACTTATTCCCTGTGAAGGCAATGGGGCTGGTACGGTTTCTATCTGTCAGGTCCTTGGGAAGCTGTGGAAGCATGGAGACCCCAAGCTTTACGAACTGACGGTCTTTCTTGCTGCTGGGTTTTTCATCTGCAATGTCATCGAGTACAGCACTCAGCTGGTCACCAAGATAGAGGCTGATAATGGCAGGAGGGGCTTCAGAAGAGCCAAGACGATGGTCATTTCCAGCAGTAGCTGCACCACATCTAATAAGTGGTGCATACTCGTCTATTGCCTTGATGAAAGCAGTGAGGAAGAGGAGGAACTGGATATTGTCCTCCATCTTTGATCCTGGTGAAAGCAGGTTTATTCCGTCATCCGTTGAAAGGGACCAGTTGTCATGCTTGCCGGAGCCATTGACTCCAAGGAATGGTTTCTCATGTAACAATGCTACCATGCCATGGCGTAGGGCTACACTCTGCAGCACATCCATCAGCAGTTGGTTGTGATCGGCTGCAAGGTTTGCCGCATCGTAGACAACGGCTATCTCAAACTGGTTAGGCGCCGCTTCCTTGTGCTGGGTTTTGCTGCTGATGCCGAGCTTCCACAATTCATAGTTGAGTTCACTCATGAATATGGTGACCCTGTCACTGATCGTTCCGTAGTAGTGGTCATTGAGTTCCTGTCCTTTTGCAGCAAGGTTGCCCATTACCGTTCGTCCGCCTATGCGAAGGTCAGGTCTTCTCTCATAGTATTGTTTGTCGACTAAAAAGTATTCCTGTTCAGGACCGACATTGACAATGATGCGTTTTGCTTTGGTGTTGCCAAGGGCACGCAGTACCCTGAGAGTCTGTTTCTCGATGGCTTGGTTAGCCCGCAGGAGAGGGACTTTATGATCCAAGGCCTCCCCATTGTAGGAAAAGAATGCGGTAGGGATGTACAGTGTCTTGATTCCAGATATATCCTTGAGGAATGCGGGGGAGGAGGTGTCCCAGGCTGTATAGCCACGGGCTTCAAACGTGGCTCTCAATCCCCCATTGGGGAAGGAAGAGGCATCACCTTCGCCTTTGATGAGTTCCTTACCGGAAAACTCGAGCAGGACCTTCCCCCCCTTTGTAGGGGTGATGAAAGAGTCGTGCTTTTCGGCTGTAAGGCCTGTAAGGGGCTGGAACCAGTGGCAGAAGTGGGTTGCTCCTCTGGTCAGTGCCCACTGTTTCATCGCACTTGCTACATAGTCAGCCAGATCGGAGGTGAGTTCCCGTTGACCACGCTGGACCTCTTTGAGTTCCCTAATTGTGGGGTCGCTGAGGTATTTGCCCATTTCTGTTTCTGTAAAGCAGTTGCTTCCATAGAAATCCGTTACCGGGGTTTTTGCGTAATCAATGTCAAACATGTATGATCCTCCAAGTATTCACCATGACAATACACAGTTTTAGCACCCTTATGCAAGAAGAGTGAGGATTCTTGTAGGTAATAATGCTTGTCAGTCAACGGCAGTGATGGTTACTGTGATAGTGTCTTGGTAAGATCCTGCTGGGGCTTGCTCGGCATCATCTTGGATCACTCCAGTCACTTTGATTACCTTCTCAGGATGCTCCAAAATATGGTTCCACCGGTTGTTCGCCCCTGGGACAACAAGGTCTTGTTTGAAATAGAGGTAATAGGGAATGCCATATTGGTTGAGGTCCCCATCCAGATGGAGATGGAATTTCCCTTGGTTGACGCTGTTGCTTTCGAACTTGATGTCCACCTTGTAGTTTGTGCCGGTAGTTGCATTGATGATTTCAATCTTGGCCTTTGCAACTTTAGTCTTCTTTGCCCCATACGCATCAGGGAGGTCGATCATTTGTTCTTTGATAATTGAAAGCAGATACTGTAAGACTTGAGGCGGGTGATAATCATCGACATAGGGAACCGTATCAGGAAGTGTAGAAGTGGACCCTCCCCCAACGATAGGGACCGGGGTAGTCGGCTCATTTGTGTTTGGGTCGATGGTCTGCCCCACCAGAAGGATATAGTCAGTATCGTCCCATATGTTGCCTTCTGAGGAAACAGCCAAATTGAAGGTGCCGATGGTGCCCTGAATTAATTCATAGTGCTCCCCTGGTATGAATACGGAGCTATTTTCCCATGAGACAAAGTAAAACTAAACTTTTAGTGAAGAAATATTGCTTACAGTATTTCTCTTTGTCAAGGACACTACTCTCTGGGTCATAGGTTCCCGATAACTAGGGGTCGCAGACGAATTGATATAGGTCACAATCTCAATGTAAAAACCGAAAGAAGACATGCTGGGGTTAGAATTTGCCCTCAGACCCTCAAACCCGAAATATGTTGTGCCGTTTGTGTACAGTACAGCAGGATGAATCAGGGTAGCAGGAGGATTATTGACGGTGAGAGTCATTGTTCCCAGCAAACCGACAAATTTTTTAGCAACATTGGGGGGAGATACATACCCAGGGGTATCGCTTCCTTTTTTAAACTGGATATATTGCTCTGGCGTGTAGGTCACCGTAAAATCTTCAGTGGCACCCAGGGAGGCAAGGGGAATAGAGATGAGGATCATAGCCAAAAGGATAGGAAACATCCGTCTTCGCATGCTTTGATTCTATGGCTATGATACTGGTGCGTCAAGGTCAGAGTTCTACCCTTTTCTAGTATTCCATCAGGGTTATCATACCTGATAGTATCCATATAGGGGTCAGAAGGTGCGGCCTCAGCAAGAGGCTGCAGCCCTTGCAGCAAGACGCTCCCTGAAGAGTCTGAGCTTATCTGATATTTCTGTCGCCTCTAGTGGTCTTGAGGGATCTTCCTCATCAAAGAGTTCCTTGGGCATCTCCTCAAGAAAGCGCGAGGGTAGGCTGGTCACCAGATCGTGCCCGCGTTTTCGCTTCTCACAGGATGAGATGACCAGGACCCTACGGGCTCTGGTTATGGCGACATAGAAGAGCCTTCGTTCCTCATCGATATTTTTCGGGTCTTCCTCTATGGCACGGGCATGGGGGATGAACTGGTCTTCAACGCCGGCTAGGAATACCGTATCGAACTCCAGACCTTTAGATGCGTGGATGGTCATCAGGGCAATCTTGCCACTCCCATCCTCATCTACCTTCTCCTTACCGTTTATGCTGAGTCGGTTTAGGAAGTCAAATAGGGAAGCGTTGCTGTTTTCAGAATTGCGTTCCCATCGGGAGAGCATGTTGCACAGCATATCAATGCCCTTCATCTTGAAGTTGACCAGGCCCTCATTCTCCGGATGCTCGTTCTCAAGCAGTTCCTTGTACCCTATCTCCTTGATCAGGGCTCGAAGTACCATGGCCTTATTGGCCCTTGTTGCGAAAAGCTGGTCATGGTACTCGTTTATCAACAGGACAAACCTCTTGATGGCCTTTTGCATTCCCTCCCGGATCTGAGCGTCTGTGGCGATGGCCATAAGGGAAAGTGCATCGAACAGTGAGAACGTGTGGTCTTCGGAAACCTTTCGCATCTTCTCCAAGGTAGTGCGTCCGATGCCCCTTCTTGGGGTGTTTATAATCCTTAGTAAGTTGATGTCGTCATCCTGGTTGGCAATGACCTTGAGGTAACTGATGATGTCGCGAATCTCCTTGCGGTCAAAGAAACTCTGGCCTCCGGTTACCTGGGAAGGGATGCCCCGTTCTGTAAATCTGGTCTCAAGGTTTGCTATGAGGCTGTTGGTGCGCACCAGCACTCCAAAGTCAGAGAACGCCCTGTCCTCCTTCTTGTGCGCTTCTGTGATGCGGTCGGCTATCACGGTAGCCTCATCGTCATCGTCAGAGGGGTGGATCAGGTTGATGGAGCTTCCTTTGCCGCTGTCAGTCCAGAGGTTCTTCTCCTTCCTTGCCTGGTTGTGGACAATGAGCTTGTTTGCAGCCTCGAGAATCGTTCCCGACGAGCGGTAGTTGCGTTCCAACTTAATCTCCAGGTGTTCGGGAAAGTCACGCTCAAACATCACCAGGTTCTCATAGTTCGCCCCTCTCCAGCTGTATATACTCTGGTCGTCATCACCGACGACACAGAGGTTACGGCTCTCTTGGGCGAGCATCTCCACCATCCTGTACTGTGCAAGGGAGGTGTCCTGGAACTCATCGACCAGGATATGGGTGTAGCGGTTTCTGAGAGCCTCGAGGATGTCAGGCTTCTTCTCGTAGAGTTCCAAGGGTTTCATGATGAGGTCATCGAAGTCAACGGCGTTGTAGGCCTTGAGGTGCTTCTCATACTCGATGTAGAGGTTGCGTATCTTGTCAGTGGCCCCGGGTGCAAAGACTTTGCGCTTGGTCTTGATGTCAGAGAACAATGCGGAGAGTTCGTAGAGGTCAAAGCTCTCCACCACATAGTCGAGGTTCAGGATGACCTCCTTGAGCAGAGCCATCCTGTCGTTGGTGTCGTAGACGGTGAAGTTGTTCTTGAAGCCGAGGTGTTGGATATACTGCTTGAGCACACCCATGCCAAAAGAGTGAAAGGTGGTGCTGGTAAGCTTTTTTAGTTTTTTCCCTGTCAGGCTTCTGATGCGTTCTCCCATCTCCTTTGCAGCCTTGTTGGTAAAGGTCAGCGCCAGGATGTTCGACTCGTCGATTCCAGACTCGAGCATATGAGCGATACGATAGGTAAGCATGCGGGTTTTTCCGCTACCAGCCCCTGCAATGACCAACAATGGACCGTCAAGCTTTGAAGCAGCTTGGCACTGCTCAGTATTGAGTTCTTTTTCTAGATTAAAATGCATGATACCTCAGATTCGTTTGATGAAGACCGAGTCTATACCAACCCCCAAGACTACCAGAGAGGTGACGATGAGACCGGAGACGATGACTCCGCCGAATACTGCCATCATGGTCTTCCGCTTGTCAAGGCCCAGCATCCAGGAACCGAGGGTTCCTGTCCATGCTCCTGTTATGGGCAAGGGAATCGCAACAAACAGCAGGATGCCCCAATAGCCGTACTTGTTTACCTTGGGAGAGACACGCCTTTGAGCCTTGGCTACGAAATGGTCAAAAAAGGAAGTGTACCAAGCCCAGTGGGCATGGAAAATCTTGTGCACAGTAGCGAGAAAGGAATAGGCGATGGGGGCGACAAGGGCATTGGTAAGAATGCACAGCGGCGCTGCAAGCAACAGCGATGCACCATTGAAGTATGCATAGGGAATGCCTCCCCTGAGCTCGCTGATAGGCAACAATGAGAGTAGAACACTTATTAAGAGCGTGGTGAAGCTCATGGTGTCTCCTTATTCTTGATGATGTCCGTCTACCTCAATGGCATGTGCCGGGCAGATTTCATGGCAGCAGTAGCAACGCACGCATACCTTCTCGTCAATGATGATGCTTTTTCCCTCAAGGTGCAATGCATGCACTGGGCAAATCTCAATGCACTTGCGGCATTGGATACAAGGTTCGGTAAGGAAGACAGGGGCCTTGCGCTCGCGCTTCACCCTCCAGCGAATATACCTGCTGAGGAAGAAGGGGGC
This sequence comes from Sphaerochaeta sp., assembly GCA_016342655.1. GTDB lineage: Bacteria > Spirochaetota > Spirochaetia > Sphaerochaetales > Sphaerochaetaceae > Sphaerochaeta. The sequence goes on along the minus strand of JAEINL010000057.1, from coordinate 2,080 downwards.
GATGAGAGCGTGGAAGAAACTTGTCTGTTTCTGCTGGGCTATCCTCTGGAAGTTTTCCACTACCAGGGTGTTGGCATCGAGGACTGGGTAGGAGGAGGGGACCGACCCCTCTTCACGCCTCAACCCCTCAGCGATGATGGGGATGGTAAGAGGGTCGTAACCCATTACCACCGCCTGGGCGTAGTCCAGACTAAGGGCGTCCTCGGCAGCGAGGATGAGGCCCATATGCCTGGGTTTGCCATTGGCAGGTCCAGGTCCTTCCATGCCGATGATGCCGTCCATGATCGAGAAGGAAGGCTTGACAAGGGAGAGTATGCCCACCATCAGAGAGGCAAAGAGCTCGCGGGTGGGGAAAAGCACATGACAGGGACTCTTGTAGAGACCGGGAACCAGCCCGAAAAGGTTTTTGACAGCCCCTGTGCTGTACATCAGCTGATGGGTCTTGAGTTTGGGCAGGCTGAAAAGCAGGTCGACTTCCTCCAGGATGGAGGCAAAGGGAAGGCTCTTGCTACGGGTATAGGGAACGCTCTTTGTCTTGGGATTCTGGGTAAAGTCCACCCACTTCACCCCCTCGTCCTTACACACCCTATCCAGACCACAAGCCTTTGGGACAAAGGATGGCCCTTGCAGGCCGGGGGAGTCCCCCAAAAGGATCTCCTTGGCCCCCTGTTTCTTGAGCAGATGGATCACAGCCCGCACCACAGCGGTGTTTGTGGTGATGCACCTGTCTTCCTTGGCATCGGAGAGCACATTTGGCTTGAGCAAGACGCGCTTGCCTGCGACAGAGGGCATATTTGCTGCGAGACAGGCCTGTTCGACTGCAATGTCCACTTTCTTTTGGTCATAATTCTCACACCGTACTATTGCAACGCTACTCATGAGACTCTCCTGATAAGGCAAAAATATAAGGGACCCCTGCCGTTAGCCCTATCTGGTAGGATGATGGAGCCGTAGCTCCTCTGTTCTGCATCAGGCCCTGATGTGTCTTCAAGTGCAAACCTGCCCGCGCGTTTGGCAAACAGCTTTTCGATGACACCCTCATTCTCTATAGGCTCTATGGAACAGGTGCTGTAGAGGATGACCCCCCCGATCTTCACCGCCTCCAAGGCAGCTGCAAGCATGGCAAACTGCTGGATGGCCAGGACCTTGGGTCGTGAAGGCCTCCACAGCTTCAGAGCCTTACCATCATTGAGGACATGCCTCTCACTGGAGCAGGGGGCATCAAGGAGGACACGGTCATAGAGCCCCTGTTCGTATAGACCCCACTTGGATGCATCGTGGCCTGTGACCTGCACACTCTCTTGCCATGCTTCATGCAGATGATTCTTCAGGACTATCTTCAGCCGTCCCCTACGCGTTGCCGACCGGTCATTGGCTACCAGTTTTCCGCTGCCTTGCAGTGATGATGCCAATACCAGGCTCTTGCCGCCGGGGGCTGCACACATGTCCAAAACATGATCACCTTTTTGGACTCCTAGCAGGCGTGCAGCCACAATGGAAGCCTCATCAAGATAATACGTTGCTTCCAAGTGCTCGCAAAAGGCGACGGGTTTTCGCTCCTCGAGCAATGCGAGGCGCAACGTTGGCCAGCGATCGCCATAGATGTCTTGGTAGTGGAGTTCAAAGAGTTTTTCACCCTCAATCTCCTTCTGTTTTTTGCCCATGGGATGACTGTAGTGGATTTTCAACCTCTTGTGAACCTTTTTTGGTTGTGCTATGCTCAGCCATGGCATATTTAACAGCGTTTTTAGAAGGAATCATTAGTTTTATCAGCCCCTGTATCCTTCCCATCCTACCCCTGTATTTCTCCTATCTTGCAGGTGGAATTTCCGATGAGGCAAAGAAAGGTGTGTTGCTGAAGAATAGTCTGGCATTCGTATTGGGATTTACCATACTGTTTGTCGCCCTTGGTGCCGCCTCCACCACAGTAGGACAGTTCCTGAAAGACCACCTGCTGCTGATGAACAGGATAGGGGGTGTCCTTCTCATCCTCTTTGCGCTGAATAATCTATAGTTCCCGAACTCTTTCGTACCACAGCTCCACATAGGTTCGTCCTTCCTTAAAATCTGATGGAAGGGC
>JAEINL010000056.1 GCA_016342655.1 Sphaerochaeta sp. | reverse complement strand
TTTGATGCCAGCAGAAAAACCTATGTCAGGAACCCTAAGACTAACAAAATCCCACAAGGTTTATGATTGAGCCACAAAAAAAGCCAAAAAACCAAAAAGCAGAGAGAAAAAATCTTTTTTATTCTAGAATATTGATAAAAAAACCTTTCTATTAGAGAGAAAAACTTAAAACACATTATCGCATCCGCTTGACAGCTACTATCAAAAGCAATCCATGTTTCTTGACAGTGCTACCCTATCTCGGCATCATGAAACAAGCATGAGAATCCCCATTTTTAGGAAAAGAAAGAAAATAGAACCCCCTCTGGTGTCAGAAGAGAGTGGACAAAAAAAACCTAAGCTTGACACCCTAAAGGCCGGTAGGCTCGCTCAATTGGCCCTTGAGCTTACATCCACTCTCATTGAACGTTTTGGCCCACGGGTAGCTGGGACGGAGCAGAGTAGACAGAGTGCTGCTGGTATCGAAGAACAACTTAAAAAATATTGCAATACCACCAAATATCAGGAATTTACCTTATATAGTCGAGCTTTTACCCTCTGGCTGAAATTCATGGTAGTCGTCTACTCTATAGTACTGGTGTTTCTCTGGTTTGGACTGCCTTTGTTAGGCACGCTTTCCTACATGCTGTTTTGTACGTATGTATTTCTAGAGTTTGTCATTTTCAAACCATGGGGTGATTCCTATACCCCTTCCTCCCTAGGTGCAAACAGCCATGGTTGCATAGAACCTGAGCTTGAGGTTTTGCATACGGTTGTTTTCAGTGGACACCACGACAGCGCTCGTCTTTATCGGTATAACAAGCTTGACAGAAAAGCCTATTTCAAGAAAGTGCTCACACCGTTTGCTCTTTTTGCCTTGTTAGGGTTTTCCTCAGTGATACAACTCATAACTGAAATATTGAGTGCACGTCTGTTCACAGTGAACCTGCCCCCTTTGGCAAACTTCATTCTCAACTTTCTGCTTACCCTTGGCATTCCCCTGCTTTTTCCCTTGCGGGACTTTGTGCTTGAAGAGGGATCACCAGGAGCTGGGGACAACCTCATCTCCTCAAGTATGGCCGTCGAGTTGGCAAGGTTCTTTGACTGGAAGAGAAAGTGTGGGCAACCGTTACAACATACCCGTCTGGTCTTCTGCTCATTTGATGGGGAAGAGGTCGGGCTCAGAGGCTCTCGCCACTGGTTCGACCAGAACCTGGATCTGCTCGAGGATCCTATCCATCTGAACTTTGATTCTCCCTATTATGAAGATGAGCTGACCTTTCTTGAACGGGATGTGAATGGGTTGCAGCCCCTCTCCTCAAAACTGGCTAGACGTTGTGTCCAGATCGCTCAGGGGATGGGGTATAAGGCACAGAGTGTAGCTATCCCCATCTTTGCTGGCGGGACCGATGCAGCCTCGGCTGCGAGGTGTGGCATCGATGCCACCACCCTAACTGCTGTAGCCTGGGATGACCGAAGCAGACCCGCAGTCTACCACACCCCCGATGACACCGTTTCGGCAATAGAGAGCAAAGCTGTGGAGCACGCTATCTCCATAGCAATACGTCTTGTGGAGCTGGTTGACAATGATGAGCTCTATGAGGATGCTGATACGCTGTTCAAAGATGACAAGCCGGTTAGTGAAGATGGTCCTGATCTTAAGTTCAGCAAGTTTTCTAGTCGATAAACACTATATGGTCACGACCATTGGAGAGCTCAATTACCCCATGTGCAACGTATTCCTTTTCAGTGGTAGCAAGGGTGCCTTTGATACTAACATCAGTGGCAAACTGTTCATCTTCAATAGCCGCTTTAGAGTCTGTGAGTAGCTTCTTGATGGGTTCATACAGGTTGTAGGCTGTTGTTATGGAGAAGCTGCACGTTTCTATGAGCTCTTCAGTCTTAAGGATCTCCAGGACATTTTTTGCACTGTCCCCATAGGCTTTGACCAAGCCTCCTGTCCCCAGCAAGGTGCCTCCAAAGTAGCGGACAATGAAGATTGCCACGTTGGTGATGCCACTACCTTTGAGCACCTCAAGGGCTGGCCTTCCTGCAGTGTTTTTTGGCTCGCGGTCATCGCTGTAGCTGAATTCATCCCCTCGTTCTCCGATTACAGCAGCATGCACCACATGGTTAGCCCCTGGATGCTCTTGCTTCAATGTGCTGACCATATGCTTTGCTTCTGTAAGGGACGTGCAGGGAATGGCAAAGGTAAAGAATTTAGACTTCCGTACCTCCAGTTCAGTTTGTGCACTCTCCAAAGGAATTCTCACCTTTACCACCTATGTCCGAACAGATTGTCCTGTCCAGAGGGGATGGTCACAGCAAGGAAGGAAGCGGCCCTATCTAGTGCTGAACATTCATCCCCACTAAGTTCTATTGATCGGGCTGCTAGGTTCTCTTCCAATTGGGTTTTGTTCCTAGCTCCCAGGAGCAACACATCAAAGCCTTGGGCCATCGCCCACCTGATGGCGATTTGGGCCATAGGGCGCTGATGCTTCTCGCTTAGCCCTTCTAGTATAGCATAGAGATCCCTATAGGCGGAGTAAGAGCTTTCAGTGAAGACATAAAGATCCTTTCTGCTGTCATCAGGGGCAATAAGATGTTTTCCATTGAGCAGACCTAAGCCCAAGGGGCTATAACCAACTAGCTTGATAGCATGCTTGGTACAGTAGGAACGAAGGCTCTGTATGTCCTTGGTCCAGAGCAGTGAACAGGGGCTCTGAAGGTAGGAGATGGGATATTCAGATAATGAAGGGAGTAAAGAAAGGGGAAAGTTGCTGAGGCCCAAAGACCGTACCAGACCCTCGTCCTTAATCTGCAGCATTGCTTCAAGTATAGGAGGGAGTTCTATTGAACTGCTTGGCCAGTGGAGATAGAGGATGTCCAGATAGGGAGTGCAGAGCCTAGAGAGGCTCTTTTGCACATCCTTTCTGACAAGAGCGGGGCTCTTGGGCATTATTTTCGTTGCTATGCGCAGGTCCTCACGCCTGATGGAGTTTGCAAATCGTTTAATCTGGTGTCCTAGGAGCTGTTCGCTCCTGCCACTCCCATAGGAAGCGGCAGTATCGAAGTGCCGTATGTTGTCTCTTAGTGCCTTATGAAGGACACGGACGGAATCCAGATGGTCTTGACCATCCCAAAACCCGAAGGAAGGCCCAAACTGCCAGCAGCCGAGGCCAATCTCACTCTTGTTCATCTTCCTCAAAGGTCACGAGCTTGTCGAGCATCTTCTGATCATCGAAAATGAAGAACCCTTCAAATTTTTTGCCTTCAAGAGCCTGGGGTAACCAGTGTAGGTCATCCTCCCACATCTTGTCATAGGGAATGTCCTTGATAGGACACCAGAAAGGTTTGGCCTCTTCAGTCTCAGTGGGGGTGCCGCTATAGGTGTCGGCAAAGAAGACATAGCCGCGTTCGGACAACCCGTCCTTGAACTGGAAGTTAAGTTTTCCAACCATTCTTGGGTTTTCAATAACAAGCTCAGTCTCTTCCTTGACCTCCCTGATGGCTGCTTCGGTTGCAGTCTCAGCAAGTTCTATGTGTCCGCCGGGGGCATTGACCAGACCTTTTCCCAATCCTGTCTTCTTGTCGATGAGCAATACATTATCCCCATCGAAGAGGTAGGTAATGACACACACTTCCTTGGGGTCCCATAGGTCCCAGTCCATCTCTGCAACTGTGTCGGGAACTACCAATTCAGTAGGCTCTTCTGTAACCTGTGCAGTTTTTGGTTTCTTGGCAGCTTCGGCAGCGGCTTCCTCCGGATGAGCCTTGTTGTAGCAATCGCTACAGAGGTTGTCGTCATGACCGATGATGTGGTTGAAATCCAGTCTTGTACCACACTCTACACAATGAATTCTAAAAGGCAGTGCCTTATTCCTGAAGAGGTAGAAAAGCCCGATACAGAGTGCAAGCACAAGCCAGGCAAGGTTATGGTTCAGTTTCCGTGAAAGGATGGTTACGATACCTACCTCAAACACTAGGAGAATTGCTGCCAGATAGATGGTAGCAAACCGCTTCTTTTCCGTGCGGGTAATCTTTCTTTGGGTGAAATTCACCAGCAGGATGGCTATCAGTGCCCATGTATAATACTTCTCAATGGTTTCTAAAATCATGAGACTTAGGGTATAGTGCTCTGGAGCCTTCGTCAAGGTTTTTGCCTACAAACCACTAGTACAGAGGCTCGATCTGTTTGTTGATACGTGACAGTTTTAGATAAACTATGCCATACCTCTTTCAAATGATTTTATCGGTTTGTTATACTATCACTCAAAACAATGAGAGGCCGCTTACGTACTCCTTTTACGATATCCAGTGCCCAGTCGGAGCGCCATCAGGCGAGCTGTAGGAAAATTCCTCATAAAGGATATAGTCATGAGCTTCCTTTCTATTTTTCCACAATCCTCTGCACAGAATCCCGTATTTCCAGACGTATAGGAAGTCGCCTATTGGGTTCACTCACCGGTTCATTTCTGATGAGTTTCATGAGCATGGATATGGCAAGCTTTCCCTTTTCCCCAGAATCCTGGTGGATGGTCGTCAGACGGGGGCGGACCAAGCGTGCGAAAATATTATCATCAAAACCTGTCACTGATATTTGTCTGGGGACTTCGATGCCACTATCCTGCAGAAACGAGACCGCCTCGGCAGCGTGATAGTCGGAGGAACAAACTAATGCCGTATATGGAGAGCTGTCATCGGCAAGCTGTAGGTACAGTTTTTCTCGTTCCCTGCGGTCCTTTGGCAATTGTACATAACAATCTTCGGGCAGAAGCTGACCTTGTTCCTGAAATGCCTCACGGCATCCACTGAAACGTGCTTTGTCTCCAGCTGTGAACGAAGGATCATTCGCAAGAAACACGATGCGGCTATGTCCCATCGAAAGCAGGTAACGGGCTATTTCATAGCCACCACGCTGATCCTGCAACCCGATATTATAGTAGACTCGCTGGTTATCAGTGAAATAGGAATCAATAAACACCAAGGGGGTATCGATACTATCGCAAATGATGTTGCAGATGTTGCTAGGAGCCCAGACCAGGACTAAACCAGCTAGTTTCCAGGCTTTGGAAAGACGTACGACTTCGGCCTCATCACTGGTGGTATGCAACATCACAAAGTATCCGTTCTCACGGATCTTGCGTTCCATGGCTCCCAATATTGCGGAAGAAAAGGGATCTTCAAGAACGGTCTCATCCCGACGAGGCTCCATGAACATTATTATGCCGATTATACGGGAATCGCTATGAGCGAGAATGAGCGCTCCCATGTTGGGAGCATATTTTTCCTCTTGGATGACGGATTGCACTTTATTGAGAGTGCCCTGCGATACTCTGCCGAGCCTCCCATGTAGGACGTTGGCTACTGTAGTTGGGCTGACTCCTGCTTTTTGAGCAATTTTTTTTATTGTTGACATGCCTGTATCTTATTTTAAAAAAAAGGCTGATGCACACCCCCCATTTGGAGCGAGTTTCCGCCTTTTTCCTACTGCTACTTCAAATATCCCAACCATTTTTTCTGCTGGTCGATCATCCTATCCACCATGGCTTCAATATGAGAAGCCTGGTGCACTACAGGATTGGCCAGCATAGCTTGGATCACATACGCTTTCTTTCCCTGGATGATAGCTTCTGCTGTCAAATCGTACACACCGGTGTAAGACCTGAGCAAGGCAAGATACCCTTTTGGTACATCCCTCATCTTGATACCGTTCACACCGTGTCTGTTAATGATCGCAGGAACCTCGACCGAGATCCACGATGGTAATTCTTCAATCAGCCCATCATTCTGCACATTGACTGCACTTTCTTCATAACCGGAATCTCCAAGGATGCCTTCGATTATTGGAACCACCCGTTCGGATGTCTCCATTCGGATTTCAGGACGAGAATCTTGCGACAGCATGACTTTATACACATCATAAAAATCAAGGATACCCCGATGGTCGACCACATCCCAAGCCCAGCTCAAGTACTCTCCGAAGTGGCTGTCGGTTGTGATCGGTAACAGCTGATAGTTTTTCAACATGAACTGAACTAACCGGCGGTCTGCCCACTCATACTTGCTTATCTTATTGGACTGGCCTTTATCGAACTTCTCGGCGGCCTCAAGATTTCCTGTTCTACGGTATTCATCCAACAGGTCACTATAGCCAGGCTCACGTTCGAAGAAAGCTTCAGCCTTTTCCAATACCTCAGGATAGAGATCCCTGCCACTCTTGCAATCCGTCAATTCCAGCAAGCAACTGAAATGGTTCAGTCCGGCCGCTCTGAAATGCATATCCTCTGGCTTCATTTCAAGCATCCGGGGCAACCATCGGCCTAGCCAACCGATTTCATGGCACATGCCGATGAAATTTGCTTGGGGATACACCCTTTTTACCGTTGTACAAATGGATGTCATCGGATTCGAGTAATTGAAAACCCATGCTTTTGGACATATCTCCATAACATCCTTCATAATCTCTAGAATGACACGGCCGATACGCAGAGCGTGGAAAATCCCGCCGGGGCCTCCATTCTCACCGTAGACTTGGTGCACTCCATACTGCAATGGAATTTTCCAATCCTCATCCCACAATTGGAACCTGTTCCCTACCTCGATAGAGGATATGATGAAATCAGCATTTTCAAACGCTGCTCTCCTGTTCGTGGTAGCATTCACGGTGAATTGGAGCTCATGCTTCGCAATGAACTCTTGCGCGATACGCAAAACTTTCCCTAATGCCTGTTCGTTGATATCCAGTAGTGTGATTTCGCTACCTGTCAGCATTTTGCTGTTAAAAATATCGCCGAGCATACCATACCCAAATTGGATACTTCCGGCTCCTACCAAGACAATTTTCATATGATACTCCAGAAATTTTATTTTATTGAACCTTCTACCATTCCCTTAATGATATATCGTTGTGCAAACAGATACAGAATTATGAGAGGAAGCATGGCTATAAGAGTTGATGTCAAGATCAAATCCCACTGCTTGAGATACGCTCCTGCAAAGGCTGTCACGGCAATTGGTATGGTTTGGACAATACCGTTGGAACCAAGCATGAGCAAGGGGAGCAAATAGTCGTTCCAAATCCAGATACCATTAAGAATAAGGACTGTAACAACAATTGGTTGCAAAAGGGGGAATACAATCGAAAAAAAAGTCCTCCCTCGGGAACAGCCATCGATGGTCGCGGCTTCTTCAAGTTCGTAAGGGATATTCTTGATGAATCCATGGAAAATGAAGATTGAGAGTGGGCTTCCGAAACCTAAGTAGGCAAACACTATTCCCGGAATGGTTCCGAGTAGACGAAAATGTAGGAAATCGCCGCTGATTCGCATCCATCGAACCAAAGGATACATTAAAACTTGAAAGGGGATGACCATAGCTGATACAAAAACCATAAAAAGTATAGCCGACCAGATTGTTTTATTTCGTACAAGCACCCATGCGCACATGGAGGAAAAAAGGGCTATAACCAGAAGCGAAAAAACGGTAATCAATGTACTGTCCACAAAGGCTCCCAAGTAATCAACTGTGGGATTATTGAAAATCAGCGAGACATTGATAACCAGCTGATTCCAGTCTGAAGGCAAAGCGATTGCATTGAAGATTATCTCCTTGGAGGTTTTTGCTGAATTGAGCACAACCATACCAAAGGGAATCATGAACAGGATAAAAAGGATCACAGTCAGTAGTTCCAGCAGAACCAGATTCCATTTTACTGTAGAGTGCGATTTCTTTTGTACTTTTGTAAGATTCATCACATCTCCACCTCTTTCTTTTTATTTACTGAGACTTGGGTTAAGGAAATCACAAGCAGTGCAAAAAACAGTATAACAGCTTTGGCTTGTGCTTCCGCCATGCGATTTGCGGTCGCGGTATTGAATATATTCATGGCAAGCAATTGGCTGGCTTTAACCGGAATATCGAGAAATCTAGTGGCCGGTCCGCCGTTGGTCAATGTCAGGTTCATATCAAATTGTTTGAACGAGGTAGTCAGGGTTAGGAAGATTGAGATAGTGAAGGCGTTTGCCATCATCGGGATCAGGATGTGAAATACCCGTGAGATATAATTCGCACCATCAACGTTTGCCGCTTCCATAAGGGAGGCAGGAATGCTTTGGATGGAGGCAACATAAATCAACATGATATAGCCTGCGTACTGCCAGGTATTCACTGCGGCCATAGTCCATATGACCGTATGGGGAAGGCTGAGAAAAGATGTTTGTAATATTTTAATCGATAGGATATTGCCGAAATCCACCAAGATGTTGTTCAGTATGAACTGCCAGATGTAACCTAGGACGATTCCACCAATGAGATAGGGGACAAAGAAACCTGCCCTGTAGAAATTACGTCTACGGAGTTTGCTGGTCACCATCAATGAAAGACTAAAGCTCACGATGTTGACAAAGACAATATTGATGAGTGTATATGCGATTGTTATTAAAAAGGAATACAGGAAATCTGGTGAGGAAAGCAGGGTCTGGAAATTCTTGAACCCCACGAAATTGACGGTGTTGTTCACACCATTCCAATCAGTCATGGAAAAATAGAGACCAAAAAGGAAAGGGATGATAATAATCATGGTAAAGGCGAAAGCACAAGGCGCCACGAATAGAACATTGACCAAACGACTTTGTTTCATTTCATTCCACTCCCCGGATCGATTGATAAAGGCTCTTGCAGAAGCCAATTGCTTCTGCAAGAGCCTGGATTACTACTTCTTTGCGAAGTTCGCAACTGCTCTTGTCATATCCGCGATAAACTGGTCTGTATTATCAGGGTTCTGGGCAAACAGATCGAAAATTGGTCCAAATATGTTCTGTCCAGCGCCATCAGGTAACATCCCGAAGAAGACGCCGTAGTTTCCACCTTTTGCGTTTGCTTCCATCAAAGCCTGGCTGAGTTGGCCGGATGGCTTGAGTGTGACCGACTTGAAGGCTGGGATCATACCTGCCTGGTTGACCATGTAATCATGTCCGTCTGGAGTTGTTGCGATCGAAGTGAGGAAGTTTTTTGCCGCTTCAGCATTCGGGCTCTTGGGATTCACACAGTACCAGCTTGGAGCGAACAGGTAGAGGCCTTTCTCTTCCACATCAAGGAATGCGTGAGGAGCGTAGCCGATCTTGAAGGTGACACCGAGCTGAGCCAGATTTGGATCCACCCAGTTTCCCTGATGGAGGAAAGCGGTCTTGCCTTGGGCGAAAGACCCAACCTGATCATCATAGCTACCATTCAGCAAGATCTTTTTATCTGCATACTTGAACAGCAGTTGAAGGTATTTTGTATATTGCAGGAAGCGTTCGCTATCCAGCTTGCCATTGAGTGCTTTCTCGATGATGCTGGTGTCGTTGAAGCCGAGTCCTCCTCCCCAATACACAGCAAGATTGTGCTGGGCTGCGACCCACCACATTCCGCCAGCGACGGAAGCGGCCATCGCCACCGGTGCATCAATGCCAAGTTCAGCTTTTTTTGAGTCCAGCAGTTTGAATGCTTTCTCATATGCTGCGCGGGTTGTCAGTGTTGCCGGATCAATTCCAGCCTTCTTGAGGATATCAGCGTTGTAGGCCAATCCATAGCCTTCGATGGCGACTGGGAATCCAAGCACTTTTCCGTCGACCATAAAGGCCAGATCGGTGTCGGCTATCCATGGTTCGTTGCTTAGATCAGCGATGTAGTCTTTCCAGATTTCATAACCGCCAAGCCCTTCGATCATAAATATGTCGGGCATCTGACCAGCTTGAGCCTTGGCTTTCATGGCACCACCGTAATCACCGCCACCGCCAAGTGTTTCAACCTTCACAGTCACGCCGGGGGTTGCCTGTGAATATTTTGCTGCATACCCATCAATTGCGTCCTTGATCTCAACTTTGAGTTGGAACATGTTGACTGTAACATCTTTTGATTTTTCAGCTGCCCCTGCGCCGAAAGCCAAACTGGAAATGGTGGCAACCATCAAGCTGATCGCCAAGACTCTTAACAGTTTCTTCTTCATCTTTTTCTTCCCCCTTAAGTTTAGGTAGTACGTATCCACACAATAGTTGGTGTTACGTAACATCTATTAAATAGTATATATGCATTTCCTTACCTGTCAAGAAAAATTATTCAGTTGTCAATTGCAACTAAGCCGAATATGATTTATTCCACTCGAACCACAAATGAAAATTTCCCGTATGAGCTAAACTGTGTTTTAATGGAGGAACACTAGGGAGAGAATCCCTGAACAAGGAAGGGAAGCCCCCTTGTCTGGTGGGATTCTCAAAGACTTCCTCTTCTCCAATACATAGGGAAACAGTACCGTCTCCCCCACTCAAGTACAGGAGAATAGCCATCCTTTCGGTTCATTGCTGTCTGTAATTCGTTATGCGTGATATCCTAAGTTGCCTGGATACCACAACACCCGATCAAGGCATGTGATACTCTCACGATGTCTCCAGCAGCTCTTCATCACTTCCTGCCCTTCCTCTTGATCATCAATGAAGTACAAGCTTTTCACCTTGCTCATCATGCAATTTATAGTAAGGTTAACGGCTTGTTTCCGACCGGAATCAGCGATGGAAACAACAAAATCTAGCTATAAATTGACCGGATTTACCCACCGTATTTAAGGTAGGAGGAAAAATCCATTTTCGGCTTACAGAAAAATTATTCAGTTGTCAATTGCAAATTATGGTGGAATGTATATCAAAATAAGCAAGAGAGGATTCTCATAACTCAATATCAGGTAAACAGAATATATTTTTACTGTCGGAATAATTTCCTAATGCCAATGCAAGAAAGAGTAGTTGAAGAGGGTTTTCCTTTTTGTTCAAGGTTTTAGAGTGGGAGTATGTCAAACAATTCCGTTGATAGCAATAGGGATTTGGAGTAAGCTTACTGTGTACCTTAAGCAATGGAGGTTGCCATGATAGTAGATGATGTCGCCAAGTACATCGACCACACGGTTCTCGCGGCTAATGCAACGCGCGAGAAGATTGAACAGATTTGTAAAGAGGCTCAGCAGTGGCATTTTGCATCAGTTTGTGTGAATAGTTGTTGGGTTCCCCTTTGTGCCAAGATGTTAGCAAAAAGTGAAGTTATGGTTTGTTCAGTTGTAGGCTTTCCCCTTGGGGCTATGGCTACAGAGAGTAAGGCTTTTGAGGCCAAGCGAGCTGTGACCGATGGTGCAGACGAGATAGATATGGTCATAAACATCGGTTGGTTGAAAAACCATGATGATGATCTTGTTTTGGATGATATTGCAAAGGTTAAGCAGGCTTGCGGGAAGAAGACTCTGAAGGTCATCATCGAAACCTGTCTGCTCACTGACGAAGAAAAAGTCCGTGCCTGTCGTCTAGCCAAGACAGCCGGAGCTGATTTCGTAAAGACTTCCACAGGGTTCTCCACAGGAGGGGCAAAAGAAACAGACATCCGTATTATGCGTAAGGCGGTAGGCCCTGATCTTGGAGTCAAGGCCTCTGGAGGGATCCATAGCTATGAAGAGGCGAGAGTGATGATTGAGGCTGGGGCAACCAGAATTGGTGCTTCCTGTGGGATTGCCATCGTCGAGGGGCAGCATGCCGCGAATTGACCCCCATGGTGAGGGAACTGATTTTCTCAAGAGTCTAGGATTCCCCACCATCGATATCCACAATACCTTCTCACATTTTGACTTCACCAATCCAGGACGTAGGGTCCTTCTGATAGGACCCATGGGATCGGGCAAGACTGAGTTTGCCGCTCGGGTCTGGCGTGATGCAGCCATAGCGCAAAAAAAAGGGGAGAAGGTACGGGCCTTGACCAGCAGTGGTGAGGTTGACCGCCGGAAGGTTTTTTTCATCCGCAGTGAAATAGATGGACAGCGCTTTTCCAAATATCCTGAGGATGCCCTTTGCTACCGAAGTGGCTATGTAAGCTGTGGTACCAATATAGCAAAGATCCGTGATTCCTTCGGTCTTGAGGAGGTCCTTAGGGACAACCCCACAGTGGGCACCTTCATCATTGACGAGGCTTCCTTCTTCGATGAGAGGCTTGCCTATGTCGTGCGTAACCATAGCTTCGAGCGTGGGGTCATGTTCATATTCCCCACACTCATCCTAAACTTCCGCCGGGACCTATTCAATTCGACAGCGCGTCTCATGCTGGACATCGCCACCGATGTCATCCCCCTTACTGCCTACTGCGAGCATCCGGACTGTATGGAGGATGCCTTTAATACCTATCGGTACTATCAGGTGGATGGGCTGGAATGTCCGGCCCTCTACTTCGATCCTCTGATCATAGTAGGTGGTGATGCCTTCAAGAGCAGCAACCTGGAGCCAAACTATGCTGCTAGGTGTGATGAGCACCACTACCTGCCTGGTAAGGAGTACACCTTCTTTCACCTCAAACCCCTAGGGGAGCAGGCAGCAAGAGGGGATGAACAGCCCTTACGCAAGGAGCTGTACGCCCTCAAACATGACAAGGAGAGCTCCATGCTGTTTGCAAATCTCCAAGAGCGTTATGCTGGAAAACCTGATGAGGAAATCCACTTCAACTCCCTCAAGCCTGCAAATATTGCAGAGAAAGCTCTCATTTTTCTCTTCTGTGAACAGAATCTTGTTCCTGAAGAGCTCCTGCTGAGGTTAGTAGACGACCTTGAACTCGATCGGGTGTATATGGAAAAAGTCCTCTCTGACAATAAACGCCCGGTTTCTTTCGCCCAGCCTTTCCTTCTCTAGTCCTGTATAATACAAATACTGGTCATTAATGAACCTTGCCCCAAGCGTGTGGCAAGGTTCACTATTAGAGAGAACAGGAAGGATTTTTTCCACTTGAGTAAAATACGAATCACACACTATGTGAAGCCATATCGTGCAGGGAAGAGAGCACTTGGAGGTGATGGCCGTGCACTATTACATGAAGAGTTTTGGAGGCATCGGTGATGCTCTCTATGATAACAGCACTAATTTTGCCTTGGCCTTTGCCGCCTTGCACAGTGGGGACTCCCTCAGTATTACCGAGGGTATATGGAAGACAGGACCCCTAACAATACAAGATAAAAACAACATCACCCTACGTTTGGAAAAGGGGGCAAGGATTCTGTTCAGCGATGATGAGAACCAATACCAACCTGTCTTCTCACGCTGGGAAGGGGTCCTGGATGGACAGGGAAAACTTAGTGGGAGGCCTTCTCTTACAAGCGAGAGTTTCAGAAGGGTCCTGTCTCTCCCGTGGAGAAGCGCCTCGCAGTCTTAAATCCTGGTTATGAAGGCTAAAGTGGAGGAGGTGGGGTAAGACTGTCACAGTACTTGCGCCCTCCCTTGCTACAGATTCTTAAGAGTGAACAGGTGATCGTTGAGGGGGTCACCCTTACCAACAGTCCTTTATGGACCCTACATCCTCTCTACTCGACCAACCTTCTCTTCAAATACCTCTCGATCATCAAGCCCAAGGATGCTCCCAATACTGATGGTATAGACGTTGGCTCTTGCCAGATTGTCCAGATACAAGGGTGTCATATAGATGTTGGTGATGATGGTATCAGAACTAATATTCCTACAAACGATATCCGCATTGAGCACTGTACTGTCAAGAATGCACATGGCGGTGCTGTTATAGGCAGTGAAACAGCTGGAGGAATCTTTAATATCAACGTTTCTGATTGCCTTTTCGATGGGACTGATCGGGGGGTTAGGATAAAGACGAGAAGGGGAAGGGGTGGTAAGATTACAAACTTGCTGTTTTCCAACATCAGAATGCAGGGCAACCTGTGCCCGTTCTTCGGCTGGATTTGTTGTTGGTCTGCCTGAAGAGCCAACAACCGGCTTACATATAGAGAACTGCTCTTTTGGTGTTGCATTCAAGAGACTTGAACCAGTACAGCGAGATGACGCAAGGCCTTCCAGAGGTCTGTGAGCGTGGCATACGCATGAGGAATGTGCATTGTACGGTTCAGGGTCTAGAGGTGACAGGGGTAGGTCAGCCCCTGGTTATTAAAGAGGGAGTCACAGTCAGCGAGTTGTAGTCTTTGGGATGTGATACAAGCAGAGCAAGGTGGCCTTAGGCCACCTTGCCGGAACAATGCACCATACACCAATGAAAGGTATCAATACCCCAGGGCAAGCCCTGGAAAGAGGAGGCGTTGCCTCCTTTTCGCATATGAGCAGCTTTTCCCTACTCAGCGATCAGGGCTATTGCATCACGGGCCTTGAGAACAAGGGCTTCTGCAACCATTTTCCCCGTATTGGTCTCTGTATCAAGCCCTTTGGCTTCCTCACTCACCTGGTCGCACTTGCCTAAGGCTAGTGGTTTTATCTCTTGGCAGTACCGCACCCACAGAGGACTCTCAGCACCTAGGTATCGCCCATTCTGGGCAAATAGAAAAGTGCCATTCCCTAAGGGTATGGCACTCGTTCTTTTGAGAATTACCTTGCACAAGCTCTCTACTCTTCATCCTTATTGAGCAACCTGACACGGTCAGGGGCAAAAGCAATGGAGACATCAGATCCTTCGGCAAATACTTTCTTTGCATGAGGATCATCTATCTGTACCAAGACCTCTCCAAAGGAGGTGTTGATGAATGCTTCCAGGCTGTTTCCCAGGTACACGTTCAGACGAACTTTTCCTTCGATATGTCCGGCTCCCGGCTCGACAACCCTCAGTGACTCGGGTCTAGCCATCAGGACAGCTTCCGCTCCGACCTCAACATTCTCACCAGCCTGACTGACGACAGTTTCCTTTCCTCCAAATTCACAGATCCAGTTCTTTGCCTCTTTTCTTAGAATCGTTACAGGAAAGAACGTTGCCTTGCCTACAAAGCCTGCTACAAAGCGTGAGTTCGGTTCTTCATAAATCACAGAAGGAGGCCCTATCTGGCGGATGAAGCCGTTCTTCATGACAACAACACGGTCAGAGAGGCTCATCGCCTCCACCCTATCGTGGGTTACATAGACTGCAGTAATACCAAGCTCCTTCTGAATCTTTCTGATCTCCACGCGCATCTGCTCTCTGAGCAGGGCATCGAGGTTAGAAAGTGGCTCATCCAACAGCAGTACTGAAGGGGTGACGATGAGGCTTCTTGCAAGGGCTACGCGCTGTTGCTGTCCACCCGATAGCTTGGAAGGGGCCCTGTCGCCATAGTCGGCTAGACCGACCATGGCAAGGGTCTCGTTTACCCTTTCCTTGATCTGCTCTGTGGGAACCTTACGAAGCTTGAGGCCATAGGCCACATTGTCAAACACCGTCATATGGGGAAACAGGCCATAGCTCTGGAACATGGTCGCTGTGTCACGCTTATTAGGAGGCATCATGGTGACCTCCTCATTGCCAATGAAAATCTTACCCTCGGTAGGCAGTTCAAAACCTGCAATCATCCTCAGCGTCGTGGTCTTTCCACATCCTGAAGGCCCGAGTAACGTCACGAGCTCCCCTGGTTCAATGACCAGATTCACTTCATTGACAGCGATAACATCCTTCTTGCCCTTCACGTCCTTGAACCGTTTGGTAACATGCTCAAGCGTTACTGATACACTCTTTTTTTCCAACATAGAAAGCCCCCTTACCGGGTTGAAATAGTTTTTTGTGTGAGCTTGTCATCCTTGACCAGAATCTGCATCAGAGTCCATACAAGGAGCACGATGACAATGAGGATGGTTGACAAGACGCTGGCCAGACCGAACCTGAGGTTCTCAGAGAAGTTGAAAATGAGGACGGTCAGATGGTTCCAACGCGCCGATATGAGGAAGATGATGGCACTGACTGCAGTCATCGAGCGAACGAACGTGTAGGACATGCTCGAAAGGAATGCAGGACGAACCAAAGGTAGGACGATGGTCCTGAATACGGTGGTAACATCAGCTCCAAGGTCAGCTGCCGACTCTTCGATGGCAGGGTCTATCTGGTGAAGGGCTGTTATGCCGTTCTCCACCCCTACAGGCAGTTCCCTAATCACATAGTTGATGACGATGATGGCCCCTGTCCCCACAAGCAACAGTGGTGGTTTGTTAAATGCCAGGACATAGCTGATACCGATCAGTGTTCCTGGTATTGCATAGGGGGTCATTATGATCATCTCCAACAGGCGTTTGCCGGGGAACTTCTTGCGCACGAGCAGCATTGCCGTAAGCATGGCCAACAGGCCTGCTGTCGGGGTTGCAATCGCAGCAAGGGTGACTGTGTCACGGATGGACGTCCATCCTCGTGAGAGGGCCTCTCCCCAGTTTGCCAGGGTGAAGGAGTAGTCTATCCCCCAGTTTACCACAAAGCATCCTGCCACTATGGTAAGGTAGAGGGAAACAATGAAGCCGATGAAAGTCCAAGAGACAACCTCCAAGGAGAGGCGTACCGGCTTGTTGGTAAGCTCGGTGAGTGTCGTCGAGGGTTTGCCTGTCACCGTTACGTAGCTCTTCTTAGAAACCCATTGCCTTTGGATCAGGAAGGCTGTAATGGTGGGCATAAGCAGCAGGAAGGAGAGAGCCGCTCCGGCACTGATGTTGTTTCGTCCTGTAACCAGCATATAGGCTTCGGTTGAGAGGACCCGATAGTCACCGCTGAGCAACAAAGGGTTGGCAAAGTCTGCTAGGGAATTGGTGAAGACCAGTAACCATGCAGATACGATACCAGGTGCTGATAAAGGAAGTGTAATTGCTTTAAAGGTCTGCCACCTGGAAGCGCTGAGGTCCAGCGAGGCATCCTCAACGGTGGAGTCTATCTGCCTGAGGACTCCGCTGATCGTCATGAAGGCGATAGGGAACATACCGATCACTTGGACGATGGTAAGGCCAGATAGACCATAGATAGAGGTATTCAGGTGCAACAGCTGTTTTGAAATGAGGCCGTTGTTCCCGAACAAAAGTATGATTGAAAGGCTCAGGGAGAAGGGAGGGGAAATGACTGGCATGGTTGCCAGTATGCTCATTACCTTCTTCTTCCTGAAGGAGGTTCTTTCGATAAGGAAGGCAAACATATATCCCACGAGAGTGGAGATGGAGGCAGTCAGAACTCCGAGGCGTAACGAACCCCAGAGAGCTACCATGTAGGTGGGGGAGAGGGTTTCTTTCCAGGTCTGCAGGGATACAACCCCGTCCTTCATGAAAGATAGCCTCACCGCTTCAAGAAGCGGATAGGCGATAAAAACCACCACAACACCAAAGAGGGCCAGAACCATAAACCCTGTTATGGGGTCCCTAGTAAAGGTAATGACCAGCATGATACCGAGGAAGATTACCGCTGCAGAGATGAAGATGGTGCGAAGCAGGTTCATGTACCCTGTTGCAGTGCTGTTTGGCACAAGGATCATGATAGCCCCATTTGCCTGATAGCCGTTATCATCAATAACCGGTACAAAATAGACTTGTGAGTCTATAGTCTCATTACTATGGATATCAGGGTCGAGAGTGTAGTCGGCCTTATAGGAACCTGACAGCTTCATCGGCTCAAGGTAGTAGACACTTTCCATAGCCTTTTGGAACTCTGCTGTGTTCTTGTTCTCATCCCAAAGCCTGTAATTTGTCTCTGATCCTGTGGATGGGACAAAATTCCCTTGCATCTCATCAAAGGAAAAGTAAAAGGCGCGAGCGCCGGCAATGATATCCTTAACCGTAGGAATCCACTCTTTATAGGCGTTACTTGCCTCGTTTTCGGGAGCTGTCTGAGCAAAGAGTGCAATCTCGTTGAAATTTCGCAACTCTTCATAGCCTCTAAAGTTTGTGGAGAGGGTGTTGAACATCCATAGGTCTAGCGAGAGGAATATCAGAGCGGCGAAACAAAACTGAATAATACGTTTTTTTGTAAACATCTAGTTTGTCCAATATTGACACACACCCTGCAAGGATAGCTTGCAGGGTGGTATGAAAGCTAGAATTACCAAGGGTAATTATCTCTTGTTGCCGATCTCATTGGTCCAACGGTCGAGAAGACGGGTCTTGTTGACCTTATTCCCATCCCAAACCATATCCTGCACAACTGTCTTGATGTCGCTAATCGCAAGAGCATCTGGATGCTTTGCAGCGCCATCAGCAACAAGAACCACATACCATTCGGTAAAGGTTGTCTGTGCCTTAGGACTTGAAAGTACCCAGTCATACAGTTTTTTAGCATTGACGCTGTCCTTGCCACCTGCAACGAGGGACATGGAAGCCAATTCATAGCCGGTACCTTCACTAGGAGCGGTTATGACGATGTTTGATCCGGCTGCCTTGAGCTTGACCTGGTCGTGTGCATAGCCGATAGCGATGGGAATCTCGCCGGTTGCTACGCTCTTTCCAGGGGCGGAACCACTTTTGGTGTACTGGTCGATATTCTGGTCCAGGGCCTTCATGTACTCGATCATCTTGTCTTCAGTTCCAAAGACATCAAGTATGGTAGTCAGTACGTTATAGGCAGTGCCTGAGGAATTTGGATTGGCAACGCGGACATACCCCTTGTACTCGGGTTTGGTAAGGTCAGCCCAGCTACGGGGAGCTTCAAGACCAAGCTCCTTTGCTCTGTCAAGGTTTGTGACAAAGGTCAAAGGCCCGACATAGAGTCCGATATAATAGTTATCTGCATCTCTGAACTGGGCAGGAGTTTTTGCTGCATAGCGGCTTACATAGGGGGTTGTAAGGTTTTTGCTCTTGGCTGTAATGTGGTCCAGACCTACGCCACCTACCCAGATGGAGGCCTGTGGATTGGAAGATTCTGTTTCCAATCTGGCTACAGCTTCACCACCGCTGAGGCGGACGAAGTTGACTTTGATGCCTGTCTCCTCTTCAAAGAGCTTGAATAGCTTTGCAGCCAGTGGTTCTTCGAGAGTCGTATATGCATTTACGCTACCGGAACTTGCAGCGGGAGCAGTAACAGGGGCTGCTGGGGTGGCCTCAGGTGCACCCTGAGCAAACAGAGCAGGGACGAGAAGCAACAGAACCATAAGGATAGCCAGTGATCTTTTCATAGTGTCCTCCATAGAATGACTTTTCCCCAAAGGGAAACGTTGTGTGTGTATGTGTATGCTACCCTTCCCGTATGGTGACGTCAAGAAAATAAAAAATCCAACCAAAGAGAGAGCCAAAGAGTTACAGCTATGACAAAATCAAGCTATGGTAGTCAACTTGAAAATCAATTTCGAACCCTAAAGCCTTATATAGTCCATAAGCTCTGGGATTATGAGAATCAACTTCCAAAGAGAGTGAATCGCATGACATAAAGAAAGAATCCAATGCCAGGGTGAACATCGCTTTGCCATGGCCCTGGCCACGGTACTTCTCATCAATGGCAACCCCATAGATCATGGTGAGATTCTCTCCTTCTTTGCATTTCTGTAGTACACCTGTTGGTTTGTCCTTATAGAGGTAGAGATAGCCTTTTCTTTCAGGATTGCCCAACATGCGCTGGACAAATCCAGCTTCCTCCCGCAGAAGGTTCGTTGCTGTTTGGATGAACAGCGTACGGTATTCACCATCAGCTTCAACAAGGGTACCAATAGTTGTGGTCAAAGGTCTTTTTTCCTGCCAACGGCTTTTGGAAAGCCTCAGTCGGTATTCACTCGTATGGATATGGGGAAATCTGCTTCTTACATAAGCTTTCCCGCTTTCTGAAGAGGGCTCCACTTGGAAGAGCATCTGGTGGAAAGGGTGCCTTTCATAGGTCTTTCTGGCCGCTGCGGCTAGGGAGGAGAATATTCCTCTGTTTCTCAGCTCAGGGTGGACAAAACCATTGATCTCCACTTCGTCACCTGTAGGGAAGAATGCTGAAAGAAATCCCACAAGCCCATGATCTTCAAAGCATACGTAGAAGCAGGCAAGGTCCAAGTCTGTATTCAGCTCGTTGGAGAGAAACGGTTCGTTCTCCAACCCTTCAAGTCCGAAACATAATTTTTGCAGGCTTCTGATCGATTGTATCTGTTGGGCGCTGAGTCTGTTGGTTTGAATAATTTCCATTGTTCGAAGAATACAAGAGAGAAACTCCTTCGTAAAGATACGAAAGGGCTTCTCTCTTGTTCATCCTCTTGGAATATAGGGGAATTGTAAGGGAGACAACACAAAAGGTGCAATGTCCACCTGAATCTTGTTATACCTTGAGGTGGATGGCAAATCCACTGAGGTCCTCATTGAGGTAACAGACCTTGATAGTCCCCTTTGCGTCTCGAGCGATGGTCTCTTCATTGACTGTGAAGCCACGCTTGGCTAGATAGGAGAGGGTCCTTTCGATGTCGAAGCAACGGAAACCGATATGTCCGTTCTTGCCTAGATAGAGCTTGGGAAGCACTTCAATGAAGGGACCCATGAAGGTGGAGGAGTTCCCTCTTTTAACTGGCATACCTAGGGCTGCAAAGCCTGTGATGCTCTTTTCAGCCTCTTCGGCATTTTCGTTGTTGAGTCCCATGTGGGCGAACTCAAGACCCTGTAACGCGATTACTGCGTCACTGCAAAGTTTACTGATAGCCTCCCAGTCCTCATTCTCGATAAGGTCTGACTTGACCATCCAAGAGCCTCCGACTGCGAGTACGTTGCTCTGCTTGGCGTACGAGGAAAGGTTTGCCAGGCTGATTCCACCTGTGGGCATGAACATCAAGTGGGGGAAGGGGCCTGCAAAGTTCTTAAGCATGTCCACTCCACCGGAAGCTTCCGCTGGGAAGAACTTGAGAGTGGTAAGACCACGTGCAAGACCTTGTTCAATGTCACTGGGGGTGCATACGCCAGGAACGATGGGAACGCTGTTTGCCAGGCACCAGTCCACCACGGTGGGGTTGAAGCCAGGGGATACGATGAACTTGGCCCCTGCTGCCACAGCTTTCTTTGCATAGTCGAGGTTGGTCACAGTCCCAGCTCCTACGAGCATTTCGGGGTAGGCTTTGGTAATATTCCTGATGGCCTCTTCTGCAGCGTCGGTACGGAAGGTAACCTCAGCACAAGGGAGGCCTCCCTTGATCATGGCTCCTGCCAAGCCTACAGCCTTTGATGCGTCGTCAATCTTGACGACGGGGACAAGTCCAATGTCATGGATCTGTGCAAACAATTGTTCATGCATAGGTAATTCTCCTTATTTGATTTCAAATATGAAACGTTGTTTCAAAATAATGTTGACAGAGCCCAGCATACCTTCTATGATTCCAAATATCAAGAGAATACTGAATGTTCACGAAATATTTTAGGAGGATTGTATGGGCAAGAAGTTTGTTACCTTTGGTGAGATCATGTTGAGGCTTAAATCTCCGGGGCATGAACGTTTCTTCCAGTCTCCCTTGTTGGAAGCCACCTTTGGTGGTGGTGAAGCTAACGTAGCAGTATCACTCTCCCTGTTGGGTAAGAAAGCACAGTTTGTCACCGCTCTTCCAGAGAATGCCATCGGTGAAGCGGCCTTGCGTGAAGTAAGGAAATATGGTGTTGATGTCTCAGCAATCAACAGGACCAAGGACGGTCGAGTAGGAATCTATTTCCTGGAGACCGGTGCCAACCAGCGCCCCAGTATGGTGGTCTATGACAGAGCAGAAAGCTCCATCGCCCTTGCCAAGCCCTCCGACTTTGATTTCCGGGCAATTTTTGCTGATGCCCAGTGGTTGCATGTAACCGGCATTACTCCAGCCATCAGCCAGAGAGCTGCTGACTGTACCTTTGAAGCTATGAAGGCTGCAAAAGAAGCCGGTGCAACCGTTTCAATTGATTTGAACTATCGTAAGAAGCTCTGGAAGTATGGGAAGACCGCTGTAGAGGTGATGCGTGAATTGGCAAACTATGCTGATATCATTATTGCCAACGAAGAGGATATCCAGAAATGCCTTGGCATTGAGGCTAAGGTTGATGTCACCAAAGGCGAACTTGACCTTGGTGTCTATGAGGAGCTTACCTCAGAAGTGAAGCGCCAGTTTCCCAACGTCAGTGTGGTCAGCGTGACACTGCGCGAAAGCAAGAGTGCCGACCATAACGGCTGGCGTGCTGCCATCAACGGGAAGACTGGCTTCTATGTTTCCAAGCAGTATGAGATAACCGACATCATTGACCGCGTAGGGGGAGGCGACTCCTTCTCAGCAGGCATCATCTATGCCTTGAGCGAGTACGGCGATGATGAGCAGTATGCAATTGACTTTGCGGTTGCCGCCTCGGCTCTGAAACACTCTATAGGTGGTGATTTCAACCTCACCCTCAAGGGTGAAGTTGAAGCACTCTGTAAGGGTGATGGCAGCGGACGCGTCCAGCGCTAGAACAGGCAAAAACAAACTACGCTAAGAAACAAAAAAAAGGCTGTCTCCTTTCCTGCTTTAGGAGGATGACAGCCTTTTTTCATACGCAAAGAGCTCCTCTGTGGCCAAGGCCATCTTGGTCACAGAGAAGTCTCTTCCTTGGGGATAGACGTAGTAGGTATCACTCAAGGTCGACAGGTCAATGCAGTCCCCTTTGCCAAAGTACTCGAACTCAATATGGCAGGAGTACATAGAGAGAGTGGGTTTTGCAAGGGAGAACCTCTCACCATCAAACACCCCCTCCAGAAGAAACCCTTTCATGGAGTGGGTCAGCTTTGCTTCTCCAAGAGGAATATAGCCCCTTGCATTGGGAAGGGCTTCCACCAGAGAAGGGACCTCCAGGAGGTAGGTCCCCCTCTCTATCTCCTTTCTGACCTGTTCCCGCTCGAACCCATACCATGAGGGGATGTGGGAAAACTTAGTGATGAGCTCGGATTCGTCGATGGCCATCCTTACAGTCGATAATTCTCCCAATACAGACATTTCCCATTGCTTGTGACAATGGTTGCATGAAAGGATTGTCCCTTTGCTCTCCATAGCATACTCGGTCAGGCAGTGTGGGCACTGGTACAGTACCTTGTGCAACCCTTCAGCACGCTTCGGGTACTTGATGACTATCGAATTCTCTTTCTGCCAGTGGTACTCATCATAGATGAAAGCCTCGTTGATAACAGCGTTTATCTCTTTGGCAGAACTCTTTGCCAGTTCATCAGGTGTATACAGTAGAGTCATATCAGCTTCTACCCTATTGCCCCGTTTGGTGAGGTTCCAGCAAGGACTGTTGAGGTAATGCCCATGCATGTTTAGCATCACCACAGGGAAGCCCAGGAGCTTAGCCATCTTGCCCAGAGACTCCGGCAGAACAGCATTGGTACCGACAAGTGAGTATCGCGCTTCAGGGTGACTTACCCATCAGTAAAGGCCGATGGGCTTCTTGCTTCACAGAATACTGCATAGGAACCAAAGTTTCTACGTCTAACACACTCTCCACAAGCTTGGAGGGCTCGCCCAGCCCCAAAATATGCAAACCTACATTACGCAGGTTTTTTCCAGCGTTTTCATCACGAGAATGTTCTGCATTACAATGAGGACATGTCCATGTGCGCTCATGAAGTTGGAGCGCAGAGTTTTTATATCCACAATTGTTGCAGAGCTTAGAACTGGCAAACCATTGATCCACTTGGATTATATGAGTCCCTGTCTCTTCAGCTTTCTGTTTCAGCTTTGATACAAATTCAGCATATCCAAGATCATGAACTGACTTACCTAGTCTTAATGCTCGTGACATCCCTTTCAACGAAAGGGTCTCGATGCAAATCGCATCATATTTGGTTACAAGTTCGGTTGCGAGCTTTCTGTTGAAATCGGCACGGGAATTGTCTATCGTCTCATGCACAATTGCAACGTTATGTTTTGCCTTATACCAGTTTTGTGAACCTTTTTTCTTCTTGCTCAGTCTCCTTTGGGCTTGAGCAAGTTGAGTTTCATATTTTCTTGTATTCCTGGTGAACCCAGGTGTATTTCCCTCATGATCAACAGTGAAGTTTTCCAGAGACATATCAAATCCCGACAAGGGAAAAAATCCCGATTGAGGACAAAACTCAAGTCTAATTGCTTTGCCCCTAAGAATAA